>NZ_FYDU01000007.1:0-369010 GCF_900187575.1 Pseudomonas sp. Irchel 3A5 | reverse complement strand
GTCGGCAAACACCAGCAGATGCTCGTCAGGACTGTGCTGGAAGTGAAAATGGATACCCTCTTCTTCACACAGCCTGCGTACGAAATGCAGATCGGTTTCCTGATACTGGGTGCAGTAATCGCGAGGCTTGCAGGGCTCGCGCAGCCTGAACGCAAACCCGTTGCTGAAGATGGCGTGATCCTTGAGCACCAGCGCGATGATGTCCGGCACAGTCTTGCCTTGAAAGATCCGATGATTGCGGCGGTATTCCAGACGCTTGAGGCTGGGCACCAACTGGATGAAGTAGTGGGTAAAGCGCTTGCCGGAATCACCCTGCGCGACTTCGCCAATCTGCCCGTGAAAACCATGACCGTCAGCGTCAATTTTCAGGAAGGCCAGACGGTGCAGCAGATCATCCAGTTCGAGATTGGCCCGTTCGCTGACCAACTCGATGCGTACGCTGAACGGACGGCTGATGGATTCCTTTGCGGTGAAGGCCAGCACTCGAAAGTCATGCTCAAGCCCGGCAATTTCTAGCGTGAACGAGGCGCGATCTGCGGTGTTGAGCATGGGCAAGTCCTTGGCCTGAATAAAAGGCGGGACTTTGCCAACAGTCGCTCGGTACGTCAGTCAGCCGATACAGAGCAGGTTTGTAGGAAGCTTCCGAAGCACCGGAAGTCTCAGTTATCGTATTACATCCCGCCAAGACGTCTCTTAGGCATACGGAGGCAGCCAACACATTGCTTGTTCCCCCAGAAAAAGCGATGCTCCACCGCATAGAAATCGCGGTACTTATAAGAAGGAAACATCATGGCCCTCAACAAGCCGACCCAGGAACTCAAGCGTCACCTCAAGGGAACTGCCGAGAACCTTGAAAGCACTGCCAATGAAATACTCAAGCTCGCCGAACAAATGACTGATGTCGACGTCACGGCCATTCTGCAACTGGTCAACCGGCTGTATGGCGATGCCGACCAGCTCAAAGCCTATGCCGACGAAATCAAGGCCAAGCGGATCGTTCGCGCCAAAGCTCTTTAATCAAGCGTTGCAATGTTCTCGTCTGAATCTGTGATCAATGCAAGGACCTGCGATGCTTCCTTCCACCGCCACTGCCAGTGCTAATTTGAAGCATCTGCACATGCAGAAATGGCGTGGCCGAGTGGGTATGGGGTTGGCGGCGAGTCTCTCGGTTCTGGCAGGCATGACCGATGCCATCGGCTTCATGGCGACGGGCGACTTCGTCTCCTTCATGAGCGGCAACACCACCCGGCTGGCGGTGGCGATCAGCGATGGTGACCTGAACACCACCTCTCGCCTGCTGTTGGCAATCATCACTTTTGTGATCGGTAATGCGCTGGGGGTGATCGTTGCCCGGGTAAGTGGCCGACGCGCCCTGCCCTTGTTACTGAGTATTGGTATGCTGCTGTGCGCTGCCGCAGCCTGGCCAATGGCTTCGCAGATTATTACCGTCGTGGCGGCGATTCTGGCCATGGGCATGCTCAATGCCGCCGTTGAACAGGTCAACGGCCTGCCGGTGGGGCTGACGTATGTCACCGGCGCACTTTCGCGATTCGGTCGTGGCCTTGGGCGCTGGATGCTTGGCGAGCGCCGTGACGGCTGGCGGGTGCAGCTGGTCCCTTGGATTGGCATGTTCGTGGGGGCAATTATCGGCGCATTGCTGGAAAGCCGACTGGGAGCCAATGCGCTATTGATCAGCGGCGCATTTGCTGCAGTGCTGGGTTTACTGACCCTGTTCATCCCGTATCGCTGGCAGCGTCGTTACATCCCACGCTAAGTCTTTAAACTGTCACCTTTGCGTCATATGGGCTGATTACTATCTGAGGACTTTTCCTACAGATGAGTGCCCGATATGTCTCCTGACCACGAAAACCTGGCGCGGCGTATTCATCGCGAGCTGCTTGATCATAATGATGAAGAGCTGGAGCTCGAGCTGGCAGAAGACGAGTACAGCCTCGATAAACTGTTTGAAAACGATATCAGCGACAGCGATGAAAAACAGGCCCGCCGACGGTATTTCAGCGAACTGTTCCGCCTTCAGGGCGAGCTCGTCAAACTGCAAAGCTGGGTAGTGAAGACCGGGCACAAGGTCGTGATCCTTTTCGAGGGTCGCGATGCTGCCGGTAAAGGTGGCGTGATCAAGCGCATCACTCAACGCCTCAACCCGCGGGTCTGCCGTGTTGCCGCACTGCCCGCGCCCAACGACCGTGAACGCACTCAATGGTATTTCCAGCGCTACGTTTCGCACCTGCCCGCAGCCGGCGAAATCGTGCTGTTCGACCGCAGTTGGTATAACCGCGCAGGCGTGGAAAAGGTCATGGGCTTTTGCGACGACGATCAGTACGAGGAGTTTTTCCGTACCGTGCCCGAGTTCGAACGCATGCTCGCCCGCTCTGGCATCCAACTGATCAAATACTGGTTTTCGATCTCCGATCAGGAACAGCATTTGCGCTTTCTCAGCCGCATCCATGATCCGCTCAAGCAATGGAAGCTTAGCCCGATGGACCTGGAATCCCGTCGTCGCTGGGAGGACTACACCAAGGCCAAGGAAATCATGCTGGAGCGAACTCACATCGCCGAAGCGCCGTGGTGGGTGGTGCAGGCGGACGACAAGAAGACCGCGCGCCTGAACTGCATCCACCATTTGCTGGGCCAGATGCCGTACGAAGAAGTCGAGCAACCGGCGATTGAACTGCCGGAGCGTCAGCGCCGCGAGGATTACAGCCGCGTGCCGACGCCGAGTGACCTGATCATCCCGCAAATTTATTGAGCACTGCCCGACGAGCGCCTGGACCAGAGTCCAGGCGCTCTGGGGCTCAGGCGTTCAGCTCGGCGACACTCAGCTTGCGCAACAAGTCGCGCTTTTTGCTGCGATGCCCCTGCATACGCACCAATAAATCGTCCAGCGTCCCCATGGCTTCCAGAATGTGCGGGCCTTTGTTGAGCATCACACATTCAGCTCGCACGCCCATCGCCGCATCGGTAATTTCGGCGCGGGTTGCAGCGCCAGTCTTGGCCAGGGTGTCCAGCACCTGAGTTGCCCAGATCACGGGGACATGGGCCGCCTCGCAAATACAAAGGATTTCCTCCTGCAACTCCGCGGTTCTTTCAAAACCGTTTTCTACCGCCAGATCCCCCCGGGCAATCATCACACCCAGCCGCGGATTCTGCATGCCTGCCAGCAATAAAGCAGCCAGGCTTTCGAATCCGCGCCGCGTCTCGATTTTCAACACGACACCCAGATGCTCGGCATCAAGACGCTTCAAATGCGCCAGAAGTGATTTGACGTCTTCGGGGCTGTTCACGAACGACAACTCCACCACATCCGCATGCTGGGCGGCGAACGCAAGTGCCTCGAGGTCCTCGGGCGACAGAGCGTCGAGTTGCAGCTCGCTGTCGGGCAGATTAATGCCCTTGTCGCTTTTCAGTTTGGCTCCGCCCGGCGCATGGGTAATACGGATGGTAACGACGTCGGCCTGGACTGACTGGATACGCCCACCGATTTTTCCGTCGTCAAACCAGACCGGTTCGTTGGCGCGCAGGTCCTTGAACACTTCAGGCAACGTGCACCCGATACGCGCCGGGGTCAGGACCTTGCCGGTGCTATCGACCACTGCGGGATGACCGTGACTGGCATCAGCGCTCAGCAGTAAAACATCGCCCTCTTTGAGGACAATGCTTTGCTCCCGAAGCGGAACGCCGGTGATGCGTTCCGATTTCGGGCGACCCCGATGCTTTTTCAAGTGCAGCTCTATGCCGGGAATCATGTAGGCCGTCTTGCGCAACTCCGCCCGACAGCCTTGTTCGGTGACTTCAACGATCGACAGTGAACGACTTGAATCCCTCGCGTCCCTGAACGCAAGCTCATCACCGACCTGCAACTGCTTCAACCATTTTCCCGGCATCTGCAAACAATAGTCATCGTCCGAAAAGACCTCCGGCTCTTCGGCAAGCCAGACTTGAGCGGCGGTCACGATGCGTCCGAACTCATCACGTTGCGGGCGGAGTTTTAACACTGCGGGCCCGGGCTGTATCTGTCCCGTGCGCAACTTCGGCCCTGCAAGGTCCATCATGACCTGGCAGGTTCTGCCGACCTTGGCAGCGGCGCTGCGACCATGCTCAATCATTTTTAGCCAGGTAGCCGGGTCATCGTGAGCGCAGTTGATGCGTTGACAATCCATGCCTGCCTGCACCAGCTCACGCACCATGGAAGGATTGGTCGCGGCCTCCTGAGGCATGGTCACCATGATGCGTACTCCACGCTCTGGCGCTGGCCCGCCGAACAACTGGTCTGCATGCAGGTTCAGGAGCTTTTCCCCGGTCCGGTCCACCAGGCTTCCGGAATTCTCTTCAAGCTCTGCGCCGGGAAGCAAGCGCTTCAGGACATCAATCACCCTGTCGACCGATGCGAGCGTATTGGCTTCACAGCGTCCCAGGGAAGAAAGGCCCAGCCCGGACAACTGCTGTTGCAGAGGGCGAATATCATGGCGGCGCAATGCGAGATAGCCCAGCAAGTTGCGGGCACTGTCCAGATAATCCGGATGCACTTGCATGCTTTCGATGGGCGTCCGGGCAGCGGCCTCCATTTTGACTCGCAAAAAAGACAGACGCTTGAGCGCGGCTCGTATTTGCTGCTCATCCAACACGTTGAAGTCGGTTTCTATAATTGTCATGGCGGGCACTCGCTTCGAATGGAGACCATTGCGGTCCGTCAGACAAGCACCTGGACCAGCGCAATGTGCGGACTTAAAGGCTAAGGCTCGATTGTGACGATCTGCTTACTGTGGACGGCGAGCGGATGGACGGCCTGCGCAGCAGGGAAAATAGATTGGACGCTAACGATTTTCGTGCTTAACCTTGCCCGCCTGTTTGCGCGCAACGGGTCGGGCCTGAATGTTTGCTGTTCTCAATATATTGCTACCGATTTTCGCCCTGATCCTGCTGGGGTTCATCTGCCGCCGCACGAACCGCCTTGGCCCGAATGCCGCTTCGGAAATCAATCGGATGGTGGTCTGGCTGTGTTTACCGGCGCTGCTCTTCAGTGTTACGGCGACATCGACCTGGGAGCAGATCTGGCATCCGGGGTTCGTCATCGGCTTTACGTTGAGCACCTTGTCGGTGTTCGTCATCACCCTCTTGCTGCGCTGGAAGAAAGGCACCCATCTGGCTGACGCGAGCATCGACGCACTCGGTGGCTCCTACGCCAATGCGGGCTATATCGGTATCCCGCTGTGCGTGATGGTGCTCGGCCAGGAAGGACTGCAACCGGCGTTGGTCGGCGCACTACTGGTGGTCTGCGTTTTATTTGGCCTGGCACTGGTCTGTGTGGAAGTCGGACTGCAAACCGAACGCAGGCCGCACCGCATTGCCTTGAAAGTGTTTCTGGCGCTGGCGAAAAATCCTCTAGTGGTGTCCCCGATCCTCGGCGCGCTATGGGCAAGTACCGGCGCGCCCTTGCCCGGCGCGCTGGAAAAACTGCTCAGCCTCCTGGGTGCTGCGACCAGCCCTTGTGCATTAGTCGCGCTTGGCTTGTTTCTCGCCGAAAAACAACAAGGCACACGTGAAGGAACGTCGCTGTTGGTCCTGATCAAACTGATCGGCCACCCGCTGCTGACCTGGGTGCTGGTATTTCACGTATTCAATGTGCCGTTACTGTGGGCCAATGCTGCCCTGCTGCTCAGCGCACTGCCAACGGGCACCGGACCTTTCATGCTGGCTGAGTATTACAAGCGCGAAGCGTCACTGGTCTCGAGCACGATTCTGGTGTCGACCCTCGGCTCCCTCGTGACGCTGTCGATCTGCCTGTACGTGATCAGTCATCCCGGTTGATGTTGCTGCCCGTCCGGCGTCGATAACGTTTAACATGTCGCGCCTTTTCGCCACTGATTGCCCGTCATGACCCCAGAAGCACTCGCCATCCTCAACCAGCATCTGCTGGATGCCCTGCAAACCGCACCCGATGAAACACGCCGTCTGTTTCATGGCCGAGGCCGCGTCTGGCCGGGACTTGAACAGGTGACGGTCGACTGGATGCAGGGCGTGGTGCTGGTCTCACTGTTCCGCGAGCCCGCAAAGACCGAGCTTGAAGCACTGACCCAATTGCTGCTGGAACTGACCCGCTCGCCACAATGGCTGAACAGCAAGGCGCATACCTTGTTGCTGCAACATCGTTATCTGCCGGAAAGCACCACTGAGTGGCTGCTGGGTGAGCGGGTGGAAGAATGGCAAATCACTGAAAGCGGCCTGCACTTCAGGGTGGATCTAGGCAGGAAGCAGAACTGCGGTTTGTTTCTGGACATGCGTTACGGCCGCGATTGGGTGCGGGCTCACGCGCAGGGCAAGCGGGTGCTGAACCTGTTTGCCTACACCTGTGGTTTTTCGGTAGCGGCCATCGCTGGCGGCGCCGAACAGGTGGTCAACCTGGACATGTCCCGGGCGGCACTCACCCGCGGGCGTGAGAATCACCGCCTCAATCAACACGACCTGCGCAAAGTGAGCTTTCTGGACCACGAGCTGTTCAAGTCCTGGGGCAAGGTCAAAAAATCCGGCCCTTATGACCTGATTATTATTGACCCGCCCTCCTTCCAGCGCGGCAGCTTCCTGCTCGACAAGGATTACCAGAAAGTGCTGCGGCGCATGCCCGAGCTGCTGGTGCCGGGTGGTCAGGTGCTGGCCTGCATGAATGAACCGAGCCTGGGCTCCAGCTTCCTGATCGACCACACCGCCATCGAAGCGCCCAACCTGCGCTTCGAACAGCGTCTGGCCAATCCGCCTGAGTTCCCGGATGCCGAGGTCGAGGGTGGACTAAAGGCGCTGCTCTTCAAGGACATGTCTGAAACTGCAGAGATATAATATAACCCCCTATTAATTAGTTAGCTTTGCAACATTAAGCGCAGCAAAATGGATCCAATCAATATTTAATGGCGTCAAATAAGCGCCTGTTTACGCTCTTAAAGTTTCAGTTTTAAACGCCGATGAACTTGAATAACCAGACCTGTGTAAAACGACAAAACTTTTCTACACGGGTGATGGTTTTTTCACATATTGGCGACTACAGTGATATCAAGTCGCCAGCAGCTAGATCGGTTGAATCTCAGCTATCGCAGCGTGGCGATTCGAGGTATCTCGGTATGAAAACAAGAAATATAAAACTGACCACCAGAGCCCTGCTCAGCTTCGGCATCATTTGTCTTCTATTGATTGGTCTTGGCGTCGCCTCGCTATTCAAGATGGATGACATTCACGACTCAGCCTCCGACCTGCAGACAAACTGGCTGCCCAGCGTCAGACAGGCGGGCCGCATCGAGACTGCGATGCTCCTGTATCGTCTGGACGCCAGGCGATTTGTCATGGATGACGCACGTTTGGGCGAAGCGTCGATCAAAAAAATCAATCAACTTAAAGCCAACTTGAGCAAAGCCACGCAAGATTACGCACCTATGATCGGCGACGCCGCCGAGCGAGAACTGTTCAATAAGGTCTCGGCGAATGTCAGTGCCTATCAAGGCAAGATCGACGAACTGATGGAGTTAAGTAAAACCCGCACTTATCAGGAAATGGCGATATTCATCCAGGATACTTCCAAGCCCCAGGCGGTGGCGCTGCAAAGCGCTATTGAAGAGCTGATAGGCATTAACGAAAAAGGCGCGCAGCAATCCGGCTCGCTCGCAGATGAAAGTTTTACCAGCGGCCGTTATATCTCAATGATATTCATTGTTATCGCCGTCATTGTTACGGTGCTCGTGGCCGTGACCTTTACTCGAAGTATTACCCAGCCAATTCAAACCCTGCTGATCACTACCCGGAAAATTGCCGACGGCGATCTACGCACCACGGTTGAAATCAGCGGCGCAGATGAAATGACCGAGCTGCAGACCGCTACTGCAACCATGCTGGCGAATCTTAAAGAGACGATCCAGCATATCTCCGACTCATCGGGACAACTCGCCTCGGCGGCTGAGGAAATGAGTTCGATCACCAAAGAATCCAACGTTGGCATTCAGCGCCAAAGCATGGAAACCGAGCAAGCCGCCACGGCCGTCAACCAGATGACTGCCGCGGTCGAAGAAGTCGCCCGCAATGCGGTGGCTGCATCTCAATCAACCCAGGCATCTGAGCGCTCGGCACAGACCGGACAGGAGCGCGTCAGCCAGACCATCGCCTCGCTGGAAAAACTCAGCACTACGGTCGAGCGTACAGGCATTGAAGTCGAAGGTCTGGCCAACCAGGCACAACATATCGCCAAAGTGCTGGATGTGATTGGCTCCATTGCCGAACAAACCAACCTGCTGGCCTTGAACGCCGCTATCGAGGCCGCCCGAGCAGGCGAGCAAGGCCGTGGGTTTGCCGTGGTGGCGGATGAAGTCCGCGCACTGGCCCACAGAACGCAAACGTCCACCCGGGAAATCGAGCAGATGATTCAGGGCATTCAGAAAGACTCGACCCTGGCAGTACAGTCAATGAAACAAAGCACACTTGAAGCCGGGTCGACATTGCAGATCGCCCATGAGGCCGGTGTCGCAATCAAAGAAATCACAGCGGCAATTTCCCACATCAACGAAAGAAACATGCTGATTGCCACAGCCTCAGAACAACAGGCGCAAGTCGCCCGCTCGGTTGATCAGAACCTGGTGAGCATTCGCGACCTGTCCTCACAAAGCTCATCTGCGGCCAGTCAGACCTCACTGGCCAGCAACGAGCTGTCGCAACTGGCCGTAGGCCTCAATCGTCTGGTCGCGAGGTTTTCGGTGTAGCAACTGCGAGAAAGCGCGATCAGTGCCGAAGGCCTGATTGCGAACTTCAGCCATAACAAAAAGAGAGTCACTATCGTGCTGAAACATATCTCTGTGGCCGAGCTACGCCTCGGCATGTACGTACACGAATTCTGCGGCTCAGGGATAGAGCAGTCATTCTGGAAAAACGGATTCATGCTCTCCAACGAGCATGATCTGCAACGCATCCTCGACGCAAAAGTCGCGGAGCTCTGGATTGATGACAGTCGTGGTGTCAGCCCTGTACCCGCCGCGCCTGTTCAATCAGATCCCGCACTGCCGATCAGCCTGCAAAACATCGCTAATAAACCTATTCCACACCGGGTCGCGCTGAATCAGGAAATTTCCCGATCGCTCAAGCTGTGTGCTCATTCCAGAACAGCGGTCGAGAAGATGTTCAGCGATTTGCGCATGGGCAAGATCATTGAAACTGAGCAGGTCAGCGAACTGGTCGAGGAAATCTCCGACTCGCTTTCCCGGCACCCCGATGCCTTGATCAGCCTCGCACGTCTCAAGACCTGTGATGAATACACTTACATGCATTCGGTCGCAGTCTGCGCACTGATGATCGCCCTCGCCCGCCAGCTTGGACTTCCGCCTGCTTTGGTTCACGAAGCAGGTATCGCTGGTCTCATGCATGACGTCGGTAAAGTCGTGATCCCGCTGACCATCCTCAACAAACCTGACGCGCTCAGCGATGAGGAGTTCGAGACCATGCGCAGCCACTCGCAGTGCGGGACCAATATGTTGAGGCAAAGCCAGCACTTCAGCCCTCGGGTCCTGGATGTTTGTCTGCATCATCATGAAAAAATCGACGGCACTGGCTATCCCCACAGGCTGGCCGGTAGTCAGATCAGCCTGTTCGCACGAATGGGCGCCGTGTGTGATGTCTATGACGCGGTAACTTCGGATCGCCCCTATAAAGAAGCCTGGGGTCCGGCTGATGCCATCCATCGCATGGCCCAGTGGCAGGGGCATTTTGACGAAAAGGTCTTTCAGGCCTTCGTCAAATGCGTGGGCATCTACCCGGTCGGCGCATTGGTCCGCCTGCAAAGCGGACGTATTGGAGTGGTCACCGAACAGCATGAAAAATCGCTGCTCACGCCCAAGGTTCGGGTGTTCTTCTGCGCCAACAGCAATCAGCACATCGCGCACACCACTCTCAATCTCGCTGCACTGGTGGGCCAGGATCGCATCGTGGGTCGCGAATCAGCGAAGGAATGGGGATTCAGTAATCTGGATGAGCTGTGGTTAGAGTCGAGCGTGGGGGGTAAGTCGAATTGTGGCTAGCCCGCAAACTTTGTAGGAGCTGCCGGAGGCTGCGAAACCAATAGGCCCTGTTGGAGCGAGGCTTGCCCGCGAAGCGTTCGATGAGGTCTGTCAGGCAGATCGCGTCATCGTTCTTCGCGGGCAAGCCTCGCTCCAACGGACAGTGCAGTCATGAGAGCGGTGCTTACCCTCACATCAGAACTTGAACGCCTGACGCCCGATCAGCAGCCACTTGCCGTCCTGCTTCTGCCAGATCTGGAAGTTTTCGATTTCAGTCGGGACAACCTTGCCGCTGTTCACAGCCTCTGCGGAAAAGTGGTTGCGAACCAGAGCGGTATCACCCGACAGAGTGATCTGCTGCTTCTGCATCTCAAGCCTGTTGAACGCGCTTTTGCCCGTTTCGATATCCGCGATAAAGGCTTTCTTGTCCTGAATGTTGCCGCTGGAATGCCCGTAAGTGAGGTTGTCAGCAGTCAGTGCCTGCAGTTGAGCAATATCCTTGTGCCACATGGCCTGAGTCAGTTTGTCGACAGCCTTCTCAACGTCAGCTTGATCCGAGGCATGAGCCGTAGCCGTGTAACCGCCGAACAGGCAGAGAAACGCAACGAGCAGCTTGAAACGCTTGTTCATGTTTATTCCTTGTTATTGTTTATTGGTAATGGAGGAAATCGCGCAAAAGACCGAGTTGTCTTATACGACGTCTTACAACATAGCTTATTTATCAAATCAGGCAAACGAGATTTTCAAGCCGAAGGTATTAACCCTTAATCCCATAATTAATTGTGGGTTTAGCACTCGCTTATAAATTTCAACTGGCCTGAAACGTAGAAACCCGGCACTGCAATTAAGCAGGGCCGGGTTTCTTGTCGGGGGTTCAAGTGGTCGCTGCCGACCACATGAAAACCCACGCGTCTGACGATAAGGCGTGTTACAGAGCCATATCCGAAGCTGGATTGCTTGGCTGTGGCTTCGCAGGCTTGGCCGGTGCAGCGCTGGCAGCAGGATAAGCTGCCGGGTCAATTACCGGTGGCTTGGTCAGCTGCAGGACTTCAGCGGTGTAATCCCACGACTGCTGAACGCGCTCAGGCGAACCGTTGAGCTTGGTGCCGTAGCTCGGAACGATCTGGCGCATCTTGGCTTGCCACTCTGGAGTAGCAACCTTGTCCTTGAAGGCTTTTTCAAGCACGTCGATCATGATCGGAGGTGCAGTCGAGGCACCTGGGGACGCGCCCAGCAGGCCAGCGATAGAGCGATCCTGAGAGAAAACAACCTCAGTACCCAGCTTCAACACACCACCTTTCTCGGCATCACGCTTGATGATCTGCACGCGCTGACCGGCTTGCCACAAACGCCAGTCTTCTTTCTTGGCGTGCGGGAAGTACTCTTTCAGAGCATTGAAGCGGTCGTCATCCGACATCATCAATTGGCCTGCCAGGTACTCGATCAACGGATACTGCTCAACGCCAACCTTGGTCATCGGCCACACGTTATGGGTCGTGGTGGTCGACAGCAGGTCAAGATACGAACCTTCCTTCAGGAACTTGGTGGAGAAGGTTGCAAACGGACCAAACAGGATCATGCGCTTGCCGTCCAGGACACGGGTGTCCAGGTGCGGTACGGACATGGGTGGCGCGCCAGTCGACGCGATACCGTAGGCCTTGGCCATGTGCTGCATTGCCAGATCCTGGTTTTCAGTTACCAGGAACGAACCGCCGACCGGGAAGCCGCCGTATTCGCGAGCCTCAGGGATGTCAGCGATTTGCAGCAGTTTCAATGCACCACCGCCAGCGCCAACAAACACGAACTTCGCGTCAGTGCCGTGAGTAGTACCGTCTTTCAGGTTTTTGTACTCGACGTGCCAGCTGCCGTCCTTGTTGCGCGTGATCTCGTTGACTTCGCTCGACAACTTCAGGTCGAAGTTAGGCTTGGTCTGCAGGTTGGCAACGTATTGGCGAGTGACTTCGCCCCAGTTCGCATCGGTACCCAGTGGCGTCCAGGTAGCAGCGATTTTCTGGTTTGGATCACGCCCTTCCATCATCAGTGGAACCCACTGCTTGATCTGAGCCTGATCTTCGCTGTACTGCATGCCGGCGAACAACGGGCTGGTTTTCAGCGCTTCGTAGCGGGCCTTCAGGAACTTGACGTTATCGTCGCCCCACATGAAGCTCATGTGTGGAGTCGAGTTGATGAACGAATGCGGGTTTTTCAGGACGCCATTCTTGACCTGCCACGCCATGAATTGACGGGTGACCTGGAACGCCTCGTTGATCTCGATAGCCTTGGCGATCTCGATCTTGCCGTCTTTGCCGTACGGGGTGTAGTTGGACTCGGCCAAGGCAGAGTGACCGGTACCGGCGTTGTTCCAGCCGTTTGAGCTTTCTTCGGCAACTTTGTCGAGGCGCTCGACCATTTCCATGGTCCAGCTCGGCTCAAGCTCGTTGAGCCATGTGCCCAGGGTAGCGCTCATGATGCCGCCACCGATCAGCAACACATCGACTTTCTTGGTTTCTTCTGCATGCAAAGGCGTCAGTCCCATCGACAGCGCCAGGCCCAGGAGGGCTGTGTTCACTTTTTTTAACATACTGTGATTTTTCCAGGATAGAACGTCATCCCGCCGTCAATCTACGCATCTGATGACCGGTTCCACGCATGCTTGCAGGCATATCGTGAACTGCGGCGATCGGCAGGACCGACGGCGGGACATTCAAGGCTGATGCACTGCTATCAACCTCACTCTCTTGTCTCTCCTGAGCTGACTTCTTGTTTGCCATTGTTTTCAGCTGCTGAGTGACATTGAATCTCTTGGTACATCGTCAGAACAAACTGCTCCGACAACCTCGTTACAACCAGCACCCAGGTCTTTCACGGAACAACATCTGCTACTTGCCTAACAAAAGGTCATGCGTTGTAAAGCACATATGTACACGTGTATCGGGAACCGCAAACGG
Organism: Pseudomonas sp. Irchel 3A5; assembly: GCF_900187575.1. Lineage (NCBI taxonomy): Bacteria > Pseudomonadati > Pseudomonadota > Gammaproteobacteria > Pseudomonadales > Pseudomonadaceae > Pseudomonas > Pseudomonas sp. Irchel 3A5. The sequence goes on along the minus strand of NZ_FYDU01000007.1, from coordinate 356,025 downwards.
TAATTGTAATCGGATACAGGTTGCGGAGCGAACTTTTACCGACATTCGCTTGTTCGCTTAGTCGATAGTCTCGTTCGACGCGGGCCTCTGGCGCGCATCAACCAGTGCTTTGGCTTGCCGGGTTAATTGATCCAGATGCCGATCACGCTGCTTCTCGGCCTCTATCATCGGCCGTTTTCCGTGCTGCTGAAGTAAATAGGCGTGAATTTGCCGAATCTCCAGCGAATTGTAGATCGGCGCGACATCCAGTACGGCGACCAGACCGTCAGTGCCGTGATCCCGGGTATTCATCAATACCTGCGGACCGCGAGCGGCCAGCACCTGAAACCCCATCGCTTCGAAACGCGGCACCGCCGCAGCGCGGCAGGCCAGCTCTGCATGGGGGTAGCGCTCGGTCATCTGCGCCAGCATCGCGCGCGCCACGCCTTTGCGACGTTTGCTGGCCTGTACAGCCATAAATGCTACCGCGCAGGCGTCGGGATCATCCTTGACCGGCAGATAGAGCAAGAAGCCGATCACCGTCTCCGGCTCTTCAGCATCCAGCGCCACAATCAACTCAACAGGAATCCCTTTTGATCCGTCCATGGCGTCGATGTAGAGGTGAACCTCATAGCCGACGCCATATTGGTAAAGGCTGTAGAGCGGATTGCTGGGCGCAATGTTGACCATGCTGATATCGGTGATGTAGTCGACCACCATCTGCATGATCTGGCTTTTGATCGACTCCGGAGGCGGGTTTTCGAAACGGGTGACGGTGAACATCGAGGTGGTGACTCCAGACTTAAGGCGTCCCCGGACCGGCAGCGTCGGCCCGAAGTAGCGCCATCATACCCGCTCTTGGCAGCAGAACAGAGCGCGCAACGCCGCACTGCTCAGCAGGAGCGGCCCTGATCTCTAATGGCACCGCGCTTTCGCGCAGCAAACAGAGCACCTGTGGGACCGGCTTTAGCCGGGAAGACGTCATTCCAGGCGACGATGATCTGACTGATGTACTGGCCTCTTCCCGAATAAATTCGGTCCCACAGGATTTGCGTCAATTCAGAAAGTCACCTGTTGTTTGATAGGAGCGTTGTCCCAGGGACAGTTCACCAATGCCCATTTGCCTCACCGGCAAAGACTGCTTTAATCAGCCAACTCACCGATGAAGGAGCGAACAGATGGAACGTCTCACCGCGAAAGATTTTTCCCCTGAACTGCTTGAGCTGTACGACTACTACGCCCACGGCAAGATCAACAGACGCGAATTTCTTGACCGCGCAGCCGCTTTCACTGTGTTCGGCCTGACCGCCAGTGCTGTTCTTGCTTCGCTGAGCCCCAACTACGCAATGGCCCAGCAGGTGGAGTTCACCGATCCGGACATCATCGCAGAGTACGTCAACTATCCCTCCCCCAAAGGCCACGGGCAGGTGCGCGGTTATCTGGTGCGTCCGGCGAAAGCGACCGGCAAATTACCCGCTGTGGTCGTGGCCCACGAGAATCGCGGGCTTAACCCTTATATCGAAGACGTTGCCCGCCGCGTAGCAAAAGCCGGTTTCATCGCCCTCGCCCCCGACGGCCTGACTTCGGTCGGCGGCTATCCCGGCAACGACGACAAAGGCCGCGAACTGCAGCAGACCGTGGACCCGGAAAAGCTCATGAACGACTTCTTCGCCGCCATCGAGTGGATGATGAAACACGACGCAACCACCGGTAAAGTCGGCATTACCGGCTTCTGTTACGGTGGTGGTGTTGCCAACGCTGCAGCGGTTGCCTACCCCGAACTGGCCGCCGCCGTGCCGTTTTACGGACGTCAGGCCAAAGCCGAGGATGTGCCAAGAATCAAGGCACCGCTGTTGATCCACTACGGCGAACTGGACACGCGCATCAACGAAGGCGCTGCCGCTTATGAGCAGGCACTGAAAGCCGCAGGCAAAACCTATCAGGCGTATGTCTATCCCGGCGCCAACCACGGCTTTCATAACGACTCCACGCCACGCTATGACGAAGCGGCGGCCAAGCTCGCATGGGACAGGACGCTGGAGTGGTTTAACAAGTATCTGGTTTGATCCTGACCTGAATCCCAACACTCCAAACCGCTGGACCTGGAATTCATTCTGCAGGACCGGCTTCAGCCGGGAGAGCGTCTAGACAATCGCCTGATTTGCTTCGGTAGAAATACCGCTCTCGCGGCTAAAGCCGCTCCTACAGGCCGAACGGTTTAGAGCAAGCTTGCGGGCAGTTAGCAGCGCCGCAAGCGCCCGCCCTCCTGAGTTGCGAAAAAAGCAACAGAGCTGCAGCCCCGCAAGGATTGATAGCGCACCCATTGCCTGCCCATACTCGACCCATCCAAAAAGGAGAAGGTCATGGATTCCCTTTGGCAGCGTCTGCAAGATCAGGCTCATCAGCTTGCAAATCGCAACCCTGTTCTCAGCCATTACGTAGAGAACGGCATTCTGGCGCAGCCCTCCTTCGCCGCAGCCCTGGCAGCAAACCTCGCCCGGCAGCTCAAGGATCAGGCCGTCAACATTGATCTGACGAGCTGGTTCTCCGACGTCATTCAAGCCAACCCCGATATTGCTTCCCACGCAGCGGCAGACATCAATCACCTGGTCATCGTCAACCCGGCCTGTCCTGATCACCTGACTGCTTTCCTGACCTTCCGCGGCATCCTCGCTGTTCAGGCTTATCGCATTGGTCATGCCTTGTGGAACGAGGGCGATATCCAGAGCTCAGTGCTGTTGCAGAACTGGGCAGCCAATACCTGGAGCATTGATATCCACCCGGCAGCACGATTGGGCAAAGCGCTGTTTGTGGATCACGGGATTGGCCTGGTGATTGGCGAGACCGCCGTCGTAGAAGATGAAGTCAGCCTTTGGCACGGTGTGACACTGGGCAGCACCCTGGCTGAAGTCGGCGACCGTCATCCAAAAATCCGCCGCGGCGCGCTGATCTGCGCGGGTGCGACCGTGCTGGGCAATATTGAAGTGGGTCCCAGGGCCATCGTCGCGGCCAACGCGGTGGTGCTCAAACCGGTGCCAGCGGGTGCTGTCGTTGCGGGCACTCCGGCAAAAATTGTCGGTAGCGCACCGCAATCGCTGGCCACCCTGACCTCCAAAACTCTTACTCAACGGGAGCAATGACCATGGCCGCAGCCGCCCAATCCACTCAAGGTATTGACCACCCGCTGGTGACCGTACGCAACCATCCACAGGCACTAGAGCTGTATCGCAAGATGGGCTTTGAACCGTCGCCGGTGAGCTACCACCCGTGGGGCACTGTCACGACGCTGGTGATGTTCCCCAGCAACTTCATCGAAATCATCGCAGTGGATGACGCCGCAAAGTTTGGCACCAACTCCGTCAATGGCTTTTGCTTCGGACGTCAGCTGGGCACGTTTCTGGACCGCGGTGAAGAAGGCGTTTCACTGGTCGCCCTGCACAGCAAAGACGCCGACGCTGATTATCGGCGCCTTACCCATGCAGGGTTGGCCAGCCAGGGTCGTATCGATTTCCGGCGCAAAATGACCCTGCCCGATGGCAGCCCGGACGAAGCCGTCGTTTCGCTGGGCCTATTCATGGATGAAGAGCATCCGGACGTTTCCAACTTCATTTGCCATCAGCACCGCCCGGAGCTGATCTGGGTGCCTGAATGGCAAAACCATCCAAACGGTGCCGACGGCATTCTTGCGGTGACTTACCTGGCGGACCCAGCCCAGCTCGAAACCCGATGGAAAGCGTTGTACGGTGATGCAGTTCGCTACAACGGCGATGTGCTGGAGGCCGACACCGGCTGCGGGCTGCTACGCGCCATGTCCCTGACTGCAGCGCAAACCGAGTTTGCCGGGGTCAACTTGCCTCAGGCGGCCAGCCAACGACCCCACGCGATCGCACTGCGCATCAACACTAAAGATCTGGATGCGGCGCGAGCCATTATCCAAAGCAACAAAGTGCCGCATCTAGCGGGTTCACAGCGCCTGCTGATCGAGCCGCAAGCGGCGGGGAATGTGATTCTGGAGCTGGTGCAAACCCGTTGAGGGTCGGACTGTCAGGAGGGTCATGGTCCTGTGGGAGATTCCATGTTTGCCCGCAAGCCGACGTGGGACCGGCTTTAGCCGGGAAGGCGGTATTTCTGGCGATGAAGATGGACTGAATGTACTGGCCTCTTCCCGGCTAAAGCCGGTCCCACGTCATCAGGGAATCCTGTGGGAGCCGGGCTTGCCCGCGATGAGGGCGACTCGGTCCACCTGTAACACCGCTTTCCTAAATAAATTCGGTCCTGCGGATTGCCTGAGCCTGCAAAGCATTTTGCCGTCCGTCGCCTGCCCACTCGCCATCAGCCCGACGGCTATCAACCAAACGCCGGGCTTGCCGTTAAAGCACGCAGCGTCCCGGGACTGGTCGGGCGCATTGCCCGTGCGAGAGCCCCATGATCGACCTCAGTGTCTGGAACCTTACCCTGCCCATTGAAACACCGGCCCTCACCGTGACAACCGCACGTGTCAGCAGCCTCAACAGTCCATACTTCAAAGTCAGCAGCAACGGCATTGTGATGTGGGCACCGGTGACCGGCTCGCACTCCGGCACCAGCGACTACCCTCGCACGGAGTTGCGCGAAACCCTTTCCAACGGCAACGCCCTGAACTGGCTGTATAACAGCGGCACCAATACCATGGTCGGCGCACTAATGGTCAATCAGGTGCCGTCGACGGGCAAAATTGTAGTGGCGCAAATCCACGCCAAAAACGCCCCGACGCCCTTGCTGAAGATGGTCTATCGCTACACCGCCAAGGGCGGATTCGTGGATCTGGAATATCGCGTCAAGCCAGCCGACGAAAAAAGCCCGGTGATGTACAGCACCCCCATGCCCATGAACAAGGCCTTCACTTACTCGATTCAGATGGCGCCCACTGGCAAACTCACCGTGATGATCAATAACGTGGCGGCGCAGACCACTCTCAACTCTGCCTGGTATGGCTACGCCTTTTACTTCAAGGCCGGGGTGTACACCCTGGACAACGTCGGCTATCCCACTGAAGGCGGGAAAGTCACCTACACCAATCTTTCCACCAGCCACGTCGTGAAGAAGTAACAACCCGCAAGACGGCAGTCGCTGTAGACCGTTGTAAATCACGCCATTCGTTTTCAGGATGGCGTGAACCTCGCATCACTTCTCGTCGCCAGCCTCGACATCCAGCGCTTCACCAATCGCATAAAAATGCCCGCCCGCGATGTAGTGCAAACTGCGCCACGCCGGGTCGGCCGTTTCAAAGTTCCAGTGCCCGTCCTTGAACACTCGCGTATCCGCCCAGGCACCCATGACTTCGCCGATGAACAGGTCATAGGTCGACTGATTGTGAGCCTCGGGTATCAGGCGACACGCCAGCCACGCGGAACAGCCTGCCACGAAGGGCAAATCATGACCGGGTATGCGGAACAGCTCCACGCCTGAACGCTGCAGTTTGTCTGTTTCGTTGAACAGACTACGGGTACCCACCTCGTGGGTGAGTTGCAACTGAGCTGCAGTTGGCACCTGAATCACGAATAACCCGCTGTGCTCGACCAGCTCTCGGGTCTTGGCGATTTTATCGAGCACAACAGTGAGTTTGGCGGGCATGAAATCCAGCGCGCAGGCCCAGGCAGCGGCCATGACATTGTCGACCCCGTCGTGCCGGGCCGAGACCAGCACCGTCGGGCCATGGTTGAGCAAACGATAGGCTTTGGCCGGGTCCACCGGAGCAATAAATTCGTTCACAAAAATACCTCTCAAGACTTGGAGAGCGTGCCGACGAACGACTTGATTCGCACACACGCGCGCGCCAGTTGATCATCACTTACGGTAAATGAAAGCCGCACAAAACCCTGGGCAGGCTCACCAAAGGCGGCTGCATCGAGCACCGACACACCCGCCTCTCGAAACAGTCGCCAGGCGAAGTCCAGGGAGCTTAGTCCGGTGCCGCGCACATCCAGCAGGACGAACATCCCAGCATCCGGGCTGCGCACTTCGATACCCGGACAGTCGCTCAATCCGGCCACCACAAGATCGCGCCTGCGCTGATAGATATCGAGCATGCCTGACGTAACTTGATCATGAGCAAGCACCGCCGCCATCGCGCCCGCCATGACGAAGCCGGGCAACCCGTAAAGCATGCTCAACGACAGGTTTTCTGCGTGCCTGACCAACTGCGCATCGGCAATGATCCAGCCGACCCGCCAACCGGTCATGGCATGGGATTTGGACAAACTGCCGACGATCACGCAACGCTCGGCCATACCCGGCAAGCTGGCGAGGCTGACGTGCTCCCGTTCGTAGCAAAGGCTTTCGTAGACCTCATCGACGACCACCCACAGATCATGGGCGATGGCCAGTTCGGCAATCCCTTGCAGCTCCTCGGCTCTGAGCACTACGCCAGTCGGGTTGTTCGGGTTGGAGAGGAAAATGGCCCGGGTACGCGGGGTGATGGCGGCGCTGATACGGCTGATATCTGGACGAAAACCGGCATCGGCGTCACAACTTACGCGCACCAGCGTCGCACCGCTTGCCCTGAGCGTGGCCTCATAGGTCACGTACATCGGGTCCAACGCCAAAACCTCATCACCGGCTTGCAACAGACACAGGGCGCTCGCGAACAGAGCATTCTGCGCACCGGCCAGTGTGATCACATTGGCCGCCTCTACCGGCCGACCCAGGCGCGCGGCATAACGCTCGGCGATGGCTTCCCGTAACGCAGGCCTTCCGGGGATCTCGGTGTAATGGGTATCCCCTGCTCTCAGTGCGCCGACCGCCGCTTCGGTAATGAAATCCGGGGTAGCGAAATCAGGATCGCCAATGCTGAGGATAATGACATCTTCCCCTCGACAATGAGCCTGCCAGGCGGCGAAGTGAATGTCCCAGGCGGCTGCGCCCTGCCCGGCTATCCGTTCGACAAAAGGGGAAAAGCGCATACAACGGCCTCTCGAATACGAGTAAAAAAACGCCACCATAACGCGACGTTCTTTTAAAAGGCCAGTTTGAGGTCTAACCCACCATTAATGATTGGGGCAAAAAAAGATCCGTAGGAGCTGCCGAAGGCTGCGATCGCGGTGCATCAGGAAAAATGCGCTCGCAGCCTTCGGCAGCGCCTACATGAGGCGTTCATACCGCTGCCCTTTCCAGCCAATCAAGCCTTGGCAATCTCCGGCGCCAGCATCCACTCGGCGCTGTCATTCCAGACGTCCATGCGGGTGATCTTGCCGTCACGCACTTCAAAGCGGTCCAGATAACGATTGCCGGAAAAGCTGCTGCCATCCGGCCATTCGCCGTACAGCGTGCCGTTGGAATACACCACGGTGTGATCGCCGCGATCCATCCAGTCGAAATTGCCCAGCGCTTTTTTGACCCAGGTATAGCGCGAGCCGTTGAACGCAGTAATGTCCTGCGGGGTGGGCATGACGCGACCGCCTGTGAAGGTGATCTTAACGTCTTCACTCATGAAGGTTGCGGCCCGAACCGGATCCGGGGCCATAGACGCCTCTAGGAAATTGCTAACAATCTGCACATCTTTATTGGTTTCTGACATTCCTGAATCTCCTGACTCACGGGTTAAGTAAATTACCTGAACGCCTCTACATGGTGCGAGCCGCCTTAATTTGGCGCGTAAAGCTGGGCTAGACCGCTCGAAACAGACGTTCTATGGGCCACCACGACTGGCATCCTACTTGCTAGCAATAAATATGCAACTGCTAGCAATCAGGAGAACACACTATGGCTATCCGGCTTCCAAACCTGCAACGTCTGCTGTTTCCCGTGGCTGCGGCAGTCACGCTCAATATGGCTATGTTCGGTGGCGCGCAAGCCGCGGAGCCGCCGATCAAGGTGGGTCTGGTGGCGGCCCTTTCAGGTCAGTCAGCCAAATCCGGCGAAGCCCTGACCCGTGGCCTGACCATGGCTATCAATGAAGTCAACGCCAAGGGCGGCGTATTGGGTCGTCAACTGGAGCTGGTGCGTCGCGACGACGAAAGCAATCCGTCCAAAGGCATGCTGGCGGCCAGAGAGCTGGTCCAGCGGGAGAAAGTCACCGTACTGTTCGGTGGCCTCGATACGCCGGTATCTCTGGCAATTGTGCCGCTGGCCAATCAGATGAAAGTGCCGTTCATGGGCATCTGGGCAGCCGGTACGAAGATCACCGAAAACGGCGCTGCCGATAACTACGTATTCCGGGTTTCGGCAGTCGACGAGCTGGTAGACGAAGCCTTGGTGAAATACGGCGTCGATAAGGGCATGAAAAAGCCGGGCATGATCCTCATCAACAACCCATGGGGCGAGTCCAACGAAGCTGGCTTCAAGCGCGCCCTGGAAAAACGCGGCCTGGCTAACGCCGGTGTTGAACGTATTCAGGACAGCGACCTGGACGTGGTGCCGCAACTGACCCGCCTGAAAAACGCCGGGGCCGATACCTTGTTGATGGTGGGTAACGTCGGCCCTTCGGCGCAAGTGGTCAAATCACTGGATCGCATGGGCTGGGACGTGCCGGTGGTTTCCCACTGGGGTCCGGCCGGTGGTCGATTTGGTGAACTGGCTGGCCCTAATGCCTCCCGCGTGCACTTCATCCAGACCTATGTGTTCACCGAGAACAACAGCCCCAAGGGCGATGCACTGCTCACCGCATTGAAAGCCGCTTACCCGCAAATCAAAACCCTGGCTGACGTAACGCCTGCGGTGGGCATCGCCAATGCCTATGACGCGCTGCATCTGACTGCGCTGGCCATCGAGAAAGCCGGCAGCACAGACGGTAAGGCCGTGCGTGACGGTTTCTACGCCATCAGTGAATACGACGGCCTGATCAAGCACTACAAGCAGCCGTTCACTGTGCAGAAACACGATGCGCTGGGGCCGGACGACTATCTGTTCACGCACTTCGTCAATGACCAGATCGTACCGTTGAAGCCTTAAGGAGCCGCCATGTTTACCGCCGCCATCGTTACCGGCCTCGGCCTGGGCAGCATGTACGCGCTGCTGGCGTTAGGTTTTCACCTGACCTACGTCGTCTCGCGCACCGTCAATTTTGCCCAGGGCAGCGCCATGATGGTCGGCGCGGTGCTGGGTTACACATTCTGCATCACCTGGGGCTGGTCGTTGTGGCTGGCCCTGCCTCTTACGTTGATCCTCTGCGCGCTGTATGGCCTGGTGATCGAGCGGTGGCTGGTGCGGCCGTTCCACAGCCGCGGCTCACAGGCCTGGCTGATGGCGACGGTGGCGGGTGGCATTCTGGTGGACAACCTGGCGCTGTTCACTTTCGGCAAGGAGCCTCGTCAGTTCGAAAGCAGCCTGGTCAATCTCAATGTCGAGCTATTTGGCAGCAGCGTCGGTGCATTGCAGTTGCTGATTCCTCTGGCGGGGGCAGCCATTGCCCTCGCGCTGTATCTGGTGCGGCGCTACACCCGACTGGGCAAGGTCCTGGAGGCCTGCGTGCAAAATCCGCGCGCGGCAATGCTGATGGGGATCAACGTCAATCGGGTGGTGGCGATCGCATTCGCTGTTTCCACTGTATTCGCAGCAGTGGCAGGTTTGTTGATTGCGCCGCTGTTCAGCGTCAACGCCGAGATGGGCATGTTGTTTGGACTGAAAGCGTTCGCTGTGGCGATTCTGGGCGGCATCGGCAGCGCCGGTGGCGTGTTTGCGGCCGGACTGTTGTTCGGTCTGGCTGAAGCCTTGATCACCCTGTATTTCGGCTCCGCCTTCACCCAGATATTTACGTTCGCGCTGGTCATTCTTGCCTTGGCGATTCGTCCCGACGGCCTGTTCGGCAGCAAGGCTCTGGTGAAAGTATGAGAGATATTAAAAACTTCGCAGCTCCGGTATTCATCGCCTTGCTCGCGGTGGTGTGCGGCGTCATGGCCTTCACACTGGACAGCTATTCCCTGTTGGTCTTTACCCTTTGCGCCCTGGCGGCAGTGGTGGGTATCGGCCTGAATATCCTGATTGGCCTGAGCGGGCAAATCTCCTTCGGCCACATCGCGTTCTATGCCATTGGTGCGTACGTGTCGGCACTGCTGACCATGGCCGGTTGGCCGCTATGGCTGGCGTTGCCCCTGGCGGGCATCGTGGCAGGTTTGGTCGGCGCACTGCTGGCGATTCCGGCACTGCGGGTCAGCGGCCCTTATCTGGCGATGATCACCATTGCCTTTGCGTTCGTGGTGCATCACAGCCTGATCGAATGGCGTGACGTGACCGGTGGCTCCAATGGCTTGATGGGCATTCCGCTGCCTGAGTTTGCCGGTCTTGATCCCGCGATACTGCTCGCGCTGCTGGCTGGCACATTGATGATCGGCGCATTGCTGTTTTATCAGCGCCTGAGTCACAGCACCTGGGGCAAGGCCATGCTTGCCGTGAAAGCCTCTGAAATCGCCGCACGTTCGTTGGGGTTCAATCCGGTCCTGAGCAAAACCCTGGCCTTCGCCCTTTCAGCTGCCTTGACCGGGCTGGCAGGCGGTCTGCTTGCGCCCCTGCTGATGTTCATCAACCCTGAATCCTTTCCGTTTTCGCAGTCAATCCTGTTTGTCCTGGCGGTGATCGTCGGTGGCAGTGGCATGCTGTTTGGCCCGTTGATTGGTGCCTTGCTGATCGTGCTGGTGCCGGAACTACTGTCGGATTTCGCCGAATACCGTCTGCTGATTTTCTCGGTGCTTCTGTTGCTGGTGTTGTGGGTCGCGCCGAACGGCCTGCTGGGCGCCCTTGCCCGTCGCTGGATCAAACCGACCCGCCTGTTGCCGCCCACCATGATAAACACCCAGCGCATTGCCGCGCATTTGCAAAGCCGTGGCCCGTCCACCGGTTTGCGCGTGACCGATATCGGCATTCGCTTCGGCGGCGTGCAGGCGGCGCAACACGTCAGCCTGCATGCGCCTGCCGGAAGCATCACCAGCATCATCGGCCCCAATGGCGCGGGTAAAACCACGGTGCTGAACATGATCAGCGGGTTCTATGCACCGGACAGCGGCCAGATCGAACTGCAACAACCACTGGCCGGTTTGCCTGCCTGGAAAAGCGCCCGCGCCGGTATCGCCCGCACCTATCAAACCACCCTGCTGTTCGGCGAGATGTCGGTGCTGGATAACCTGTTGGTGGCCATGCAGAAAGGTCGTCTTGGTCTGCCTTTCAGCCTGTCGACCACTGAGCAACGCAGTCTCGCCTTGGACTTGCTGGCTCTGGTGGGCTATCGCGGTGAGGTAAACATTGCCGCCGAGGACTTACCCCACGTTGATCGGCGTCTGGTAGAGATCGCCCGGGCACTGGCGACCGCGCCTGCGGTGCTGTTGCTGGATGAACCCGCAGCAGGCCTGAGCCGTCGCGACACGGACGATCTCGCAGTGCTCCTGCGCAAGCTGGCGGACTTCGGCCTGACAGTGATTCTGGTCGAGCACGACATGTCGCTGGTGATGTCAGTGTCCGAACACTTGCTGGTGCTGGACGCGGGCAAGCCCATCGCGTCGGGGCCGCCTGCCGACATCCGTCAGAACCAGCAGGTGATCGCGGCGTATCTGGGCGGTACCGATTATCAGGCAACACCACGTGATCAGGCTTGGGACGGCAGTCGCGATGCGCTGCTGTACGTCAAGGATCTGGTCATCGACTACGGCGCTGCGGCAGTGGTCAATAAAGTCAATTTGCTGGTCAATCCCGGCGAGCTGGTGGCGATTCTGGGTGCCAACGGTGCGGGCAAATCCAGCATCCTGCAATGCCTGGCAGGCCTGCATCGGGCGACCGAGGGCAGCATTCTGCTGGACAACGAAAGCATCGAACAGGCCAGTGCCAGCAGCATCGCAGGCAAAGGTCTGGCCTTGGTGCCGGAAGGTCGTCAGGTATTCCCGTACCTGAGCGTGCGCGACAACCTGTTGCTGGGCGGCTATTCCCGACGCGAAGCATTTGACGCCGAGGCTGAAGTCGAGGCGATCCTGAAACGCTTCCCGCGTTTGCGCGACCGCATCGACAACCCGGCAGGCATGCTGTCCGGTGGTGAACAACAGATGGTCGCGGTCGGTCGCGGGCTGATGGCCAAACCGAAAATCCTGTTGCTGGACGAGCCGTCTCTGGGCCTGTCACCGGCCATGATCGGCGAGCTGTACGACGCACTGGCCGCTCTGCGCGATGAAGGCGTCACGATCCTGCTGGTGGACCAAATGGCCAACCTCGCGCTGCAGGTCGCCGACCGGGCTTATGTGCTGGAAACCGGCTGCATCATCAAATCCGCCAGCGCTGCCGAGTTGCGTCACGACAAGGAACTGGCGGCGGCTTATCTGGGTGAAAGCGCCGAAAGTGGCCAGGAGGTCAACGCTTGAACACTCTAAAAATCATCAATGCGCGGCTGGGCGATTCCAACGCCAATTCCGACACCGTGCTGTACGTGGAAAACGGCTATTACGTTGAGGCTTTCAGCCCTTCAGTCACTGAATGGGCAACCCTTGATCTACAAGGCCGGTTGTTGATGCCAGGCCTGATCGAAACCCACATCCATCTGGACAAAGCCTGCATCATGCAGCGCTGCCATTTACACGAAGGCACCCTTGCCGAGGCGGTGGCCCAGACCCGTGCTGCCAAAGCCGAGTTCACTGAAGAAGATGTGTATCGCCGCGGTGCGCTGGTGCTGGACAAAGCGATTCTGCAAGGCACCACTCACATGCGTACCCATGTGGAGCTTGATCCGCAAATCGGTCTGACCGGCTTTAATGCCATTCGCCGCTTGCAGGCTGACTACGCCTGGGCGATCAGCCTGGAAATCTGTGTCTTTCCTCAGGAAGGCCTGCTGAACAATCCCGGAACAGAAGGCTTGTTGTGCGAAGCGCTGGAGAATGGCGCGACGGTGCTGGGCGGTTGCCCTTACATGGACAGCGATCCCGACGGGCAGATCCAGCGCCTGTTCGAACTGGCGGTGAAATACGACTGCGATCTGGACCTGCACCTGGATTTCGATCTGAATCCGGAAGGCATGACGGTCATGGAAGTCGCGCGCTGCACGCAACTGCATGGCTGGGCCGGACGCGTGACCATCGGCCATGTGACCAAGCTGTCGACACTGCCCAAAGAGCAAATGACCGTGCTGGGCCTGCACCTGGCCAAGGTCGGCGTACAGGTGACCTGTCTGCCCTCTACCGATCTGTTTCTGATGGGCCGCGCGTCGTTTCATAACAAGCCCCGTGGACTCGCGCCGCTGGAGCATCTGCATGCCTGCGGTGTGACATGCTCGGTATCCACCAACAACATTGGCAACCCGTTTACGCCCTATGGTGACGCCTCGTTGATCCGCCAGGCCAACCTGTTCGCCAACGTCAGTCAGATGGGCACCGTGCCGCAATTGCTGCAATGCCTGGCATGGGTGTCCAGCGAATCAGCACGCATGCTGAGGTTGACTGATTACGGGCTGCTGCCCGGATGCCGAGCGGACTTCATTGTCTTCGACGCGCCCTCGCCCGCGGCGGTCATCGCCGAAATCAGCGCGCCGTTGATGGGCTTCAAGGGGGGGCGACAGACGTTTAGCCGCCCGGCTGGGGTGTTGCTGAAGCCGGATAATTAGGCATGCGGTACGCATAACCCTGTGGGAGCAGAGCTTGCTCGCGATAAGGCTGGACGAGGTTCACTTTAGATCGCGTCCAGTCTTATCGCGAGCAAGCTCTGCTCCCACAGGTTCTGCGCCATCCTGGATATTAGCGCAATGACGTGGGACCGGCTTTAGCCGGGAATAGGCCTGTACAGTCACTAAAAATGGGGCGTCAGAAATACCGCTTTCCCGGCTAAAACGGAACGCCGCCCGGCCGGTCCCACGTCAATATTTGAGACTGATCTTCTCAATCACTCAACGCCTGCCGCAAATTGAACTCCTCCGGCGCGCTTTCCTCCAGAGCAAGCTGCCCCTCCAGCTCGTCCAGGTGTTCAAGCATGACCGCCACGGCGCGCTCGTTATTGCCGTTTTCCAGCGCGGTGATGATTTCCTGATGTTCGTCCGATGCGCAGGACGGCACATCGTTACGCTGATACAGCGCCACAATCAGCGAGCTGCGCACCATCAGGTTGGCGAGGATGTCACTCAGTACGGTGTTGCCGCTGATCTCGCCGAGCATCAAGTGAAACTCGCTCAACTCCCGCACGATGGCACGGCGGTCCGTGTCGTTGGTGGCCTTGCGTTCATTGTTCATGTGCGTCGCAATCCGCTGACGCTGCTTGCGCATGATTGCCGGGGTGATGCCTTCGACAATCGCCCGCTCGATAGCGCGACGAGCGCTGAAAATATCCCGGGCTTCCTTGGCAGTAGGCTGGGCAACCATGGCGCCGCGGTTGGCCTCGATGGTCACCACCTTCTGCATCGCCAGACGCTGCAACGCGACCTGCACATGGTTGCGGTTGGCTTGCAGGGTTTCCACGATTTGCGCTTCGATCAGTCGCGTGCCCGGTGGCAGACGATGTTGGGCGATAGCCTTGAACAACGCATCGACGATACGTTGCACCTCAAGCTGTTTGGCAGTGACAGTGCTCAGGCCCATCCTTTCCTCTATTTTTCAAAACGCTTGGTGCCAGCGCAGCAGGGCTGCCAGTGACGGGCAATCGGCGGCATTATCCGCCAGCCGCCGGGCACCGGCAAACCCTGCGTGCAATGGCCCTGGCGATCAGTTTGGCTGACCCAGCGCGAGGCCTTCGCCACGCGGATCATGCATGGCGCTGCGACGCCCTGTTTCATCAATCGCGATGATCCCTGCATGGCCGGTCATGGGGCTGCGTGCCGGGATGATTTCCACTTCATGGCCCAGCGCGGCAAGCCCCTCGACGGTCGCAGCACTCATGTCACCTTCCAGTTTCAGGTTGTCGGTGCTGTCGAAGAAGCTGCGCCCCAGCAGGAAACGCGGCGTCTCCAGCGCCAGATCGATCGGCTGCTGATAGTCGACCAATTGCGTGGCCAAAACCATTTGCGTCTGCGGCTGACCGTCGCCGCCCTGGGTTCCGAAGAACCACCGACGACCGTCGTCGGCCAAGTAGCAGGACGGATTCAAGGTATGCGCCGGACGCTTGCCTGGTGCCCAGCCATTGACGTGGGTGGGATCGGCGTTGAAACCGGCAGCACGGTTCTGCCACAACACACCGGTATCTCCAAGGATGCAGCCCGAGCCAAAATCGTGAAACAGGCTCTGGATCAGACACGCGGTTCGCCCCTGAGCATCGGTTGCAGCCATCCAGATGGTATCGGCAGGTCGGCCTGGTTCATTCCAGGGTGCCGCACGCTGATCGTCGATGGCCTCGGCGTAAGCCTTGATTTGTGCGTCCTCCAGGCTGGCGGCGTAATCCCATGCTGTGCTCAACGGATCGCACAGCTGCGCATTACGCCGCAGCAACCCCTGCTTAATGGCCTCCACCAGATAGTGGTAATACTGCGCGCTGCCGTTATTCACTTGCGCCAATGGCTTGTGTTGCAGTGCGGCCATGGCTTGCAAGGTATAGAGCCCCTGGCTGGGCGGCGCCACGTTGTACAGCTGACCCTGACGATAGCGCACCGAAATCGGCGCGGCTTCAAGCGCACTCGTGGCAGCCAGATCCGCCGCCGTCAGGCCACAACCGAGCCGGTCGAACGCCGCACCGAATGCCTCGGCCAGCTCCCCTCGATAGAAGTCCTCGACGCCATGTCTCGCCAGATGACGCAGGGTATTGGCCAGCTCCGGCTGACGCAGTGTGTCGCCCTCACCCATCCAGCGGCCGTCGGTCTTGCACAGGCGATGCAGGTCCGGGAGCTGCTCGATGAGGGGTTGGCGCAAGGTCTGCCAGAACAATTGTGATTGTGAAATAAGCGTGCCTTGATCCGCCATCACGGCAGCGTCATCGAGCAAGTCGTTCCACCCCAGCTTCGAACCCCATTCATGGCGACTGATATTCGCTGCGGTCTGCCAGCTGGCCAACGCGCCTGCGGTGCTTGCCACCGAGGCCGGACCACGCACGGTGATCTTTGCGCCCTGAGGCATATGCTGACCGGCCCGACCGATCCCCACGATGGTGCGCACCTTGCTGTCGTGGATCATCCATAGCGCATCGCCGCCCAGCCCGGTCATGTGCGGAAATACCGCCGCGAGCATCGCGCTGGCAGCCAGCATTGCATCAATAGCCGTGCCCCCGGCATCGAGAATACGCATCCCGGCGGCGCTGGCTTCGGCATGAGGCGTACAAATCACGGCACGAGTTGAGGTAGCGATCATGATCAAAGGCTCTCTATTTTTTGCTAGCTATCAATAGTTTTATTGTTAGCAAAGCAAGAAATGTGCCTTGGGTATTGCTGCGATTTATGAGACTGATGGAGAACCTTGTCGGAGCGGTGCTTGCCCGCGATAAGGCTGGACGCGATCTAATGTGAACCGCGTCCAGCCTTATCGCGGGCAAGCACCGCTCCCACAGGGAAGCATTTCAAGTCAGGCTCATCAAAACCTCTGAGCTATCTCTTCCGCCAGAAATGCTGCATCAAGCCGCCGCAGCCTGCGCCCTTCTCATGCTCCACATCGCAATCACGGCAATCAACGCAACAAGAGCGCTGAAGAACTCACCCACATGGCGCAAGCCAAACACCGGCACGCTCACCCCGACAGCAATCACCGGCAATGACATGGACAGGTACAACACCACAAACAGCGCCGAGGCGACTGCAGCTTTCTGATGTGGCGGGCTGGCGGCCGTTACCGCGCCCATGCCAGCGCGGAACACCATGCCCTGGCCGATACCTGCGGTGATACCCGCAACGATCAGCAACAGCATCTGCTCAGTCGCGATACTCAGGCCCAAGGTCAGCATGCCAAGGATCAACGCGACGCAACCCAGGGTCATGTGCTGACGAGACGGCAACCATTGCAACAGCGCTTGACCGACTACCGATGCGGCGAAGAACGAGCCGACCACGGCACCGATCACGATGCCACTGGATTGCTCCATGACCTGACGCATGATCGACGGCACCATGCTGGTGAACAGCCCGGCAACGCTAAAGCCTGCCAGCCCGGCGATGGCTGCCGGAATGAACAGACCGCGCACTTCGGCAGGAATCGAAGGCCGCATAACCCGCAGGCGTGGTACCTCCGGGCGCTTGACTGTTTCCCGGGCAACCATGACACCCACCAACGCAATGCCCAGAAACCCCAGATGCAGCCAGAACACCAGTTGCAGGGGATGCGGCAGATGCTGTGAGGTCAGACCTGCCAGCAAAGGTCCAAGCCCGAGGCCGAACATGTTGGCAGCCGTCGCTACCAGCGTGGAGCGCTTGCTCCAGGACTTGGGGGCCAGCTCGATGATTGCCACCGTTGCAGTACCGGTCATGATCCCGGCGGAAAACCCGGAAAACAGTCGGCCCAGCAAAAGACCGCCAATGGAATTGCAGTACAGGAAAATAACCGCACTGATCGCGCCCATGACCAAACCGGCACACAGCATCGGACGGCGCCCGACCTGATCGGACCAACTGCCCACTGCCAGCAACGCGGCGATGACTCCAGCGGCATAGATCGAGAAAATCAGCGTCACCCAGGTTTCGCCAAAGCCCATTTGCTGTTGGTAATAAACATACAGCGGCGTCGGCAGCGTGGTGCCAACCATGACGATCAACAAGGCGCAGGCCACCAGAATGAAATCTCTGCTGGAAGAGGAAACAGGCTTGGTCATGCAGGGCGTCCGGTGAGGAAATTCGTGTTCATGCGTCCGGCATCGATGGCCGGGGGTAGCCATAGTACAGAGGGGTGGGAAGGATCGGCAGAGAAGGTTTCAAGAAATTTCAGACAGGCAGATGAAAGAACCAATCCTGACACCACGCTGTCCCGCTGCCGACGGAGTACTTGTGGGAGCGGTACTTGCCCGCGATAAGCGGCGACGCGCTTTGAAGGGTAAATCGCGGTGTTCTTATCGCGGGCAAGCACCGCTCCCACATAAAAGCCGCATTTATTCAGTGAGTTTTTTTATGTTCGATGAAAGCTCCTCTACCGACTAATCATTCTTTACGAAAGAAAAACGTCACCTGCCCCAACTCCACACCCAGCTTGCTCATGTACGAGCGATTGGCCAGGGTCTTGTCGTCCAGCAGGTACATCCAGTCGTCGAAGTGCACTTTGTACGTGGTGCCGTCTACCGGAAGATTCAGCACGTAACGCCAGTGAAAGGCATTGCCGGACACTTCACCGAAAGCCTCACCTTCGACATCTCCCGCCGTCCCCTTCCAGCGGCCCGGCCCGTCAGGAACCAGCGTCCATACCCGGGTTTCTTTTTTACCGTCGCTGTAGGTGAAGTCTTCGTGCAGGATCAGCGCGTCACCTTCGCTACGACCATTGATCACCACGTCCATGCGTTTGGTCACTTCCCCGGAACGCTTCTGGAAGATGCCTTGGGCGACAACACGCCCGGTGAAGTATTTCCGCAGATCCAGCTTTGGGGTTTCCTGACTGTATTGCTTCACGTCCACGCCGCTGCAGGCAGTCAAACCAATGCATGCAGCGATGATCATGGCCTTCAACATAGTGCAGCTCCCAGCAGAGAAATGAGTTATTTACGTGCCCCGCCCATCAGTTGCTCACGCAGCTCCGGGTTACGGGTTTTCGGGCTCAGCCAGATATCAAAGAACGCTTTGGCAAACTGCGGATCCTGTACAACATGTTGCAGCTTGTCACCGACATAAAAGCGCGCCTCGCGCCCCGGGAAATACACCCCGGTGATCTTCATGCCCTCTTCTACATCGACAAACGCCTGAGCCATTTGCTCACGCCAGGCGACCAGCTGCGTTTCGGGGATCGCCTTCGGGGAAGTACGTTTGATCTCGACGATACTGGCCTCAACCAGATCATCCTGGGATATCGTCCGGTGATAAGTCAGCTCCAGCGCAAACGGCTGATCGGCCTTCAAAGGCTTGCCGACACTCAACAAGCGCGCGGTGTAGACACGAAAGCCAAACACCCGCAGATCGCCCCCACCGATGACCTGCGCATTGGGCAACGCTTCCTGCCACGAAGCGTTCGCCACCTGGCTGAGCACTTGACTGAACAGCAGAAAAACCACCAAGCAAAGTCGTGTCATACAAAGTCGTGCCATACATCGCCTCTCGTCCGGATCTTCAGGGCAAGACCAAAAAAGGGCCAGCAACCAGATGCAAGGTCAAAGACCACAACAACACCCGGATGCTGGCCCCTAAGACATAAAAGCTATACGAGGAACACGATCTTGTACAATTTTTAGCGAGGTTTTTTATTCAAACGCCTGATTGCTGATTTCTGGCGAAGGAAATTTGCGATGTGCCGACGCCCTCCCGGCTAACGCCGACCCAACGGGGTTGGGCATCTCTTCTACCCCATCTTCACGCGTCTTTGTAAACCGGCTCGCCCAGGTTGAGCATCAAACGATTGGCCCAGGCGAAAATAGAGATCGCATGGATCAGGTCCAGAATCTGCGCATCATCCAGACCTTGCGCGCGCAATGGCCCGATGTGTTCAGCCCCCAGCGCAGCCGGGTCAAGGGTGAGATCGATGGAAAAACGCACGATGGCCTTTTCCCGCTCAGTTGTCCCGGCCGTTTCAGGATCGGTGAAGATCTCGGCAATCACATCGTTACGCTTTGCCAGTTGCTCAAAGCGCTGGGCATGTACCGAGGCGCAATACACACACTGATTGATACGGGAAACCACGGTGCTCGCCAGTTCACGTTCGGCACGTGACAAACCGCCGGGGGCGTACATGATGGCGTTGAAGGCCAGCGAGCGCTGACGCAGCACCTCGGGCTGATGCGCCAGGGTCAGGTAATAATCGGACACCTTGGCCTGCGGATGACTCTCTTCCAGCACGGCCACTTGTTCGGGTGTCGCGCTGTCGAGCTCGATGGTTGGCAGCCAGGCTTTCCAGCCCAATACTTCGCTGGTGAAACCGTTGATACGGATAGGCTCACTCATGACGCGGCTCCTGCGGCTGACAACGCGGCAAGACCTGCCGCCAGGCGAATCTGATACGACAGGTAGGCAATCAACTGTGCGAGCACCACGATTTCTGCGGTCGACAATCCGGCTTGCTGCAACACATGCAACGCCTGCTGATCACCTTCCACCGGGCGCTCGATCAGAGTGCGGGTAAAACCGAGAATGGCGTGCAAGCGAGCATCGGTTACGCGCTCAAGGGCTGCGAAATCCAGTGCGCCAATCAGCAACGGATCAACGCTCAACGCCTGCAACTGCTCTTTATAGTAATCAGCCAACAACGGGCTGGGCGCCAGACGGCTGGCAAAATAGGCCACCAGCAGGCGCTCATTCAGGGACAGATTATTCTCAAGCAGCGGGTCGAAAAACTGCGCGTGGCTGCCCTGAGTCGCGGCCAGCACTTTGTCACGGGCGTGGCGAACCTGATGCAGATGCGTGCCGGGCGTCAGGCCCAGCAAATCATCCAGGACATCCGGCGATTGAGCGGTGGAATTCATCACAAATCCTCTGAGTGCATCGGGCTGATGCCTGTCGCCCGCAAAGGCGTCAGGCTCAGGGTTTCAAGACTTCAAGGCAATTTGGTAACCATGCTTGCGGCCGTGCGGTCGCTGACCAGAGGCTCAACTTTCAGGTCTTTGCGCGCAGCCCAGATGTTCTGATAGTGGAACAGCGGAATGATGCCGACGTCGTCGGTCACGACCTTCGCGGACTCTTCCAGAATGGCCCGGCGCTTGGCTTCGTCGAACTCGGCGGTGGCTTTGGTCAATGCCTGATCCACCAGCGGGTTGCTGTAGTGACCCCAGTTGGAGGCACCCAGACCCTTGGCGCTGTCGACGGTGGTCAGAATGTTGGTCAGCGCATAAGCCGCTTCGCCAGTGCCGTTACCCCAGCCAATCACACTGATTGCCAGTTCGTTCTTGTTGGCCTTACCGGCGTAAACCGCCCAGGGCAACACTTCCAGTTGCACCTTGACGCCAATCCGCGACCAGAACTGTGCCACGGCCTGCATGGTTTCCGGCGCTTGCGGGTAACGGTCACCCGGTACGTGCACGGTCAACTGGAAGCCATCCGGGAAGCCCGCTTCCTTCAACAGCTCCTTGGCCTGTTTCGGGTCGTACGGAATGTTTTTCAGGTCCGCGTTATAGCCGAAGGTATTGGCGGGCATCCACTGGTTGGCCTCGGTCACGGTGCCTTGCATGATGCGTTCGACAATCGCCTGACGATTGATCGCCAGCGACAACGCCTTGCGCACCTTCACATCGCGCAGCGGGTTTTGCTCCAGAGGTTTGCCCGCGTTGTCACGGATAAACTCGTTCGGGCCTTCGCGGAAGCTCGGCTGAACAATCAGTGCACGCAGCCCGGAGTAAGCGTAAACCTTCACATTCGGGCTTTGACGCAGGCGGGCCACGTCCGTTGGCGAGACCTTGTCGATCACGTCCACATCACCCGCCAGCAAGGCTGCGGTGCGGCTCGCGGCATTGGCGATATAACGATAATCAACGCTGTCCCACAGCGGCTTCTCGCCCCAATACGCGTTGTTGCGCTCGAAAATCGTGCGGTCGCCCGGCACAAAGGAAACGAAACGATAAGGCCCGGTGCCGACCATCGCTTTGCCCGAGTTGTAATCAGCGCTCGCGGCACCTGCACCCACGTGACGGCTGACGATGTAGATCGAATCGACGTCCGGCAGCAGGTTGGCGTTAGGTGAGCGGGTCTTGATGATCAGAGTGTGATCATCCTTGGCCTGGATCGACTCGACGGTCCGCATGGCTCCCGCGTAAGACGCAACGGAACCGGGTACGGCCCGGGCTCGTTCGAAGGAAAACACGAAGTCATCGGCGGTGAGCGGCTTGCCGTCCTGCCATTTGACGTCATCGCGCAGGCTGAACTCCCAGGTCTTGTCGTCCAGCACTTTCCAGCTCTTGGCCAGGCCCGGCAGGGTCTTGTCGTCGTGACGATTGACCAGCGATTCGAAGGCATGCAGCGCCACCGAACGATCACCGGCGTAGTTATTCAGTTGCGGATCGAGGGACGAGACCGGGTCGGCGTAACCGATACGCAACGCTTCAGCCGAGGCGCTGCCGCCAGCCAGAATCAGGGCCGAGGCCAACAGTGAACGAACAAGAGGTTTCATGTGTTGTTTCCTTGTACGCAATGGCAATAAGAAAGACGGACGATCAAGCGTCCGTTCAGGCTGTTTCGTTGAGGTGGCAAGCGCTCAGGTGGTTCGGCGAAACCTCCCTGAGCGGTGGAACTTCCACGCGACAGCGCGCCATGGCGTGCGGGCAACGAGGATGGAAATGACACCCGGCAGGCGGGTTCAGCGGGCTGGGGATTTCCCCTTTGATCGCGTCATAACGGGCACTGCGAATATCGAAACGCGGGATCTGCGCCAATAAGGCCTGGGTGTAAGGATGATTGGCACGACTGAACAGATCGTCGACATCGGCGCTCTCCACGACCCGCCCCAGGTACATCACCACCACGCGATCGCACAGATGCTCGACCACACCAAGGTCATGGCTGATGAACAGATAGGTCAGGCCCAGCTCGTCGCGCAGGTCCATGAACAGGTTGAGAATCTGCGCCTGAATCGACACGTCCAGGGCCGCCACCGACTCATCGCAAACCAGCAGCTCAGGCTGCACCGCCAACGCACGAGCGATACCGATGCGCTGACGCTGACCGCCGCTGAACTGGTGCGGATAGCGTTGGCGCAATTGCGGGCTGAGCCCGGCACGTTGCAGTTGCGCGCTGACGTAATCGTCGAACCCGGCCTTGTCGGTCAGACCATGGAGCAACGCGCCCTCCCCGACGATACGATCAACGCGAAGACGCGGATTAAGACTGGCGGACGGATCCTGAAAAATCATCTGGATTTTCAGTCGCGCCGCCTGACGCTCTTCATGGGTGAAATCTTCAATGGACTTGCCGTCAATGGACGCCGTGCCGGAAGACACTGGCAGCAGGCCCGCGACCATCCGGCCAAGGGTCGACTTGCCACAGCCGGACTCGCCGACCAGCCCCACCACTTCGCCCCGCACAATGCGCAGGTCAACCCGGTCGACCGCGTGTGTCACTGACGTCGGCCGGGTCAATTGCAAACGCTGCAAGAGATGTTGCAGTCCGCTGTCGGGACTGGCTTTGCCGAATGTCTTGCTGACATCGCGCAGCTCGATGATTGGCGTCGATTCATTGCTCATCGGCGGCTCCCGGATGAAAACAGCGGACCAGTCGGCCCGGCTCTATCGCTTGACTGGGGGGATCCTGCTCGCACACCGAGGTTGCTCGGGTGCATCGCGCAGCGAAGGCACAACCTGTTGGCATCGACAGCAGATCCGGTGCCATGCCGGGAATCTGCCGTAACCGCTGACCGCGTTTGTTACGGCTCGGCAGGCTGTCGATGAGGCCTTGGGTATAAGGGTGTTGCGGGCGATCCAGCACCGCCGCGACGGTGCCTTGTTCGACGATGCGCCCGGCGTACATCACCGCAATATCGTCCGCCAGACCGGCGACTACCGACAGGTCGTGAGTGATCCAGATCAGCGAAGTGCCCTGCTGACGGACCAGCTTCTGCACTTCACTGAGGATCTGTGCCTGAATGGTCACGTCCAGTGCTGTGGTGGGTTCATCGGCAATGATCAGGTCTGGCGAATGCAGCAACGCAATGGCAATCGCCACCCGCTGACGCATGCCACCGGACAACTGGTGCGGGTAAGCGCGCAGTCGCTCATCAGGACTGGCGATGCCCAGCAGCGCCAACGTACGGCTGGCATGCTCCCGGGCCTCGGCGCGGCTGAGGGGCTGATGCGCTTGCACCGCCTCGATCATTTGCGTGTCGACGCGCAGCACCGGATTGAGGGTCATCATCGGGTCCTGAAAGATCATCGCGATGCGATTGCCTTGCAGGTGGCGCAACTCCCTGGCAGACAAGCGGGTCAGGTCACGGCCTTGAAACAACACTTCACCGCCGCTGATACGTCCCGGCTCATCCACCAGACCCAGAATCGAGAAACCGGTGACTGATTTGCCGGAACCGGACTCGCCCACCAGACCCAGAATTCGCCCCGGTTGAATGCTCAGGGACACATCACGCACCGCGGGTAGCACCCCGGCGCGGGTATAGAACGAAGTACACAAACCGCGCACATCCAGCGTCGGCTGCACGCTGGCCGCTTGCTCGACGGCTAACGATTCGGCAGAACTGTCTGGCAGGCTCATCGTTGCAACCTCGGGTTCAGCACATCACGCAGACGGTCGCCCACCAGGTTGATGGCGACGATGGTTATCAGCAGCGCCACACCGGGATAGAAACTGATCCAGTACTCGTCGCTGAGCATGTACTGAAAGCCGTTGGCGATCAGCAACCCCAGCGAAGGCTCGGTAATCGGCACGCCAAGACCGAGGAACGACAAGGTCGCTTCCAGGGTGATCGCCCGGGCGATCTGCAGCGCGCCGATCACGATCAGCGGTGGCAGGCAGTTGGGCAGAATATGTCCGACCACAATGCGCCATGAACCAACGCCCTGGCCCCGCGCGGCATCGACGTATTCGCGGCGACTTTCAGTCAGCGCCTGACCTCGGGCGGTACGGGCGTAGTAGGCCCATTCCAGTACTACCAGGGTGAGCATCACATTGCCGACGCCTTTGCCCAGCCAGGCGAGAATCATCAACGCCATGAGAATCACTGGAAATGACAACAGCAAATCCACCAGACGCATCAACAACGCATCGACCCAACCGCCTGCATATGCCGACAACAAGCCAAGCATGGTTCCGAGTACTGCGGCGATGAGCGCGGAACCAATGCCGACCCAGAGACTGATGCGCAAGCCGTAAATAATCGCCGAGAGCAAATCGCGACCCTGGCCGTCGGTGCCCAGCCAATAGGTATAACCGGCGTCGACGTTTTCCGTGCCCGGCGGCAGGCGCGCATCCAGAACGTTGAGCTGCATCAGGTCATAGGGGTTCTGGTGAACAATCCAGGGTGCCAGCGCCGCAACGCCGACAATAAACACCAACACCAGCAAACCGAGCATGGCCGTCGGCGAAGTCTTGAACTCCGAGACGCCGCGCCGCCATGGGGATTGCGCCTTGAAGGTCGCTACAGGGGCCTGGCTCATCGTTTGGCCTCCACACGCACACGCGGGTCGAGGAAGTAATACAACGCATCGACAATCAGATTGAGCACCACAAAAATCACCACAACCACCATCAGATAAGCCACCACCACCGGGCGGTCGAGCATATTGATGCTGTCCAGAATCAGCTTGCCTGCACCGGGCCAGGCGAAAATGCTTTCGGTCACCACCGCATAGGCGATGGTCGAACCCAGCTCCATGGCCAACACCGTGACCAGCGGAATCATGGTGTTGCGCATCACATGCATGCACATCACCCGCACCGGCGACAGGCCTTTGGCCCGGGCAAACTTCACGTACTCCTGCGGCAGCACTTCACGCACGCCAGCACGGGTCAGGCGCAGCACCAGGGATATCTTGAACAGCGCCAGATTGAGCGCCGGCAAAATCAGATGCTGCAAACCGTCGAGGGTCAGGAAAGACCACTGGATACCGAACAGCTCACGCGTTTCGCCGCGGCCACTGGCGGGCAGCCAGCCAAGCTTGATGGAGAACAGCATGATCATCATCAACGCCACCCAGAACGCGGGCAGTGAGAAGCCGACGATGCTGGAGGCCATCAACATGCGTGATAACGGGTGATCGGGATAGCTGCCGGCGAACATGCCCAATGGCACGCCGAGGACAACAGCGAGAAACATCGCGCTGAAGGCCAGCTCAAATGTCGCGGGCAGGCGCTGCAGGATCAGGCGCATGGCGTCTTCGTGGTAGACAAAACTCTGGCCTAGATTGCCTTGCACTGCGCCCTTGAGGAACAGCAGATATTGCTGCCATAACGGCTTGTCCAGCCCCAGATGAGCTATGGCCGCCAGCCGTTCGGCCTGATTGAGGTCCTCGCCGACCAGAATGTCCATCGGGTTGCCGATGGCGTTCAGGCCAATGAAAACCACCAGGGTCATCAGCAGCACCACCAGCAGCGACTGACTCAGGCGACGCACCAGCCAGCCGATCATCCGCGTAACTCTTGAGCCGTCGGCTCGCTGGCGACCCATTCATCACCGAGCAACTCAGGCTCGGCGTAATTCTGCATGGCGGTAAAATGCAGCTCGATGTCTTCGTTGAACAACTGCCCTGCCAGGCCTTGAGCGAGACGCTTGGCGCCTTCGCTGATGGCCGGAATATCACCTGACACCGCGCCGTAGCTCAGGGCTGCCGGATAGTTGAAGCAATGAATCTGGCCGATGCCGGGGCATGCGCCGGGGGTTTTCTCCTGAAACTCGAAACACAGGCCCAGGTCTGGCAAGTCCTCCAGTTCGTTATCCGGCTCGCCGCCCGGTGGTGTGAAGCTGTCACTCCAGGCGCGGACATGCTGGGCAAAACTGGCGAACTCGGGACGCAGCTGAAAGTTGGTGCGAAAGCCGGTAGCGAATACCAGAAAGTCCACCTCGATGCGGGCCTTCGGCGTATCCACCCACAGGCCACCGGCCGGGTTTTCCTGAACGGCGACAACCGGGCTATTCAGCAGAAAACGTGAGTTGGGTGAGCGGGAAACCCGCTGAGTACTGCCCCGTGGCGGTGGGACTTGCTGAGTGTTCAGGTATTTGCGAATCCGCCACTTCCAGGCATCCGGCAACCGCCAGTAACCGTGGGTCATGCCCGGATTGCCAGCGCCCTTGCCTTTATTGACCCGCGGCAGCTCTGCCCGGCGAATCAACAGATCGACGCGTTTCGCACGAGCTTCCAGCGCGGTGGCGGCGCTGTCCATGGCCGACGCACCACCACCGATCACGGCAACGCGCTTGCCGACAAACCATTCATCCTGCAATCCATCAGACGAATGCGCCCAGAAATGCCGTGGTAAACCGTTGGCAAAATCAGGCACCCAAGGACCGCCCAGACCGTCGCGACCGGTAGCCAATACCACATGGCGAGCCACAATAGTTTGAAGCTGCCCGGCATGCTGGATATCAAGCTCAACCAGACCATCAGCCCGAGGCTGGACACGGCTTACGCGATGCTCGTTGCGCACATCCAGCTTGAGCGCCTTGCGATACCAGCGCAGGTAATCCGCCCATTGCAGACGCGGAATCTTGTCCAGCGCATTCCACGCCGCCAGACCGAACTGCGCCTCGAACCAGGCTCTGAATGTCAGCGCAGGCAAGCCCAATGCGGGGCCTGTCAGTTGCTTGGGTGAACGCAGGGTTTCCATACGCGCGGTAGTCGCCCACGGGCCTTCGAAACCGGCTGGCGACTGGTCGTAAATGCGCGCGATTACACCCATATTGCGCAGCTCGGCGGCCAGTGCCAGGCCAGCCATACCACCACCGATAATGGCCACATCCAACACCGCCTGCCCGTCATTGACCCGAGGCTTTACCCAAGGCGCAGCAGGCAAATCCAGCCATTGCAAATCCTGCTGCAAGCGAGCTTCCAGCGCGGCAAGACCGCTGGCGGTGTTCAGATCGGACATTTTCAATACTCGGCATTCGAGAAAAGGTGGTCACTTGCTATACAAGAAGCATTCCACACTCATACATTTTCAAATTCATAAGGCTCATGAATTCGGATAACGAATAGTAGAAGTCGTGGAATATTCCTTCAACGATGATTATTGAATATTGATATTCCATAAAGGTATTAGGGCAGGAGCAGAGATGTTTTGCCCCCATGCGGTTTCTTGTGGGAGCGGTGCTTGCCCGCGATAAGGCTGGATGCGGTTCACTTTGGAGTGCGTCCAGCCTTATCGCGGGCAAGCACCGCTCCCACATAGAAGCAGCATTCCATATCTAGAAAAAGAGAGAAAAGCGCACCGCCACCACTCAGAACCTGCACCTACCCCGCATAAATGCTCTGCAGCAAAGCGTCGTGTTCGCTGGGGTCATGCATGACCATGGACGGCAACATTGCCTGGGCGGATCTGGCGAGTTCTTCGATCAGCGCCACCGACACATCGGTTAACGGGCTGGCGAAGGCAGAAATCAAACCGAAGAAGAACGGGATGTTGCACTCGATGGGTCGCACTACAACACCATTGATCGGGACGCCCAAAGCTGTGAACGGATCAACCAGTGCGATACCCAAGCCGACGCGAGCCATCTGCATGGCGACCAGTGAGGTATTGGTATCGAGCATATGGGGAGTCTTGCCACCGGCATCCTGAAACGCCTTGTCGATGCGACGACGGAAACGAAACGGGTTGGACATGGTGATCAACGGATGCGAGGCCAGCACCTCCATGGGCAGCACGTCGTAGCGAGCCAGTTCCGAGTCTGCGGGCAGCACGGCCACGCACGGCGACTCGCCGATCCAGTGGATGTCGAGGCCGCGATGCTCAAGGGGCAGGCTCACAGCTCCCAGGTCCATGGTCTTGGAAAGGACTGCCTGAACGACGTTTTCCGGAGACATGCTGTGCAGTTGAATGTGCTGCGGTTGCAAAGGCTGCGGCAGCCGGGACAAGGCCAGCGGCAGCAGACCTGCCGCCAGCGCCGGGATGGCCACGAGCTTGATCTGGCGATTCTCGTCCTGAGCAATATGCAAGGCGCGCTGGCGGATGTTGCGGATACCCAGCAAGGCACTTTCAACCTCGGCGTACATCATGAAGGCTTTCTGGGTGGGCGTGACTTTCGGACCGCTGCGCTCGAACAAGGCAAAGCCGAGCTCTTGCTCCAGCTCCTGAATCACCCGGGTGACTGAGGGTTGTGAACGACCGAGCATTTTACCCGCTGCCGTGACACTGCCAGCCGACATAACCGCCGCGAACGCTTCCAGTTGCCGCAAATCCATACATACGCCTTGTCATGAACGATGAAGATCAGATACTGCCCGGCGCTCATCCGCAGCGGGAAGCGGCCAAGCCTAACCTATCGAACAGAACAAGCCTACTTGGGGGTTGCAGGGACTATCTATGTAGATGACATGGTGTCAGTTGCACCGCACTTTCTCGCGGCATATGAACTGTAGGAGTGAGCTTGCTCGCGATTCAATAGTTATCACAACAACTTGTCGCCTGACCTGATGCCATCGCGAGCAAGCTCACTCCTACAGGAATGTGGTTCAACTCTGTTACTTGTATCTATTAAGCAAAAGTGAACGCGTCCGCGAAACAATTCCCCTGACACACCGCCTCGCCAAAAAGTTGGCTCCAAAGACGATGCACAACATACATCCCCTGTAGGAGCGAACTTGTTCGCGAGCAATGCGACTGACACTACGCTTCGCGAATGAATTCGCTCCTACAGGGGACTACTGCAAACTCAACCTAATACGACCGCTCGACAACCCGCGACTCAGGCTGACGCTGTGCCTGACTCCATACGTCCTGCAATGTCTGCAGCACATCGCTCATGAACTGCTTGTCTGCGGCGGCCTTTTTGCCGACCCAGCCATGGCCGCGGCGGTACATCGACAGGCGAGCGCGCAAGTTCGGACGACTGGCAAGGAACTGCTCTTCCGGCACACCCGACGCAAGAGGGTCAATACGCACTTCGCCTTCTTCGCACACCCACAGGATATGGTTGTCGAGCGTGTCCTTGCGCGCAGCAAACAGCTCGGAAAGTTCATTGATAGTAGGTTGGTTATTCAAGTTCATGTGTAACTCCTTGACCGCTCGTCATCTGATTAATTAGTGAGCTCAAACACATCATCAAATCGGCCAATTGATTCGTATCACTGCAGATGAACGAAACATCAAACGCTCGTTATCGTTCAACTCCCTACAGAGCCGGCCCTTGACTAGATGCATGTAGTCTTGATGAAAAGCTGCTACGCGACAGCGTCAAACAGTAGGAGAACTAGCGAGACTTCCTGACACCCACGCCAACCTGAACAGCAGTCAGCCACAAGCTTCATGAGGACGTATCGCCAGCTTCTGCTCGCCCTGAGACGACCATGCCAGGTCAGCTTCATCAATCTGCCTCGTGGGCAGTACACATCCGGGAACATCACGACGGCTTGTCGTGCATGTCAAGAACACCCTTTCCAACTCTCCCGATCAGGGAGACAGCTGCATAATGCAAGTCGAAAAGGCATGCGTCAATGATTATGTAGTGATTATTTTAGAGCACTACATATTTCTGATTCTGACCGGCCAGTCACAGCAAAACGACAGCCGATCAGGTTTCGCGGGGGGTTGCCTCAAGCATGGTGTCGACTTTTTCCAGCAATGCGCCCAGTTGGAAAGGCTTGATGATCATATCCATGCCCTCCCCCAGAAAGCTCTGCCGGTTCACGGCGTTTTCGGCATAACCGGTCATGAACAATACTGGCAAATGCGGCCGCCAGAGCCGAGCCCGGTCCGCCAGCTCACGCCCGTTCATGTGAGGCAGCCCAACGTCGGTGAGCAGCAGGTCGATCGACGCATCGTTTTCAAGTAACGACAATGCCGTCGCGACGTCTCCCACTTGAGTGCAGCGGTAGCCGGTATCCACCAGCAGCTCGTTGACGAACATCCGCACTGACGCCGTGTCTTCAACGATCAGAATGTGTTGCCCCATTCCCTCTCGGGGAGCAGTGGTCGGCGCATCCTCGACCGGTACGGAATCGATTCCGGCAGGCAGCATCAGGGTCACCTCGGTGCCGTGGCCCACCACGCTGCGAATGACAACGTCGCCTTGCGACTGCCGCGCAAAGCCATAAATGGTCGATAGCCCCAGCCCGGTGCCCTCGCCAATGGGTTTGGTGGTGAAGAAAGGATCGAACACCTTGTCGATGACGCTGTGCTCGATGCCGATGCCGTCGTCCTTGACCGACAGCGCCAGGTAGGCACCATCCGCCAGCCTGGCATCGCCTTTGGAATGCGCAGCGAAAGTGGTGACCCGGATCGTTCCACCGTTCGGCAGCGCATCCCGGGCGTTGATCACCAGATTGAGCAACGCACTTTCCAGCTGGCTGCTATCCACCAGCGCAATGGCCGATTGCGAAGTGAGGTCCAGAGTCAACGCGATGCGTTTGCCGATGGTGCGGCGCAACAAGTCTTCCAGCGAACGGATATGTTTATTGATGTCGATTGGCCGGGCGTCCAGCGGCTGCTGACGAGCAAACGCCAGCAGCCGGTGAGTCAGCGCCGCCGCACTGGAGGCCGAGGCCAGTGCAGCCTCGGCGTAGCGCATGATTTTTTCGGGACGATTTTCCTGCGTCCGCCTCTTGATCAATTCGATACCGGTAATGATCCCGGTCAGCAGGTTGTTGAAGTCATGGGCAATACCGCCAGTCAACTTGCCTATCGCATCCATTTTCTGTGCTTGTAGCAACTGAGCTTCAGTCCGGGCACGTTCGGCCACTTCGTAGGCAAGTTTGGTGGTAACGCTGTCGAGTTGCTTGAGATGTGACTGCTCACGCTGCCGGTGCTCGGTCACGTCTTCGACGAACACGAGACTCAACGCAGGCGTACGGTAAGGCGAAACCTGCCACTCGGTCTCGCGTAATTCACCCCGGACCAGCATGCGCAACGTGCCTTGCCAGCGTTCACCCGCCAGCAAGCCAGCGCGCAGCTCCTGAATGATTTCCTCCTGGTCGCCCGCCAGAGAGCCCAGCATGGTTTCCTGCGCCAGACTTTGGTGGGTCAACAGCGCAAACGCGTGGTTGCACTCGTGGACCTTGAGCTGAGCGTCCATCACCGCAATCGGCGCGGAGATATTGACGAAAATTTCCCTGAAACGCGCCTCACTTTCACGCAATGCGTATTCGGTGTCTCGCACCCGTAGCAATGTCCGCAAGGTCGCCAGCAGCACATCCGGGTCTACCGGGTGCACCAGATAGGCGTCAGCGCCTGCCTCCAGGCCGGTGACAATGTCGGTGGTCTGAATCGACGCCGCCGAGACATGCACCACAGGCAGCAAGGCGGTGCGTGGCTCGGCACGCAACAGACGAACGATATCGAAACCGCTCATGTCCGGCAGATTCACATCGAGGATCAGCGCATCCGGGACTTGTGCAGCAATCTGTTCAAGCCCGTCGGTGCCGGTGCCTGCTTCGCTGACAATGAAGTCGTGGCGCTCCATGCGCCGCCGCAATGCGTAGCGTGTCGCGGCGTTGTCATCAACGATCAGCAGCCGGAGTTCACGCTTCATCAACATGCCCTGCGGCGATGGCCAATGGAATGATCACGAAAAATGTCGACCCAACGCCCGGCTCACTCTCAAGCCCGACTCGTCCGCCCAGTAACTCGGCGAACCGTTTGCAGAGTGACAGGCCAAGGCCAGTACCCCGCAAGCGCTTCTGCAGAGGCGAATCGATCTGCGAGAAGTCTTCGAACAAGGCACCGTGCATTTCCTGGGGAATACCCACGCCGGTATCGGTAACCGCAAAGCGAATTTCACTATCGTTTTCCAGACGTGCCGACACTCGCACCTCACCGCGCTGGGTGAATTTAAGAGAGTTGGAAATGAAATTGCGCAGGATCTGCGCGAGCTTTTTGTCATCGGTGTACAGACGCGGCAAACCTGACGGCTCCTCAAAAATGAGGTCCACGGAGGACGCATTGACGATCGGCCTGAACATGCCGCGCAGTGCCGAGAACAAGTCAAACATGTCGAACCAGGCAGGGGAAATGGTGATCCTTCCGGCTTCAATCTTGGCCAGATCAAGCAGGTCATCGACCATGTCGCTCAGCTCACGGGCTGCGCCACTGACAAACCCGACCTGCTTGTGCTGCTCTTCGCTCAACGGACCGTCGATTTCGTCCTTGAGCAGGCTGGTGATACTCAGAATCGAGCCCAGCGGCGTGCGGAATTCGTGGCTCATGTAAGACAGGAAGCGACTCTTCAAATCAGAGGCCTGACGCAACTCCTCCGCCTGGTTATCCAGCTCGGCATACAGCGCCAGTACGCCCTGATTGGTTTCTTCAAGCTCGGCACGCAGCGCGTCCGCTTCATCGCGCAACTTCTGCAGCTCAAGGGACTGATCGGCAACGATCGGTTCAGGCATTGAACGCCTCCAGACTAATAACCAACACGGTGACGTCATCTCGACCGCGGCAAAAATCGCGGTGCAGGACGGCAGCGATAACCGCCGGATGACGATAGATCAGACCCGGATAATCACGCAGGTTCCAACGAGATTGCAGCCCATCGCTGTACATCACCAGCAACTGGCCTGTCACTTGCGAATGCTCGAATGCCTGAACCTTTCTGAACTGAAGACCGACGATGCCCGGGTGCGATACCAGCCCCCGGACTTTGTCTTCGCCAATCAGCGTCGCGCCGATATTTCCAATCCCGACAAAACGTAACGCATCAAGGCCGGCATCAAAGTTGACCAACGCTGCGGCACCGCCGCGTGTCCCCTTCATGGAATGGTGCATCTCGTCGAACACACGCTCGGCAGAATCGAACGGCTGCCGCTGGAACTCAACCTCGCCAGCACGGGCAGCGACTTCAGCATCCTCGCCATGCCCCAGACCGTCGATGATCAACGCACTGATCCGCTGCCCGGCAATTGCCAATGACCAGACATCACCGCAGGCGGGATCATCATGCAGTGAATGCTGACTGATACCGACACGCAGGTCCCGGGTCTTGCTTTTACGAGGGTAAAAACGGGCCATGAGCACCGCGCCGCGGGCATCCGCGTGGGCATCGAAGACATCCGCCTGTCGCTCGATCGAGCCAAGACCAATGCCTTGTGTTCCACGGGTCGAGACACCATCGGGCATGCAATCGCTCAGGTCGAAGCCTTCGCCACGATCCACGGCAATGATCTCGATGCCGGACAAGCCAGGCGAATTGAAAACGCGCAAGTGCAACTCGCCGCGAACCGCATGCTTGAGAATATTGCTGGTCAACTCGGTCGCGACCAGCGCCACGCGCCCGGCATCCACTTCATCAAACCCGAGCCCCTCCGCCAACTGCTGAGCGGTGCGTCTTGCGTGGCCTACCTGGCTGCTGTCCTCAATCAACAAAACTTGCGTCAGGGTACTGCGCAGGGTCACGTCCATCGGGTAATCGTTATTCGGGTTCCGGCACCAGGGGCGGTGTCCAGTTCGAACTCTTCCACCAGACGCTTGGCGCCGGTCAGGCCAAGACCCATACCGTTACCGGAAGTCCAGCC
The DNA here is from genome assembly GCF_900187575.1 of Pseudomonas sp. Irchel 3A5. Classification (NCBI taxonomy): domain Bacteria; kingdom Pseudomonadati; phylum Pseudomonadota; class Gammaproteobacteria; order Pseudomonadales; family Pseudomonadaceae; genus Pseudomonas; species Pseudomonas sp. Irchel 3A5. The sequence goes on along the minus strand of NZ_FYDU01000007.1, from coordinate 321,984 downwards.
ATCGGTCATCGCCAGCTTGAGATCAGGAATGCCCGGCCCTTCGTCGCGGAAGGTGATCCGCAGACCGGTGCGCATATCCTCTTCAAGGATCTGCCAGTCCATGTCCCCGCCGCCACCATAGACCATGGTGTTGCGCGCCAGCTCGCTGACGGCGGTGACCATTTTGGTCAGATCAATCAGGCGCATGCCGCACTCCTGAGCCAGCTTGCGCGCGGTCTGGCGCGCAAGTACGACGTCCTGTTCGATCAGCACAGGTTGCGTGCCGCTGCTGCGTACGGTCATTGCGCTTGCACTCGCTCATGCAGCAGTTTCATACCGCGCTCAACGTTCAACGCAGTGCTGACGCCCGGCAAGGTCATGCCCAGCTCCACCAGCGTAATCGCCACTGCTGGCTGCATGCCGACCAGCACGGTCTCGGCATCCATGATCCGCGACAAGCCGGAAATGGTCCCGATCATGCGTCCCACGAAGGAGTCGACGATGTCCAGCGCCGAGATGTCGATCAGCACACCCCGTGCAGAGGTTCTGCTGATCCGCTCGGACAGATCGTCCTGCAGGGTCAGCGCAAGCTGATCGTGCATATCGACCTGAATCGTGACGAGCAGATAAGCGCCCATCTGCAAAATAGGAATACGTTCCATGTACTTATACCGCCTTGGTGACGGTCAGCCCCAGACGCTTCAGCGACAGAGCCAGCGCATCGGCGAGATTGGCTTTGGTCACGACGCCTTGCAGATCCAGACCCAGGTGGACAATGGTCTGAGCAATTTGCGGACGTACACCACTGATGATGCAGTCAGCGCCCATCAAGCGGATCGCGGTGACAGTTTTCAGCAAGTGCTGCGCAACCAGCGTGTCCACGGTTGGCACGCCGGTGATGTCAATGATGGCGATTTCCGAACCGGTATCGACGATGCGCTGCAGCAGGGACTCCATCACCACTTGGGTACGCTGGGAGTCCAGGGTGCCAATCATCGGCAGGGCAAGCACGCCGTCCCACAGTTTGACCACAGGCGTCGACAGCTCCAGCAACTCTTCCTGCTGACGCTTGATCACGTTCTCACGGGATTTCTGGAATGTGCGGATGGTGTGCATGGCCAAGGCATCCAGCAGCTCGGACAGCTCCAGCAACTGCTCGGCGTACAGCGTCGGATCAGCCTGATACTCACGCTGGATCAGGGCAAACAACGGGCCTTTGAGCGCGAAAACGAAACTGGCAGTCTGCTGCGAATCCTGACCGACTGAAGCACGGCTCTGGGAAAGCTTTTCAAGAAACTGGCGAATAGCATCCCAGTCACTGCCTGCCAGAGACTGATGACGCCCCTTCTCCGCGACTGATACCACCAGACTCAGGAACTCGGCCATCTGTTGTTTCAGATCATCGTCCTTGAGGTTACGCGTGGCACCGTTGGCTTCCAGTGCTGCAAGCCATGCGGCTGTCAGCTCTGGCTGAGAGGTCGTGATTGCGTCAACGGTCTTCTGCTGCACTGCTGCCATCTTGTTTGAACTCCTGAACGATGCCGGCAAACCTGATCCATCCAGGAATGCAATAAATAGTATAAATATGGGCCGACTGGCCTCGTTATGCGGCGATTCTCTACCATTCACCTTGAAATGCAAGCAGCCTCTGCTGGCACATTGCTAATAGCCTTTCGTCAAGCGTTATACAGGCTAATTTTTTCATCAAAACCACCCTGAATGAGGCTTTTCGACGGGCGTTGCATCCATTCGACTGTATTTGAGCTCCGCACCTATCCGACTGACTCAAAGACGCTGACGATATGATCGATCACTGCCCTCACCCGTGCGGTATGTCGCAAGTCTTCATGGGTCACCAACCAGACGTCGTAGGTTTCCTGCCGCTGCCGGTCTGGCCACAGCCGGGTCAGCCCGTCACGCTCGCCCAGACACACCGGAATTTCGCCGATGCCGATCCCGGCAGCGATTGAGCGACGCATCATCAACCCTGAATTAACCGTTGCCACCAGACGCCCCGCACTGACCGGTTCGGAAACGATAGTCGCTTCGCGGCCACTTTCCAGATAGGGCTGAAACATGATCAGGTCGTGACCGGCAAATGCCGAACCGGGCTCAGGCTCGCCATGACGTTGCGCATACTCCGCCGACGCATACAGCCCTACCGGCCAACGGGCGATACAACGCGCGATCAAATCGGGATTTTCCGGCTTGACGTTTCTGACTGCTATATCGGCTTCACGGCGCGAAAGGCTGAGCATTTGTATTGACGCATCGAGCCGGACTTTCACGTCCGGGTGTTGTTGATGCAGATGAGCGATGGCAGGAATCAAAAATTCGACGGCCAGCGAATCGGTTGAGGTGATGCGCACCTCGCCTTTGAGTCGATCATCGAGCCCCTGAATCTGCCGTTGCAGCTCCAGGGCGGAGCGCTCCATTTTTTCTGCCGACTTGAATGCAGCTTCTCCTGCGACCGTCAGCACGTAGCCCTCGGAGGTACGCAGAAACACCGTGGTGCCCAAGGCTTTTTCCAGGGCCGCTATCCGGCGGCCTACTGTTGCCTGATCCACATTCAGCAATCGCGCCGCACCGCGCAACGTGGACTTTCTGCAGACTGCCAGAAAAATGCGTGTGTCGTCCCAGTTCACTGGTCACCTGCTTGATGCATTTATGCATCTTACTAAAGAGAATTAACTGCAAGATTGCATCAATCATCGTCCGTACCATGGACTCAGCCAAGCACTTTGTCGTGCTCACTTTGATTCCATGCTTCTGTGGGAAGGACATTCCGCCATGCACACCACCACTGACACCCTTGCATCCGGACGCAACAACGTCTGGCTGCACATCCTTGCAGGCCTCAGCGCGAGCCTGGTGAGCATCGGCCTGGCGCGATTCGCCTATACGCCGTTGATTCCATCACTGATCGAAGCCCACTGGTTTTCCGCTTCAGACGTGATTTACCTGAGCGCAGCCAACCTGATCGGTTATCTGATAGGCGCCCTCACCGGCCGCCCCATCGCTGCGCGACTGTCCAACGGACACTCGCTGCGTCTGATGATGCTGATCGCCACGGCATCATTCTTTGCGTGTGCCTTTCCGTTATCCATCGCGTGGTTCTTCAGTTGGCGACTGCTGTCCGGCATCGCCGGGGGCGCGATCATGGTCGTGGTGGCCGCCACGGTGATTCCTCATGTACCGGTGGCTCGCAGAGGGCTGGCCAGCGGTGCAATCTTCATCGGGGTGGGTCTGGGCATCGCAGGTTCGGGGACGCTGGTGCCGTTCCTGCTGTCTCTGGGTTTGCGAGATGCCTGGATAGGCCTGGGTCTGGCGTCCCTGCTGCTCACCGCAGTGAGCTGGTTCGGCTGGCCATCGGCAGGCGCTACCGCCGCAGTGCCGGCCTCGGCCGAAGCGACTCATCAGCCACTTCACAGCCGCATGAACCCCGGGATATACCTGTTGTTTGGCCAATACGCATTAATGGCGATCGGTCTGGTGCCCGCGATGGTGTTTCTGGTGGATTACGTGACCCGCGGGCTTGGCCTGAGCGCCCATGCGGGAGCCGTGATCTGGGTCATGTACGGGATCGGCGCGATTCTGGGACCGGTGATCTACGGTTTTCTCGCCGACCGTCTGGGTGCCCGCACCTCGATCCGCGTGGTGCTCGCGGTACAAGCCGTAACGGTCGCGTTGTTGTGCACCACCAGTAACTTTGCGCTGCTGGCCTTGCTGGCAATCATCATTGGCTCGTTCCCACCCGGCATCGTGCCGCTGGCGTTGGGCAGGATTCACGAACTGGTGCCCCGCCACGAACTGCAGCAAGTCGCCTGGAGCCGTGCAACCGTTTCCTTTGCGACATTTCAGGCGTTGGGCGGTTATGGGTATTCAGTGATCTTCAACGCCAATGGCGGGCATCACATGATGCTGTTTGTGATCGCGGCGTCGGCGATTGCTGTGGCGTTGGTGGCTGACTTTGTGGCTGCGTTGATTTCCGGGAAGTAATCGACTTTTCATCAACACCAAACTTCCCGGATTGGAATGCATTCTAACTGTGGGAGCGAGGCTTGCCCGCGATAGGGTTCGCAAATTATCGCGGGCAAGCCTCGCTCCCACAGGAGACCGTATTTCAACTCAGGCAGTTGATTAACTACCCTACAAAACGTTAAAACGCCTTGATCACCTGCCGTTGCTGCCCAAGCCCTTCCACGCCCAGGGTCACCACATCCCCCGGTTTGAGAAACAACGGCTCAGGCTTGTGACCCAGCCCTACCCCGGCAGGCGTGCCGGTACAGATCAGGTCGCCGGGTTCAAGCTCGATAAACTGCGATACGTAACTCACTACGGTCGCCACATCAAACACCTGATTAGCCGTGTTGCCGTTCTGATGGCGTGTGCCGTTGACCTCCAGCCACAGCGCCAGCTTGCCAGGATCAACCACTTCGTCAGCCGTTACCAGCCATGGGCCAACCGGCGCAAAACCCGGGAAGCTCTTGCCTTTGGTCCACTGCCCGCCTCGCTCCAACTGATAACTGCGCTCGGAAAAGTCGTTTACCACGCAATAACCCGCGACATACTTCAAGGCATCGGCCTTGTCGATGTACAACCCCTGAGTGCCGATCACAACCCCCAGTTCCACTTCCCAATCAGCCTTCACCGAGTCAATCGGCAAGCGAACATCATCATTGGGCCCCGTGGGATGGCAAGCCTTGAGGAACATCACCGGCTCGGCTGGAATCGGCAGGTTGGTTTCCGCGGCATGGTCGGTGTAGTTCAGACCGATGCAAATCACCCGCCCGCCTTTAATGATCGGTGGTCCTATACGCACATCAGCCGCAACCAGCGGAAGCGACGAGAGATCGATGGCACTCAGGCGTAACAGGCTCTCGATGGAAAGCGCAGCGCTGTCGATATCATCGATATGCCCCGACAGGTCACGAATGCCACCGTTGGAGTCGATAACGCCCGGCTTTTCAGCACCGGGCAAACCGTAGCGAACCAGCTTCATGGGGTTATTCCTTGTCAGTAAATGAGCGAGGGCATCATGGCATAGCCTCGGCAATCTATTGAAATACCGCCCTCCCGAATGAATTCGGTCCTACCGGGTTTTGCATCTTGCCCAGGTCACCGGTAGGGGCGAATTCATTCGCGAAGGGGCCGGTACATTCACAGCCGATGCGCTGCCTTGAAATACCGCCCTCCCGAATGAATTCGGTCCTACCGGTTTTGCATCTTGCCCAGGTCACCGGTAGGAGCGAACTTGTTCGCGAAGGGGCCGGTACATTCACAGCCGATGCGCTGCCTTGAAATACCGCCCTCCCGAATGAATTTGGTCCTACCGGGTTTTGCATCTTGCCCAGATCACCGGTAGGAGCGAACTTGTTCGCGAAGGGACCGGTACATTCACAGCCGATGTGTTGCCTGAAATACCGCCTTCCCGAATGAATTCGGTCCTACCGGGTTTTGCATCTTGCCCAGATCACCGGTAGGAGCGAACTTGTTCGCGAAGGGACCGGTACATTCACAGCCGATGTGTTGCCTGAAATACCGCCCTCCCGAATGAATTCGGTCCTACCGGTTTTGCATCTTGCCCAGGTCACCGGTAGGAGCGAACTTGTTCGCGAAGGGGCCGGTACATTCACAGCCGATGCGCTGCCTGAAATACCGCCTTCCCGAATGAATTCGGTCCTACCGGTTTTACATCTTGCGCAGGTCACCGGTAGGAGCGAAATTGTTCGCGAAGGGGCCGGTACATTCACAGCCGATGCGCTGCCTTGAAATACCGCCCTCCCGAATGAATTCGGTCCCACAGAATCGAGGCGATCTGAAGGTATAAGCAAAAAAGGCGCCCTACTCAAGGCAGGGCGCCGTTCTTCGAGCTTCAGAACTTACTTCGCAGTCAGCGCCGAGTAGCTGTTCATCAGATTGCGGTAGTTAGGAATGCGTGGCGACAGCAGATTCGCCAGGCCTTCCATGTCGTTGCGCCAGTCAACCTGCAGCTCGCACGCCACGGAGAACCAGTTGACCAGTTGCGCACCGGCAGCGGTCATGCGAGCCCAGGCAGCCTGTTGCACGGTTTCGTTGAAGGTGCCCGAAGCATCAGTCACCACGAACACTTCAAACCCTTCAGCCAGAGCAGACAGCGTCGGGAATGCGACGCACACGTCGGTCACGACACCGGCGATGATCAGTTGCTTGCGGCCGGTCGCCTTGACCGCGTTGACGAAGTCTTCGTTGTCCCAGGCATTGATCTGACCGGGACGCGGGATGTACGGCGCGTCCGGGAACAGTTCTTTCAGCTCGGGCACCATCGGACCGTTCGGGCCGTTTTCGAAGCTGGTGGTCAGAATCGTCGGCAACTTGAAGAACTTGGCCAGATCCGCCAGCGCCAATACATTGTTCTTGAACTCGTTGGGCTGGAAATCCTGCACCAGCGAAATCAGACCGGTCTGGTGATCCACCAGCAGCACAACCGCGTCGTCTTTGTTCAAGCGTTTCCAGGGGGTAGCAGTACTCATGGGGTAACTCCTTCAGGTTTTCAGAGTAACGTCATCTCCGTGGTGGCAGATGATCAGAATGCGAAACATGAACAGCCAAACGCGCCCCAGAAACCCTGGAAATCGCTGACCGGTACGCTGGACATACGTGCGCGCTCATGGCTGTGGGAATGCACGACACAAGGGCCGCTGCATTGATGAACCTGCGCCACCAGCGGCGACGCCGGACGCCAGTGACCGGGCACCTTGACCACTGGCGACCAGTCCGGCAGCACTGGCACCTGCGACGGTGCGAGCTTCTCGAAATCTCCACTGCCGTACACCACCTTGCCGTCCACCACGGTCAACACCGATTCGATCCACTTGATCGACTCTTCATCGACGCTGAAGTAGTCCGCAGACAGGGCCACGAGATCAGCCAGTTGGCCGACTTTGATCATGCCCTTCTTGCCCTGCTCGGATGAGAACCAGGCGCTGCCGTGGGTGAACAATTCGAGTGCGGTTTCGCGGGACAGACCTTCCGGATACAGCTCCAGACCGCCCACCGTGCGACCGCTGACCATCCAGTACAGCGACGTCCATGGGTTGTAACTGGAAACCCGGGTCGCATCGGTCCCCGCCCCCACGGGTACGCCTTCGGCCAGCATGCGTTTGATCGGCGGCGTGTACTCGGCAGCCTTGGCGCCGTAGCGCTCGACGAAGTATTCGCCCTGGAAAGCCATCCGGTCCTGAATCGCGATACCACCATTCAGCGCACGTACCCGCTCGATGTTTTTCGGGCTGATGGTTTCGCAATGGTCGAAGAACCACGGCAAGTTATTGAACGGAATCTCGCGATTGACCTTCTCGAACACATCGAGCATTCGCGAGATGGATTCGTCATAGGTGGCGTGCAAACGGAACGGCCAGCGATGTTCGACCAGATGGCGCACCACCGGCTCCAGATCCTGTTCCATGCCTGCGGGCAAGTCTGGACGCGGTTCGAGAAAATCTTCAAAGTCCGCAGCCGAGAAGGCGAGCATTTCACCGGCGCCGTTATGGCGCAGGAAGTCATCGCCCTGATGCAATTTGACTGAGCTGGTCCAGTTCTTGAAGTCCGCCAGCTCTTCCTTCGGCTTCTGGGTGAACAGGTTATAAGCGATGCGCACAGTGAGGTGTTTCTCGCGCGCCAACTGCTCGATTACTGCGTAGTCATCCGGGTAGTTCTGAAAACCGCCGCCCGCGTCGATGGCACTGGTCACGCCCAGGCGGTTCAGCTCTCGCATGAACTGACGCGTCGAGTTGACCTGATACTCCAGTGGCAGCTTGGGCCCCTTGGCCAGCGTTGAGTAGAGAATCATCGCGTTTGGCTTGGCGACCAGCATGCCGGTCGGATCACCGTTGGAATCCCGGACAATCTCGCCGCCCGGCGGGTTCGGCGTATTGCGGGTGTACCCGGCGACACGTAACGCTGCGCGGTTGAGCAAGGCCCGGTCGTACAAGTGCAGCACGAATACCGGAGTATCCGGTGCTGCCTGATTGAGCTCGTCCAACGTCGGCATCCGCTTTTCAGCGAACTGGAATTCGTTCCAGCCACCGACGACCCGCACCCACTGCGGCGTCGGCGTGCGGTCGGCCTGATCCTTGAGCATGCGCAACGCGTCAGCCAGCGACGGCACGCCTTCCCAGCGCAGTTCGAGGTTGTAATTCAGGCCGCCACGAATCAAGTGCAGGTGGGAGTCGTTGAGGCCTGGGATCACCGTGCGTTTTTGCAGGTCGATAACCTGGGTCGCACTGCCGCGCAGCGCCATGACTTCAGCATCGGTGCCCACCGCCACGAAGCGCCCGCTGCTGATAGCGACGGCGCTGGCCTTCGGTTTTTCACGATCGACAGTGTGCAGTTGACCGTTGTAGAGAATCAGTTCGACGTTCATAGCAGTTCCTTCGACAGATTTTTGAGAGGCACCGGCATAGCCAGCGAAGGGGAAAGACGGAAGGATTGCCGCCGCGGCGCCGAGCAATGTGCCTTTGGCCAGAAAGCGGCGTCGTTCCTGATCGGTGTCCTTGTCGTCATTTCTCATGGCGTCACTCCACGGACGGCTGTTTCTGCGCGGCATTCAGCCAGGGCGCGAACAGCCGGGTTGCGGCAGGCATCATCACGTAACACACCAGCAGGACGATGGTCACCGTGACCAGGGCGGTACTCACCACGTAGTTGGCGAGCAGCGGGCTCAACGCGAACACTGGTCTCCAGATCAGCGGAATCAGCAGTGTCAGCGGGCAAATGACCAGAAACGTCACGCACGCTTGCTTCCAGCGCGGCGGCTGCGGTGGGGATGCCTCGGAGGCTGGCGTGAACCAGAACTCGTTGTGCGGGTTGACTTCGGTCTGGTCGCCGTCGGCCAGCATGGGCCTGGCCTCCTCAACCAACTCGCTGCGCTGGTCCGAATCCAGCCAGCGCTGCATGGCATCAGTGGAATGAAAGCGCAGCACACAGGTGAACAGATGCAGACCGCCGGACTTGCTGCGGATCACATCCACGCCCAGATGCCCCGGATAGCCGCCAGCAATCCCCACGATGCGCCGCAACCACGCTTCGTAATCCGTTTCCATACCAGCGCGAATGCGGTGCTTGATCACCAGCGTCACGACTTCATTGAAGGCCGGCTGGTTGACCACGACCGCTTCGTCAGCCAGGGAATTTGAATCAGACATGACGAACCGCTCCGTTGAAACGTGCGTTGAGCGCGAGCCGTCCCGGCCCGGCAATGAACACCGTGGTAAAAATGATCAACAGCAACCAGCCAAACTGGCCCTGCTCCAGGGTCCACTCCGGGTGAACGGCAAGCAGCGCGACCAGCAGCAGAAACAGGATGGGCAGGCATGCAAGACGCACGAAGATTCCTGCAACAATCAGCAGCGGGCAGAGGACTTCGGCAAAGATCGCTAGGATCAGGGTCAACTGCGCGCCCATATGAAACGGGTCTTCGATGAGCGTCAGTTGATGGTTGAAATCGACGAGTTTTGGCAGGCCATGAACGACCAGGAGAAAAGCCGCTGCGCTGACCCTGAGGAACAGCAGACCAAGGTCGCGGGCCCGGTTTTCAAGGGACAGGTTTTCCAGTGTCGAATCGTTCATCACGCACCCACGAAATTTGGGAATGGTCAGGACAGGAAGTCTGCCTGTGCTGGCCAACTCTGGATTCGATAGTGCAGCGTTGAAGCGGACGGTAATTGAATGCTTGTGCTTTCATGGATCAGCCGTGCGCAAAAGCTCGGCTGGTTTTTTTCGACAGCCGTAAACCCAGGACTAGCGCCGCACCTTGTGCGACCAGACCAAGCTCGGCTTCATCACACAAAATGCAAATTAATGGGTTGAAATGCATTTTCTGTAGGAGCTGCCGAAGGTTGCGAAGCATTTCTCCTGATACACCGGGATCGCAGCCTTCGGCAGCTCCTACAGATCCACCGTTTGGCGCGAGACAGTGCGGTGTGATGGACACTGGGGCAGAGCCCACAGAATCTTGCAAAGCTGGCTCCACACCTCAAGTCACGTCAGGCGTCTTGGCCATGTGCTGACTGATCCGTGAGCGCAACCAGCGCTCGGCGGGGTCGTTGTCGTGCACCCCGCTCCAGACCATCGAGAGCTCGGCAGCGACAATCGGAAACGGCGGGTCATCTGCGCGCAGTGTGCAACCTTCCACCAGCGCACAGGCCGCGTAATCGGGCACGGTCGCGATCAGTTCAGTACCCGCCAGCAACGCGCGCAGGCCGTTGAACTGCGGTACGCCGAGCACGACTTTGCGGGTCCGCCCGACTTTGGCCAAATCCAGATCGATGTTGCCGGACAGGTCGCCAGAGAACGACACCATGGCATGCGGCCGCGCACAGTAATCATCGAGGGTTAACGCGCCCGGGCGGGAATCGCCGCGCAGCACCTTGCAGTGAATATCCCGCAGCTTCTTGCGCTTGGCGTTGGCCGGTAGATCGGTGGTGTAGCTGACGCCCACCGAGATTTCGCCTGAGGCAAGCAGCGCTGGCATCAGCAAATAGTTGGCACGCCGAACGACAACGATGATGCCTGGTGCCTCCTCCCGCAGTTGATGGAGCAACGGCGGCAACAGGCCAAATTCGGCGTCATCGGAGAGCCCGATACGGAACACATCGCAGCTGGTGGCCGGGTCGAAATCCTTCGCCCGGCTGACTGCGCCAGAGATGGTGTCCAGAGCAGGCTGAATTTCCTTGAGGATGTCCAGAGCCCTGGCTGTCGGCTCCATACCGCGCCCACTGCGCAGCAGCAACGGATCGTCGAACAGATCGCGCAATCGCGACAATGCAGCGCTGACAGCAGGCTGGCCCATGAACAGCTTTTCAGCGACCCGCGTCAGGTTGCGCTCGAACATCAGCGCCTCAAAGATCACCAGTAAATTGAGGTCGACTCGACGCAGATCATTGCGATTCATGGGGAAGTTCCGGAACTGAAGGGATGAAAAGCCCGAGAGGCTTGTCCTTCGTTCAAGTAAGCACGGTTATCGGCGCTTCGCCTTGCAGGTTTGTGCTTTTGAATCGACGACGGTTATGTACACGCAGCGAACACATACTTGTGTGGAATGCGATTTCCCTGTGGGAGCGGTGCTTGCCCGCGATAAGAGCGACTGGGTTCACCTGTCAGATCGCATCGTCTGCATCGCGGGCAAGCACCGCTCCCACAAGGAGATTGCATTCCAAATCATTGAGGTGAGCGTTGCTGAAAAAATCACCCCGCCCGCCGGGCTTCGGTCGACAACGAGCGTCTCCAACTGAATGGCGTTTGCCCTACGACTCGGGTAAACACCCGGGTGAAATGCGACTGATCGGCAAAACCACAATCGAGGCTGATGCGCGAGATCGAAATACTGGTTTCGGTCAGCAGTCCCTTGGCTTTGTCCAGGCGGACCTGCAGGAACCAGTCGCGCGGAGAAAAGCCGGTGTTCTTCTTGAATGCCCGGGAGAAATGGCTGCGTGACAGGGAGCACTCGGTGGCGATCTGGGCAATAGACAGGCCGCGATCCATATGACTGGACATCATTTCCTTCGCACGACGCTCCTGCCACGGGGACAAGGCTACTTTCTCGTAAGGCTTGGGCACCACGGCTTCAGGTGTTTCAAAGCGGGTGGACAAATGCGAGCACAGCACCAGCATCGCACGCTCTACCGAGTCCTCATGATCAGCCTGACGATCACGCAACGCAGGCAACAGTGAGCAAATCAGGCGGTAAGCCAGGGGATCAATGCCCGGTGTCGCAACGCTGCGCTCCAGCAGTTTCAGATTCGCTTCGCTTGTGCCGCCAACCGATGCGGACTTCACCAGTTCTTCTACGGCGGACGACAACGAGTCGAAAGATGGAACCTGAGTGACCGCGGTTTGATCGATATGAAGCGTGGACAAAGGGCTGAACGCATTCATTACAGACTCTCCTGCTCAGGTGTATGGCAGGGGTCGAGTCTGGTGATGGCGGACCTTAAAGTCCTTTGCAAAACATTAAACGTTCTGAAGCGCAGGTTAATCGGCGCGGCAGTAAGCATCGGGTGCTCAGGCAGGTTAAGAACGTTTCAGGTAACGCCAAGGACTTGAAGTCCATCGAAGCCTAACGTGAGGGCTCTGCTTGCAAACCTTTGTATTCGCCCCCCGGAGAAGACCATGCCTACGATTACCACGACTGACGGTACCCAGATCTATTACAAGGATTGGGGCAGCGGCCAGCCCATCGTTCTGTGCCATGGCTGGCCATTGAACGCCGATATGTGGGAATACCAGATGAATTTTCTCGCTGAAAACGGCTTTCGGGTGATCGCCCATGACCGTCGAGGTTTCGGCCGCTCCGACCAGCCGTGGAAAGGTTATGACTACGATACCTTCGCCGACGATCTGCATACCCTGATCACATCGCTGAATCTTACCGACGTCACGCTGGTGGGCTTTTCCATGGGCGGTGGCGAAGTGGCCCGCTACATCGGCCGGCACGGCAGCAAGCGCGTCACCAAAGCGGTACTGGTGAGCGCGGTGACGCCGCTGATGATTCGCCGCGAAGACCACCCGGAAGGCATGGATCCGGCGATTTTCGACGGCATCCGCGCAGGCGTACTGAATGATCGTGCGGCGTTCCTGGACGCTTTTGGTCCGATCTTCACGGGCAGTGATCAACCGGGCTCCTCGGTAGGCAAGCCAATGCTGGACTGGACTCAGTTCATGGCGCTGCAGGCCAGTATCAAAGGCACGCTGGATTGTGTTGAAGCGTTCTCGGAAACCGACTTCCGCCAGGACCTGGCACGTTTTGATCTGCCGACACTGGTGATCCATGGCGACGGCGATGCGGTGGTGAATTTCGATGTGACTGGCAAGGCTGCGGCAGCGCTGGTCAGCGGTGCACAGCTCAAGGTTTATCCGGGCGCGCCGCACGCGGTGTACTTCACGCACAAGGATGAACTGAACAAGGATCTGCTGGAGTTTGTTCGAGGTTAACGGAGATTTGCGTCGTCTATATCGCGGGCAAGCACCGCTCACACAGGTGGAATCCGGTCTCATGTGGGAGCGGTGCTTGCCCGCGATATGGGCGACAAGGTCTCATTGCCTTAAATAACACCTATCTCCCTACAACCACCGGCAAGGTAAAAACAAACACCGCCCCGCTCGACCGCCCGGAAAACGCCCGGAGCATGCCGCCATGGGCCTCGATGATCGATCTGCAGATCGCCAGTCCCATTCCCATGCCCTTTTCCTTGGTCGTGAAAAAAGCGTCGAAGATCCGTTCGACATGCTCGGGGTCAATGCCGTAACCATTGTCCTGAATACTGACCACCACGTACTCATCAGCCACCGTATCGCAAGTGATCGCCAAACGACGCGGCCGGTCATGAAGGTCGCTCATGGCGTCCACGGCATTCATGATCAGATTCAGAATCACCTGCTGCAACTGCACAGCATCGCCTTCTACGCTGAGTTGCGGCTCGCGGACCTCCTTGTAGAGCAATACATGGCGCTGCTCGATCTCAGTGGCCGTCAGTAACACCACCTGCTGAATCACATCCGTGATGTACAACGGCTCACGATTGAGCGGCGTCTGTTTGGCCAACGATTGCAGGGCGCGGACGATGCCGGCAGCACGTTTGCCGTCGTTGACGATATCCCCCAACCCGGCAAGCGCCTCCTGAACGACCGGCACATCCCGGTTCAACCAGCGCACACTGGCGCTGGCGTTGGACACGATCGACGCCAGCGGCTGGTTGATCTCATGGGCAATGGACGCTGCCAACTCTCCCATGGTGGTTGCCTGAGACACCCTCCCCAGTTCAGCGCGTGCAGTGCGCAGGGCTGTTTCGGTGGTCTTGCGCTCGGTCACGTCGCTGACCACGCCGACGAAAAACTGCTCGCCGTCCGGCTCTCCCAGCAGTTCGATATGGCGAAGCGTCCCATCGGGTCGGATGATCCGGAAGGTATGTTCAAAGGCACTGGAATCTCGCAGAGCCCGGGACAGCATCGATGAGAAAGCCTGCAGATCCTCCGGATGAATCATCTTTTCCAGCACGGGCAGTGCAGGAGCAACCGCCGCCACTGGCAAGCCCCAGACCGCGAACAGCTCGTCGGACCACTGCGCCTCATCGGTACCCGGATCCCAGCGAAAACTCCCCGACTGGCTGATGCGTTGCCCCAGTGCCAGCGTCGCCTTGCTGGTGCGTAGCGCCACTTCGATCTGTCTGCGACGCGTGTTCTCTTCCGTCAATTCAGCGTATAGACGAGCATTTTCCAGTGAGATCGCAGCCTGCCCGGCGAGCAGTTCAAGCACCGCTGTGCGCCCGGAAGTGAACACCCCGGGTGCCAGATTGTTTTCCAGGTAAAGCGCGCCCACTACCTGGCCTTGCTTGATAAGTGGCAAACACAGTACCGAGCGCACCTGATGCTCATCGAAGTACTCATCTGTGGCAAAGACATGCGGATGCATGGCGTTGTCCAGCACGACCAGTTGCCGGGTTCGTATGACCGTGTACAGCATCGACAATGGCAAATGCCGCGCGGACGGCGTCATCACCGAAAGATCAGTGGCAATGCCGGATTCATGCACTTGTCCGCGGGCACGAACCTGCGGTGTCTCATCTTCGATGAGCAGTAACAGCGCATGTTGGGCACCGGCGTGAATGATCGTGTTGGTCAACAGAATACCGATCAGTCGATCCAGTACGATCTCTTCGGACAGCGCCTGAGAGGCCTTCATGACCGACACCAGATCCAGCGATTCCTGCCCCATGGAGATACTGATCGAGGGCCGCGACAACGACGCCTGTGCGCGCAGAATGCCGCCCCGTGCTTCAAGCCCGGCGACCTTGCCCAAGGCCCCCCATCGCTGGTAGCAATCACGGGCATTGCGGTAATGGCTGCGCGCGGAGGTATACAGCCCACACACGTGATGAAATTCGCCCGCCAGCTCATGCGCCAGCGCTTGTACATGGAGAAAGCCCCCATTGGCGGCAGCCGTGACGGACTCCTCATACAGAGTCATGGCGGCCAGACCATCGCCCTGCAGGCGCGCCACTTCAGCCCGGACCAGCAACGCCTTGTCCTTGAAGTTATGCGGATTGAGCTCAGCCCACCGGTCGATCTTTTCCAGATGTGGAGTCATGCGATCCAGCACGTCACCGGCGGCGTCGTCATGACGGCAACCTGCAGCCAGATTCAGCGCACTGAAGAAATGCAGATCGAACACATGAATGTGCGCTGGAGTAGACCAGGCAAGACCCGCAGCGGTCTCAAGACACAGGGCCGCGCCCTTGAAGTCGCGATGCATGTATTTGCCGATACCCTCAAACAACCACGACCAGAAAACCACAGGTGTCATCGCGCTATTCCGGGCATCGGGGCTGTCG
Organism: Pseudomonas sp. Irchel 3A5; assembly: GCF_900187575.1. Lineage (NCBI taxonomy): Bacteria > Pseudomonadati > Pseudomonadota > Gammaproteobacteria > Pseudomonadales > Pseudomonadaceae > Pseudomonas > Pseudomonas sp. Irchel 3A5. Next base: position 306,637 of record NZ_FYDU01000007.1, on the reverse strand, counting down.
ACCCACTGCTCTGCCTGGTCGTGACGAGGGCTGTCAGCGAAGTTGCCACGCCGCATCGCATGGATCAGGCCGCGCACGGTCAGCAACGCGGCTTCAACGTCCTTGAAGCGGACGTGCCCGGCAAAATCGAGCCCCTTGTCGATCTCTTCCTCAACGCGCTCCAGATACTCGCCCATGAACAACTGGTTGAAGACGATATGCAATGAGGCGTAACAACTCATGGTCAGATTGCCTGCGTTGTAGCTGCTGGCAAAAGCGGATCGTGCATAACCCAGCGCCTGCTCCAGGGGTTGCGTCCAGACGCAGACCTGATCCAGTGCAACCAGCGTTGCACTCTCGGAACTGAGGTAGCCATGACGTTGCACAAGCGTTCTTGCCAACCGGGCATACGCCGCGCCTTCGCCATAAGCAGCATATTTATGCGCCAGCGCCACACCAAACCATCCCAGACCGTGGGTCGACGCCGGGCATACGCCATACTCAAGGGACAGCAGGACCATTTCGCAGGTCAGCACAAACAGCAGGTCATCGTCGATGAAAGAAGCCGAAGCGATCATGCTCGCCATCAGGCCCATGGCGGCCTCATAGGACCGATCGCGCATTTCAGGCAGCTCAGCCAGTGAGTCGATAGACCTGGAACCCAGCACTTCCAGCAGAAAGCGATAACGCTGCTCGACTTCCCGGGCGTCTACCTGCTCGGGGATGTGGATGCCGAACAGGCGCAAACCCTCGCCGGCAGTTTGCGCAGCCTCCTGATAGCGACAGGCAAGCACCTGCAATTCCACTTTGAGCGCGTAGATCTGCGCACGCTCAACATGCGACTTAACATGTGTGAGCAGTTCATCAATCACCTGCCCTGCCCGCCCGAACTGCCCATCGAGAATCAGGCACTGGGCCTGCGTGAAACCCAGCTCCCGACTGAGCTCTGGGTCTTTATGCCAAGGTTCATCAAGGAGCAACGATCTGGCGTCCACCAGATAACCAAAGGCAGACTGAACCGCCGCAGACTCCATCGCCTGTTGCGCAGCCTGTATCAACAAGCCGCAGAACAGCCGCTGCTCGGCACAATCGAGCAACTGCAGATGGATGCGTTGCAAATGACCGGCAATCCGGAAAACCTGATCCGGGCGTCCACGCCCTTCAAGATCAGCAATCAACAACCGGGCAATTCGTGCATGTTCAGCAGGCCGTGCAGCCAGCGGCGTCAACTGGTAGGCCGACTCCTGAACACGATCGTGGTAGAACGCAAACCCCTGATGGTCCTCGACTACCAGACCGGCCTCGATAGCAGGCGCGAGGTCAGCGCGCAGAACGTGCTCCTCGCCCTGGCTGATCTGGCTCAGGGTTTTCAAATCGATGCTTGAGCCGATGCAGGCCATCTGGCCAAGAACCTTTTGAGTGGTCAACGGAAGACGGGCAATTCTTGCCACCATAAGGTCAATCACGTTCTCGGCATGCCGATGACTGCGAATGAGCGCTTGATCCCAGCCCCACTGGCTGCTTTGGCGGTCGAAGCTGATCAGTTGCTCCTCCAGCAACGTACGCAAAAGTTGCCCGACAAAAAACGGATTGCCATCGGTTTTCTCGTGGATCAGTTCTGCCAGCGGCCTGATCAGCGCAGCATCGGCGCTCAAGCCCATCGCTACCCATTGCGCGACCGCCTCCAGATCCAGTGCAGCCACGTGAATCTCGGTCAGCCTCGCAGGCGACCGGCGTAGCTGGCCGATGAAATTACCAGACAGAGCGGAATCTTCAGCACGGCTATCGCGATAAGCGAGCACTAACAGAATGTTCCGGTATTGCCCGTCACTGAACCCGGAAATGAACGACAGGGTTGCGTCGTCGAGCCACTGCAGATCATCGAAAAAAAGCACCAGCGGCCGCTCAGGGCTGACAAAACTGTTCAGGAACCGCTGCAGCACGTAATGGAACAAATGTTTGGTTTCATTGGCGGGCAGCTCCGGCCCGGCCTGAGGCCCTAAAATGAACTCGATTTCGGGCACCAGATTGGCAATCAACCGGCCATGCCCGGCCACCGCCAGTGAAAGCCTGTTGCGCCATCGCTGCAGCTCCTCGGCGGTTTCTCCCAGGACGCGCATGATCAGCGAACGCAGTGCCTGTGCCAGGGAAGCATAGGGACTGTTATGCGCTGTCTGGTCAAATTTGCCGGAAGCGAACAGCATCTGGCTGGACGCCAGCCCCTGATGCAACTGACGAACCAGTGTGGACTTGCCTGCCCCGGCCTGACCGGACAGCAGCACCAGCTCAGACAGACCCGACTCCGCGACACGGTTGAATGCCGCATGCAGCGCCTGATACTCCACAGGCCTTGTCAGCAAGAACTGTGGCTCACTGCCCCGGCACCGGCGATCACTGTCGGCAGGTTCAAAAGCGGAGAGGTGCTGGAACTGGCTCCACTGGGTCAGGCACGAACGCAAGTCAGCCTCCAGACTGCAAGCCGTTTGATAGCGATCATCGGGGTTCTTGGCAATCAGTTGCAGAATCATTTGAGCCATGGGTACGGGAATCGAGTCGCGAAACTGCCGGGGTGACAGTGGCTGGCGAGCCACATGGCAATACACCCATTCCACGGCATCGCTGGCCTCGAAGGGCAATCTGCCGGTCAGCAGCTCATAGAACGTCATGCCGAGGGCATAGAGATCACTACGCTGGTCGGCCTGCTGCCCGACCCGTCCGGCTTGCTCGGGAGGCATGTACGCCAAAGTGCCGCAGATGGAATCGTCAGTGTTCGTCGGGATGCCGGAACCGGTTTCGACACTGACGCCAAACCCCGTCAGACGAACAGTGCCTTCAGCATCCTGAAGCAGATTGCTCGGTTTGATGTCCCGATGCAGCAGACCATTACCATGAGCCTGCCCCACAGCACGGGCTGCGCCTAGCGCGAGGCGCAGAAAGCGGTCAATGGAAATCTTCCCGTCAGCGAGTTCATGCAGCGCCTGACCGCCAGGATCGTCGCACACCCACAACGGGCCTTCGGCCGTCTGCAACAGCGCCTGGGGCACCAGTGCCCATGAAGGCTCAAGTCGCGGAGCTAACGCGTATTCATGCTCGATACGCCGCCTGCTGCCCTCTACCTGACGCAGCGACGAACGAAACACCAACCACTGTCGATAGCAGCCCTGCACCTGGACGCGATAGCGATCAATCTCGCCATCGACAAACAGCAGGTCCCAGGACAGCAGCGCCAGCCATTCAGGCGTGTAGCCTTCGGCCTGAGGTTGAGCCTTTGCCTGAAGGCCAGAGATCATCTCTGCCTGGATGTTGCTCATAAAGGCCCCTTACGGGCGTTCCACTGCCCGCCTTATCGAATCAAGCAACGCCTCCTCGGAGAACGGTTTGCGCAAAAATCCCAATGCGCCCGCGTCGAGTGTTCGACGGATGGTTTGTTCATCATCCTGGGCGGACATGCAGAAAACCGCGACGGGTTTGCCCTCGGCCTTCAACTGCCGGAGAACCTCCAGCCCCTGCATACCCTTCATGATCAAATCGAGAAATACGCAATCGGCATCATTACTTGCCGACGAAGCCAGAAACGCTTCACCCGAAGCAAAGCCCACGGAAGCATAGCCCAAGGATTTGAGAAGATTGCCAAGACCATTACGCACGGAAGCGTCGTCATCAACAACGCAAATGAGGATCATAAGCTCAACTTCATGACAGTAAAAGTAATAGAAGCAGACAGTACGCCTTCCCATTAAAGAGCACGACTGACGCTATGTATAATTGTGCTGTTTTATATCAACTGACCAGACTTAATTGCTCGTGCATCTTGACCAGATCAATCAAAGTTCGTGCTTTCATTTTTGTCATAATGTGCCGCTTATGAACTTTCACCGTTATTTCGCTGGTGCCCAGATCCCCGGCAATCTGTTTATTCATTTTGCCTGTTACCAATAGCGTCATGACTTCCCGCTCACGGGGCGTCAGGGTCTCGAAACGGCGCCTGACGCTTTCGACGTGCAGCCGACCCGCCAGCTCGTTTTCATCGTGTTCGAGGGCCTGGCGCACCACCATCAGCAAATGGTCTGGCTCGAAGGGTTTGGTCAAAAACTCGTGCGCGCCGGCTTTGATGGCCTTGACTGACATCGGAATCGTGCCAAAGCCGGTCATGAATATGATCGGGAAGCGATGGCCACGACGGAGCAACTCCTCCTGCACATCGAAACCACTTGAAGCGGCAAGGTTGACGTCCAGCAACAGGCACGTCGGCTGATCTTCAAAAGACTGCTCAAGAAACGCCTGGGCGTTGGCGAAGCATTCGGTGTTGATGTCCGCAGAATGCAGCAGGCGAGCCAATGACGTGCGGATCGTGCACTCATCATCGACCACATAAACCTTGGGTGTAGCGCTCATATACAGATTTTCCGAAGCTTCGTGCTACTGGCTTGTCGCCAGAATTCGTTGGTGATTGAGATGAAAATAGTCGGAGTCGTGCAGGCCGCCCCCCACCGCTCGCAACGTCGCGACAGAAGCGGTGGATGCCGGGCGCACTGCATGCTGATTACGCTGCCCACTGCTCTGCCTTGAGCCTTTATCGCCCGCCAGCTCGGTGATTGTCTCCATCAGCCAGCTGCGGGTCGCCTTCAGCAATCGGTAAAACCGGAAAGGCCCCTCGGCGGCAATCAGCAACAGCGACTTCTGCGCCAGACTGACAATGCAGTCCATCACCCGACCTTGGGGCAGCGCCAGGGACTGCGCCCTTTCACAGGCCTGAGCAAATGTGAAACGGTCGTCGAAACGGCTCAAGCGTTCCAGCACCGCGCACTCGTCCGCGCTCAGCAGACGATAGCTCCACTCTACCGAAGCCACCAGTGACTGATGACGATCAGGTGCACTGCGCAGGCCGCCGGACAAGAGGTGCGGGCTATGTTGCAGGCTTTGCAGCAACTCGAACAGCCCCAGAGTGGCTGCGCGGGCGGCCGCCATCTCCAGCGCCAGTGGGATGCCGTCCAGATGACGGCAGACTTGTGCGACCAACGCCACACTCTGCTCGTCCAGATTTTCCATGTTCTCTGCGGGGAAATAAGAGTCCAGTGCCCGCAAGCGTGTCATGAACAATTGTGCTGAACCGCTTTGCAGCACTTCGTGACGGTCGGCGTCGTGCTCCGGGATCGCAAGCGGGGCCACGTTGAGCGTGCGTTCGCCACCAATGCGCAGCGGTTCACGGCTGGTGACCAGAATCCGCAACGGCGGACAGCTGCGCAGCAGATGCTCACTGACCGCCGCCACCGCATCGATCAAGTGCTCACCGTTATCCAGGATGATCAGGCGATTCTGCTGACCAAGGCATTCGACAATTGCCTCCATCGGCGACCTCCCCGGCAAAACCACCAGATCCAGAGCGCACGCCAAAGACTCGACAATGCGCTCAGGGCAGGTAATGTGTGCCAGCGGCACGAAGCAGACATGCAAACTATCGGTCAGGGACAGGTGGTGGGCAACCGCCACTGCCAGGGACGTTTTGCCGATCCCGCCTGAACCCACGAGGCTGACCAGCGCGTTGCTCAGCAACGCCTGGCAGACTTCTTCCAGCGCGGCTTCCCGACCAATCAGCGGGACGTTATGAGGAAGATCGTGTTGGCGCAGCATCGAGCCCGTGAAGGACCGCGCTGTCACCGGGTCTTTATGATCATCGGCTGCAATAGCGGATTCGTCCTCTCCCCCCACCAGCATGTAACCGCGCCCGGGAATGGTCCTGATCAGATCGCGGTCTTCACCCAGTGCCTTGCGCAGTGCGGAGATATGTACCTGCAGGTTGTTCTCTTCAACCACGGTGTCGGGCCAGACGCGCTGAAGCATCTCGTCCTTGCTGATCAGGCGGCCCGGACAGGTAATCAACAGTTCCAGAATATCGAACGCCCGTGTGCCCACCCGCAGTGGCACACCACTTCTGAAGACTTCTCTGAGTTCAAGGGAGACGCTGGCTTGACCGAGACTGATCATTTTTATTCACGCTGTCCGTCGGTTATCGGTAAGTATCCGGCCCGCGGATAGATCGCGATCAATATAGGGTTTATCACGGGCGGCTCAGGGTATCTAAGCAGCTAATTAGTTCCACCGATACTATCTATAAGGATAGGCTGGAAACTCGCTCGATAAACTTTGGTTGCGACTAAGCACAATCACGCAAGTAGATGACCTCAACTTTCACGCCAGGCGTTATGATAGTAACCGGACGCTATCAATACGGCAGTAGTATTACCGGAAAACTTGCTCTGTTGTGAGCTTGTGATGTTGTTGATCCCCATCGAATTGCCCATCGCCAGGCCTGTCATAAAGACCTGTCGATCAACACGACCGCCATTGCAGGCCGATCCCCTTCAGACTGAACATGAGCCAGAGATTATGACCTCCTCAGCAGCCTCACCCACTCAAGCCCCGCCAAACACCCTGACTCGCGGCCTGGTGCTGTTGTTTGCATTTTGCTGTGGCGCCATCGTCGCCAACATTTACTACGCCCAGCCCATCGTAGAGCTGATTGCCCCCGATGTCGGGTTGTCGGCCCACAGCGCCAGCCTGATCGTATCCCTGACCCAGATCGGTTACGCCCTTGGCCTGTTATTTCTGGTACCGCTGGCTGATTTGCTGGAAAACCGCAAGCTGATGATCGGCACTGCAATCGTGGCCACTGCCAGCCTGTTGGCAGCGGCGTTCAGCGAACACGCCAATGGTTTTCTGATGATTTCCCTGCTGATCGGCTTCAGTTCGGTGTCGGTGCAAATGCTGATTCCGCTGGCGGCACATCTGGCACCGGAAGAAACCCGCGGTCAGGTCGTCGGCAACATCATGGGCGGCCTGCTGCTGGGTATCCTGCTGGCCCGGCCGCTGTCCAGCCTGATCGCTGACCATTTCGGATGGCGAGCGGTGTTCGTGACCGCGTCGGTAGTGATGCTGGCGATCATTCTGGTGCTGGCCCTGACCATTCCAAAACGCACGCCCGATCACAAGGCGTCTTACGGACAACTGCTCGGCTCGTTGCTGACGTTGCTGCGCAAACATCCGGTGTTGCGTCAGCGGGCGCTGTATCAGGGCCTGCTGTTTGCTGCGTTCAGTCTGTTCTGGACGGCAGCTCCGATTGAGCTGTCCCGCACGTTCGGCCTGTCGCAAACCCAGATCGCGCTCTTTGCACTGGTGGGTGCCATTGGTGCGATCGCCGCGCCAGTCGCCGGGCGTCTGGCCGATGCCGGGCATACCCGGCGCGCGTCGTTGCTGGCGATGATTATGGCGCCCGTTGCGTTTCTGGTGGGTCTGAGTCAACCAGGTTACAGCGTGATTGGCCTGGCGATCACGGGAGTGCTGCTCGACTTTGCGGTGCAGATGAACATGGTGCTGGGACAGCGCGCGGTATACGCCCTAGACCCGGCCAGCCGCGGTCGCTTGAACGCCCTGTACATGACCAGCATCTTCGTCGGCGGCGCTATTGGCTCAGCGCTCGCCAGCAGCTTGTACGAGCAGAATGGCTGGCACGGAGTCGTGTGGCTGGGAGCAGGTTTGCCGCTGGTTGCGCTGGTGGTGTTTCTGGTGGTGGGGCGTGTTGGCCGAGGCTAGTCTGGTGGAGCTCTCGGGGTTGACAAGCGCTCGTGGGACCGGCTTCAGCCGGGAAGGCGGCATTTCTGACCGTGAAAAACATGGTGCCTATACCGGCCTCTTCCCGGCTAAAGCCGGTCCCACGACGTGAACACCGGGGAGATTCCAGGGTTACTCGCACACTGACGTGGGACCGGCTTCAGCCGGGAAGGCGTCCGGGTATTCGCCACATCTCTTTCGGCAGAAATACCGCTCTCCCGGCTAAAGCCAGTCCTACGACGTGAATACCAAGGAGATTCCAGGGGTGCCCGCACACTGACGTGGGACCGGCTTCAGCCGGGAAGGCGGTATTTCTGACCGTGAAAAACAGGGTGCCTATGCCGGCCTCTTCCCGGCTAAAGCCAGTCCTACGACGTGAATGCCAAGGAGATTCCAGGGGTGCCCGCACACTGACGTGGGACCGGCTTCAGCCGGGAAGGCGGTATTTCTGACCATGAAAAATATTGTGCCTATACCGGCCTCGTCCCGGCTGAAGCGAAGCACCGCGGCCTGTCCTACAGATCAATTTTTGCATCAAAGCATCACTCAACCGTCGGGCAACTCCCCAAGCCCAAGATGCTCCCTCAACGTCGAACCTTCGTACGCCGTCCGGAACAACCCTTTGCGCTGCAGATGCGGGATCACGCTTTCAACAAACTCGCTGAACGAGCCCGGCAGATAAGCAGGGGAAATGACAAATCCGTCGCTACCACCCGCCAGGAAAATATCCGCCAGATGATCCGCGATCTGCGCGCCAGTGCCCACCAGTTGCGGGACGCGGACGCTGCTGGCGAAGATCCGTCCCAGCTCTTCCAGCGTCGTATCCGCGCCCTGCATAAGCAGTTTCTCCGCGGCCGCCGGATGAATCAGTGGCGACCGGGCAATGTCTGCCAGCGTCGCTGACAGCGGGAATGGCGACAGGTCCACATTCAGTTGCGAGGCCAGCGTCACCAGGCCCAGTTCAGGGCGAGCCAATGCATTGTGTTTGTCGCGCTTGGCTCTTGCCTCGGCTTCGCTGCCACCAATGAACGGCATCACTGCCATCAGCACCTTGCAACTATCTGCCGAGCGTCCTTGTTGCACCACTTGCGCCCGCACGTCCTCACGAAACGCCTGCATGGCTTTCAGGTGCGGATGGATGGTGAAAATCGCTTCGGCCCAGCGCGCACCGAAACGACGACCACGCCCCGAAGAACCGGCCTGGATCAGCACCGGCCTGCCCTGCGGGGAGCGAGGAATGTTCAACGGTCCCTCGACCTTGAACCAGTCGCCATGATGCTGCACCGGATGAATCCTGGATGGATCAGCCAGCACGCCGGTTTCAAGGTCCAGCTTCAGCGCGTCACGCTCCCAACTGCGCCAGAGCTTGAGCGCCACTTCGACGAATTCATCGGCACGGTCGTAACGCAGGTCGTGCTCCAGGTGTTTGTCCTTGCCGAACAAACGCCCTTCGCTGTCATTCATCGAGGTCACGATATTCCAGGCGGCGCGACCTTTGGACAGATGATCAAGCGTCGCGAACTCTCGGGCTATGTGGGCCGGTTCGTAATAGGTGGTCGAACGTGTTGCGCCCAGCCCCAGTTTGCGGGTCTGACCGACCAGATAAGAAAGGATCGGCAACGGGTCCAGGCGCGTGGCGTCCTGAGCGCCGTAGCGCAACGCCACGTCCCGGGAGCCGCCCATTTGATCGCCGACCGCGAGGCGGTCAGCGAAAAACAGAAAATCGAACAAGCCCTCCTCCACGACGCGCGCTGTACGGGCGTAATACTCAGGATCGAGGTAGTTACCGACCGTCTCCGGATGGCGCCAGACGGCATGACTGTGGATGACCGGCCCGGTCAGCAGAAACGCGGACAGGTGAATTTGACGGCTCATGTGCAACTCCAGTCGAAGGGGTCAAGCCTGAGGTTATTTGCCTTCAGGCGCCCAGACAGTGATGCCGGAAATCTTCAGCGGCTTGGGGATCAGCTTTGCGCCGTAATAGGTGTCGGCAATGCGCTGTTGCTCGGCCAGCTCATCCAGCTTGACGGGGACAATGTCGTAGCTGCGTCGACTGTTGGCTAGTTCCACGGTTTCAACGGGGATGTTGCCCCATACCGGCGCAAGGATTTTTGCCGCGTCCTGCGGATGAGATTTAACCCATTTGCCAGACTCGCGCAGGGTGTCGATGACCACCTGCAAGACTTCGGGGTGAGCCTTGGCAAAACTGGTATTGGCGAGATAGAAGCGGTTGTAATTGGCCAGTCCCTGACTGCCGTCGGTGATGATGCGCACTTGATGCTCGCGTTGCTGGGTAGCGAGGAACGGGTCCCAGATTGCCCAGGCATCGACCTTGCCACTGGCAAACGCGGCGACACCATCCGGCGCTTCCAGATAGCGCGGCGTGATGTCGTTGAGGGTCAGGCCAGCCTGTTTCAGCGCAGCGATCAGCAGGAAGTGACTGCCCGAGCCCTTGGATACCGCTACGGTTTTACCCTTGAGGTCTGCCACGCTTTTGATCGGCGAATCCTTCGCGACGATGATCGCCTGAGCACTCGGCGACGCCGCTTCGCGTGCGTAGTAGGTCAATGGCGCATCGGCTGCCTGGGTAAACAGGGCAAAGGCGTCAGCCACATCAGCGTGCAAATCCACCGCACCCGCGTTCAATGCACTGAGCAATCCGCTGCTGAATTCATGCCAGTTGACGTTGAAACCCAGCGGCTTGAGGCGCTGCTCCAATTGGCCATTTTCCTTGAGCAGGATCCACAACGTGGACGACCGCTGGTAGCCGATATTGATGGTCTGTTCGGCGTGCGCCGTAACTGCGGCAAGCATCAAGCCTGCTGCGAGGATAAGTTTTCGTAGGGTCATGGAATCCTTCGCCTTTCGAGGATGCGCCGCTCATTCCAGAAACCATAAGCGACGTTTAAATTCCATTTAATTATAATAATTTACGAAAACTATTGAAGAAACGTATAAACATAAGCTTATGCCGTTTCCCTCCAGCGACATCCGCGTAATCCTCGAATCAGAAGCGCGAGACCGAGAAAGGCGTGATGTCGATGGGCGTAGACTTACCGGCAAACAGACTGGCAACGATTTCAGCCGTCATAGGCGCCGAAGCCAGGCCGACATGCCCATGGCCGAAAGCATGCACGACGTCTGGTGTCGCCTTTGCCTTAGCGATGACAGGAAGCCCATCCGGTGTTGAAGGACGATTGCCCTGCCAGCGGGAAATGTTCAATTGCGTGGGATCATCGCCAAGCTCGGGATAGGTTTTCAGCAAGTGGTGCAACAGGATGTCTGCGCGCTTCCAGTCTGGCGGGTATCCAACCCCGGCCAACTCCACCTGACCCGAAGCACGCAATCCACTGCGAGTCATGGTGTTGGCCATCTTCCCGTCAGACGGCATTACCGGGATGCGCGGGCCACTGGCAGGCTGAGCGACTTGCACGTGGTAGCCGCGCTCGCTTTCCAGAGAAACCCGGTCGCCTACGCTTTTCGCGAGCACTTTGGAGTGAATGCCTGCGGTGATGACAGCGCCATCGCAGATGACGGCGCCCTTGTCGGTCCGCACGCTTTGCAGGCGAGCGTTGCTGATGTTGAACCCCTCGGCCCGCGCCTGGATCAGCTCGCCGCCCAGCGCGGTGAAGCTGTTAACCAGACCGCGCACATATGCCCCCGGATCAAGGCAATGCCCGCCACTTTCAAGCAACACGCCGAAGGTATAACGGCGACTCAGGGCAGGCTCAAATTCATGCAGGGCGTCGGCGTCCAGTTCCCACCACTGGATGCCATTGTCGCGCCTGAGCTGCCACGAAAAAGCTTCCTGGGCGAAGGCATCGCGATCCGGATAAACGTAGAGCAAACCGTCCTGGCGAATGAGATCCGGCACGCCGCACGCCGTGGCCAGTGCCCGATGTCGCGCGGGCGCATCAGACAACAACGTAGAAAGGATACCGGCTGTTCGGGCGGCCTTGGCAGGCGTTGCGCCCGCCTTGACGAAGCGGATCAACCACGGCGCGAGCTTCAACAGGTACTGCCAGCGAATCGTGAACGGTCCCAGAGGATCGAGCAGAAAACCGGGGACTTTTTTCCAGAGCCCAGGCATCGACATCGGAATGATCGACGCCGGGCTGATAAACGCACCATTGCCATAACTCGCAGCGTGCTCGCCACCAGGATCATTGGGCTCCAATATCGTCACGCGATGGCCATCCTTCAGCAACGCCAGCGCGGTACACGCACCGACAATGCCGCCGCCAATCACGACGATGTGCCGGGGCGTTGTTGCGGTGTCCTGGTTCATACGGGATACGCTACTCATCGTTCAGCCAGAATGCGCGCATTGCCGCGCAGGGATGCTTCAGTGACGGAAATGCCCAACCCCCGCCCTGTCGGAACAATCACGGCCCCATCACGGTTGGGAATGCGCTCTTCCAGTACGTCCTCGGTCAGTACGTGGTGCGGCATGTAGAACTCGCAGCCCAGCGACATGCCTGGCGTCGCCGCAATGAACTGAGTGCCTGCGGCCAGCGCAATCCCGCCCTCCCACAAGGTGCCGCCATAGGCCGGGATATGCGCGGTGTCGGCGATAGCCATGATCCCTTGTGCCTTGAGAATCCCCCCGGCTTTCATCAGCTTCACCGAAATCGCGTCCGCCGCACCAAGACGAATAATTTCCATCAGGTCGCGGGCGTCAAAGCAGCTCTCGTCAGCGAGAATCGGCGTATCCAGTGCGTCAGCGAAAGACGCCATGGCCGCCAGGCAGTTACGAGGAACTGGTTGCTCGATGAATGTGGGGCGGAACTGGTCAACGTCACGCAGGATGCTGATCGCGCCAAACGGTGCCAGCGCCTGGTTGTAGTCGAGACGCAGATCGATCGAATTGCCGAATTCGCTGCGCATGGCCTCAAGATGGGCCATGTCTTCAGCGTGGGATTTGACCCCGGTCTTGACTTTGAATATGCGATTGCCGGCCGGAACCATCGCCCGCATGCGCTCCATGTCGGCATCAAAGTCAGGGTCGGCAATCGAGAACGACAGTGGGATGCTGTCGCGCACCCTGCCGCCCAATAGGTCAGCAATGGATAACCCGCAGGATTTACCGAGGATGTCGAACATCGCGGTTTCGATGGCAAGTTTGGCTTCGCCATGGCCGACCAGTGCAGTGTCCATTGCGAGGGTTGTGGCGCGAATCGAGCGGATGTTTGCCCCTATGACCAGCGGGCGCAAATAGGTGTCGATGGCAGCGAACGCGCCTTCGGCAGTACCGGTGAAAACCTCCCAGGGCGCCGCCTCTCCCCAGCCGACAATGCCGGAGGTTGAGGTCAGCTCCACCAGCACCCGTTTCACGCTGCCTTTGACATTGCCCACACCTTGAAGCCGCGCCATTTTGATCGGGCTTTCAATCAAAAAGACCCGCAGTCGTTGAATGCTTTCATTTGTCATGGTCATGGCTCCTCCGCCCGCAGCGCAGCCTGAACAATCAGAGACTGGGCACGATAAATGTCTGTTGAAATCGGTCAGGCCCTGTTCAACGGGCGACGCTACCTTTATGGAAATGGTTGAGGAAATTACGCGTCGCGTCTTCACGCGGGTTGTCGATGGTCTCGCGCGCAGGCCCTTCCTCGACGACGTAGCCGTCACGCATGAACACCACTCTGTCAGCCACTTCACGGGCAAAGGCGATCTCGTGAGTGACGATCACCATGGTCATGCCATCCGCCGCCAGCTGTTGAATAGTGCTCAGTACCTCGCCTACCAACTCGGGGTCCAACGCCGAAGTGGCTTCATCAAACAGCATAACTTCGGGCTCCATCGCCAGCGCACGGGCAATGGCCACGCGCTGCATCTGGCCGCCAGAGAGCGTTTTGGGCATTTGCTGAGCACGGTCAGCCAGTCCGACTTTTTCCAGCTGCGCCATGGCCAGATCCCGGGCCACGCTCTTACTCAGCCGACGCACATGGACCGGCGCTTCCATCACGTTTTCCAGCACACTCATGTGCGGAAAGAGGTTGAAGTTCTGGAAGACCATCCCGGTTCTAGCCCGAAAAGCCGCAAGCTCTTTCGTCCCGGGCGGGCGGCGTCCCTGACCGAACAGGAAGGTGGTATCCCCCACGCGGATTTCACCCGCGTCAGGCTCAACCAGCAGATTGATGGAGCGAAGGAGCGTCGACTTGCCCGAACCGGAAGGGCCTATCAGCGAGACGACACCGCCCTCCTCAACCTTGAAGTTGATGTTCTTCAATACCTCCAGCGCACCGAAACTTTTGCGCAGCGCGGTGATTTCGATCTTCGGCTTCGCGGACATCATTGAATGGCTCCATGTTTCTTCTCGCGATAGCGCACGATCAGGGTGAGCGGAAACAGGATCACAAAGTAAGCCACGGCCACCGCCGAATACGTCTCAAGCGGGCGAAAACTGTCGTGGGCAATCATCTGCCCCTGATAAACCAGGTCGGGTACGGCCAGCACCGACACCAGTGAGGTGTTTTTGAATTGCATGATTGACTGGTTCATCAGTGCAGGCACCATGCGCCTGATTGCCTGGGGCAGAATGATCCGTCGCATGGTCAGCATCGGCGTCATCCCCAATGCACCACCCGCCTCACGCTGCCCTGCCTCGATGGAAACAATACCGCCACGAATGATTTCGGCGTAGAACGCACCGCCATAACAGGACAACGCCAGCAGCGAAGCGGTGATCGGCGTCATCTCGACACCCGCCAGGATCGGCAGCGCGTAATAGAACCAGATCAGTTGCACCAGCACCGGCGTGCAGCGAAAGACCTCTGTGAACATCAGTGCAACAGCCCGCACCAGCGCAAAACGAGACAGCAGCCCCATCGCCGCCAGCAGTCCAATAACCAGTCCGCCCACAACGATGGCAGCGGTAAAGGACACTGTCAGGCCAAGGCCTTCAAGCAGCAGCCAGCGATATTCCCAGAGTGCGGAAAAATCCCACTCGTACATGTCAAAACCCCACGTCACCTAACACATCAAATACACAGGTTTGAAAGCTGCCCATCAGCAATGAAGGAGGTCAGATTTCGAAGCCTTCCGGGAAGTCTTTCTGGGTGACGTTGACCAGTTCCATATTGCGCATGATTGCGTCCTTGATGAAACCGTTGGCACGATGCTCGGTGATCCAGGCATCAACGAAGTCACGCCACGAGGTGTCTTCCTCACGGCGGAAGCCGGCATTGGAAGTGGTGGAGTTAATGGGCGTTGGCACAATCAGTTGGCCAATCGCAGGGTTCTTGGCCCGTAACGCGAGCGCCAGGACCATCACCAGGCATTGAGCATCTACACGCCCGGATTGCAGCGCTGCCGTGGCATCACTGGCGGTTTTGAGGCGGGACACCGTAGCGTTCGGCGCGAGTCGGGTCACTGCACTGTCGTGGGAGGAACCTGCATCGACGCTGATGCGCATATCGGCGGTATTGAAGTCATCCCAGGTCTTGGCCGTGACTGACTTTTTGGCAATAAATGTGAATGAGTTCTTGAATACCGGACCGGAAAAGTCGATGACTTTTTGTCGCTCTGGCGTGGGGTTCAACCCGAAGAACACATCAATCTTGCTGGCCTGCAGGTCCAGCACCGAGTTGCCCCAGGTGGTTTCCAGAATCGAAAGTTTCACACCCAGATCATCCGCAAGCTTCTGACAGATGTCGATGTAGAAGCCGCGCCATGGGCCGCCGGTCAGGCTCTTCTGGTAGTAAGGCGCACCATCGGCGATGGAGCCGATACGCAAGACGCCTGAGGATTTCACGCGCTCCAGTGAGCTATCTGCTTTGGCACCCAGTGAAGCGAGCCCCGTCGACGCGCTAATGACGGTCGCCCCGAAAAGTTTGGTAAATCTTCTGCGCGTAATCATGCAAAGCGTTCCTTTTTCTGGGCCATTTGTGATGTTGTGAACTCATCATCTCGCGAAAATCTGACTGGCAGTCGAAAAAAGACAGGTGAAGCAAATGTCGATTTGACGGCGCATTGGAATGGTTCTCGGCGCTGTTCGACTTATTCTTGGCAGATGACTTCTGCTCAGTGCTGCGTAGTCATTCTGTATCCATGCGCGACATTACTTCCACGCGAGCAAGGTTCCGGGTATGGCCTGTGACTGGGCGTCCAAACCTGGCACAGAGTTGTACGACATATTGATGACACAAAGCTTTTTACAACTGAAGCCTTGAAAAATGGGGCCGCCATGACTAAAAATCATGGCACCCTAACTCAGGATCAATGCCATGCGCCGATTTCTACCTTCGCTTTCTGCGCTTCAGGCGTTCGAGGCCTCGGCACGGCACTTGAACTTCACCCGTGCGGCTGAAGATCTGTTCGTGACGCAAAGCGGGATCAGTCGGCAGATCACCAACCTGGAGCAGTTTCTAGGTATGCGGCTTTTCGAGCGCTCGGGCTCCCGGCTGATACTCACCGATGCGGGCAGCAAGTACGTTCAGGACGTGGTGCCCATGCTCAACCGACTCGAAGAAGTCTCCATCGACCTGGTACGTGGCCGCAAAGCCGATGCCTCGTTGATGATCGGCGCGAATCCCACCTTTGTGTCCCGCTGGCTCGCGCCACGACTGGAAAACTTCGTTCGCCAAGCACCGGAAATCCCCGTCGAGGTCAACCCGATAGAAGCCGATGTGGACTTCAAGACGTGCCGTTTCGATATCGCGATCATGCGCGGCACCGGAGCGTGGAAGGAAGCCAGGGCGCTGGAGTTGTTTGCTGAAGAACTGGTGGTCGTGGCGTCGCCAAAGTTGATGGCCTTGGGTGAGCAGCATGATCAACTGGACTTTTCCAGGCTGCCAACGCTGCAAAACGCAAGTCGCCCCAGCCTGTGGCTGCAATGGCTGCGAGCGTCAGGATGTGTAGGCACGGGATTGATTCAGGGTGTCAGGTTTTCTCAGAGCGAGATGCTCATCAGCGCAGCCGTCAGTGGCCTGGGGCTTGCGGTGGTGCCCATTCACTACGTAGAACGGGAATTGCAATCCGGCGAACTTCACATGCCGTTTGGCGACCCGGTACGCTCGGGGGAATCGTATTGGGTGGTCAGCCCCGAGCGTAAATCCCAGAAACAGCATGGGCTGCTTTTTCGAGACTGGTTGATCCAGCAGGTGCGGCAGAGTCGCCACTGATCGTGTCGATCACTGACCGGCTTTAACTTCCGCCCAAACGCTCACCCTTAGCGCTTCGATATCTGGAGGTATCGCCTGCAAAGCGAACAAGGTGCTGAGGGTATCTGCGTCGGGATAGATGGCGATGTCATTGTGCACGGAGGCTTCGACCAGAGCCTCGGACTTTTCATTGCCATTCGCGTAATGCAAATAATTGGAAATGCCGCTGATCACCTTTGGGTCGAGTATGTAATTCATGAAGGCATAGGCAGCTTTCTGGTTCGGTGCGTCTGCTGGGATGGCCATCATGTCAAACCACATCGGTGAACCTTCCTTGGGAAGCACATAGTGGATGCCAACGCCTTTACCTGCCTCTTGCGCCTGTTGCTGCGCCAGCATGATGTCCCCGGAATACCCCACTGCGACGCAAATCTTGCCGCTGGCCAGATCCGTAATGTAATCAGTAGAGTTGAAATAGCGCACATAGGGCCTGATCGCGAGCAACGCTGCTTTGGCTTTCGGGTAATCCGCAGCGTTTGCACTGTCGGGTGCTTGTCCCAGATAGTTGAGCGCAATCGGCAACACACTGGCCGCACTGTCGACGAATGCAACACCGCATTGAGCCAGCTTCTTCATATTCTCGGGTTTGAAGATCAAGTCCCAGGAGTTTAACGGCATGTCTTTGCCCAACACCGCTTCGACCTGAGCGGCGTTATAGCCAATTCCCGTGGTGCCCCACAAATAGGGGAAGGCATAAGCATTACCTGGATCAACGCCTGCCAGGGCTTGCAGCAGAACCGGATTGAGGTTTTTCCAGTTGGGCAATTGGCTTTTATCCAGCTTCTGCAGATCGCCGCGCTGAATCTGCCGACCCAGGAAATGACTCGACGGCACCACGATGTCGTAACCGGAATGTCCTGCCTTCAGTATTTCGTCCAGCTTCTCATTGCGCTCGTAAGTGTCATAAGTGGCGGCAATACCGGTTTCTTTCTGAAAGTTTTTCAACGTGTCCGGTGCGAAATAATCCGTCCAGTTGAAAATCTTCACGGTCGGCGCGGCCTGACTCATTGACGCTATCAACATCAGCGGAACGAAGGCTTTGGTGAACATCTTGTAGTCCTGTTCAATATGAGAGTCACACTCCCTATGGTTGTCGTGATGCTAACCGATTGGTCTTGCGCGCGATGACAATATTTAACTATGGGCGTTGTGAGCATTAGCCAATTCATACTGCTTTGTCGACGGTGTAGAATCTGCGGCTGGTTGACACACAGCGGACTGGATAGATGACCCAATGGGAACGCCGAGGACTCACGAAAAAGACAAAGAGTCGGGCACTGTTGGCCTGCCTTCTGATAGTCAGTTTCTTCGTGGATGTATCGTGGTTTGGGGATGACTCATCGAACCGCAAACGTGTTTTCAGCGCTGGATTCGTGTCCTTGTGCATCATCGTCGCAGTGCTTGAGTTGGTGATTTTGAACGGGATCTACGGCAAGGGCCGGTGAAGTATGCAGGCTTGGCAGATGTGAAAAAAGCCGCACGAAACATTCACGTTTTTTTCACGACCGTCTCCGTATGGTTACCCCAGCTCCTTCATGACTTTAAGCCCGTTGATCCCCATCGCGGGCTTTTCTTTTGCCCGTGATTTGTCACTGCCAGTTCTCGACGCCCTTTCCCAATGCTTCAATCAGTCCGGCAGACGCTCTATACAACGGTGCATATCCGCGCATCAGGATTTGCGCACTTCGACGATATGCAGCGGCCTTGACGTCGATGTGACTGCCTTCCGTTCTTGTACTGACCGTCGTATCCAGTTTGCCAGCCGGGTTCTCGATGCTCACTTCGATGTCTGAAAACTCAGCGCCAGGCTGAGCAATACCCACCGCGACTTTGTAGGCAACTGTCCCGGGAAGAAGGCAAGCCGCAGCTAGACAGCAACCACCGGAAACAGCCATGGACGCATGGCCGGTCTGAGGCGTGAAGTAACGCACGGCGATGTTGCCGCCATGACGCGGAGCGCCAACGATGCACACCTTGGGTATGGTCTCGCTTCGCTCAAGATCTGCAAGACTCATGAGTTCACCGTCGCGACGGCGAAGTTTCATTTTGAGCCCCGCCTCAATCCAGACTTGTCTTAGCTGTGCCATGAATATCGGGTCAGCTTCAAGCTCCGAGATGGGCTCATGACCGGTCTTGCCAAACCCCGCCGCGTCGGCAATCACCATCGGCACCGCCACGTCGACACAGGAAACGTCATGCCCGGCGACAGTATCCAGAACATTGCCTGTCGGCAAAAACGCACCGGTCTTGTTGCCCACCGGAGACTGGAGAAACAGGTCCACACTGGGGAAAGCCCCCTGGACACCCGGGATTTCAGCATTGATAAAACGCCCCTGTTCATCGCGATACATCCGCGCAAGCGTCACCACGCCAGTATTGGTGTTTTTGATTTCAATCTCGATGACGCCGCAGGCAGGCGCTTCTATCAGCCCGCTATCAATGGCCCAGAGCGGCAAGGCAGACGACATGTTGCCGCAATTCACACTCCAGTCGATGGCGCTGTGATCGCTGGCCAACTGCGCCAGCGTACTGACGATCCGAGGACCTGCCGATGTTTGCTCGACCCTTGCCAGGAATACCTTATTACTGGTGGCAGGCCCCCGCCCCAGGCCAGTGATCTGGCGATTACCGGGCTGATTTCCAGACTGGGGAACGCCCATAAGGTGACGCAGTAATTCTGCGCGCAGCCCTTCGTCGCGGGGTAACAATGGCTCCCAGATCACCACACCCGTCGAAGTACCGCCGCGCATGTAGTGCACAGGCAATTCGATTACGCCGCTTTGGAGTCGACTATTGAGCGTGGTCTGGTTAGCAAATGAGGATGCGTGCATGGAGTTTTCCATCGCCGTCGGATGAATGGGCGTTTTAGCGCATCCTACAGACTTACACACCTAAAAATCGAGGCTCCCCCGACGGCCCAGACTGCTTTACGGATTGAGTTGAGTTGCCCTGACCGCCGGGGGAACGCGTGTACTTTAATGAGAGAGGGATGCTGTGGATTTAAGACAAGTCTTAAAATGCGACCTTCAAAGCATCCATCATCCTGGCGAGAACAGCGACCTGATCATGTGAAGTTCTGCCGCATGAGTCATGGCCTCCAGGTCATCAAGACTCATTGAATGGCCGCACCCTGCACATTGCTCGCCCACCAGATCCTCAATCCCGAACAGGCCGCTGGTAGTGCCATCGCCTGGATCAAAAGGGTTGCAGTTGCAGGCGATGCACCGGAAATCCTCGAAATACTGCTCGTCCAGTTTCATTGTCTGACAATCCTGAAAATTCGAACGCATGAAACACCATCTCTATCTTACTTGCTAGCCAGACCCGACGGCAGACACGCGACTTAGTCTTTTTTATCCTCTAGACAGAACGAGATATCCTCAAAATCAGCCTCTTCTGATAAATGTGTATCGCTAACTTTACAGTAGAGCCGAGGCCAGCATGTTAACGGTCTGACCTTGGCGACTTATGGAGGAACAGGAAATTGAAAATTTCCGATGGCTCCGGTGATGGAGCTGGAGGCCATAGCCTGTGTATTTTCAGATCGGCCAGCTTGAAACCAAGGCGGATTGCCGGTAGGTGGTGACCAATGTGAATCGTTAATAAGTGACACCAGCAGGCTACACACGAGACGTTCTGCAAGGTCACGATTAACGACCAGTACTTGTTAGCTCAGAGGCAGTGTTTGAAGGCAAGTCATGTTGCAGCTCTTCTGCCGTCTATATAGATATAGAAAACCTGCTGCATGAGGCTTACCGTTGCCGTAACGTGCTTGCTCTACTTAAGCCAATCAAGTTCAATCGTGCCTTACATGCTTAACATTGGTAAGCGCGAGGTAGACATTCGGCCCCTCCTCCCCTGTTGGAGCCCGGTAGCATCCCTCGGCATTCAAATAATGGACCGCGATGGCTGCCAGCTCCCAAGCCATCGATTCACCTTCGACGGCAAATGCCTCCTCGCTACCAAACAGTTCAATGCCGGTGATGTCGCGCAGATTTTTCAATGGAAGCGCTTTATCGCGAAGCTCAGGCTCAACACTCGGGTTGCACCACGCCCATTTCCAGGTATCGCTTTTGGGTGCAAAAGAACCGATATTAAGAATATTGGCTTCAACAGCAAGCCTGTCATTCTCGTCGAAAAACTGAACGGTGGCATTCGTCTGATCCATCCACCAACGAGCCATTTCACCGAGACCAAAATTCTCCTGGAGCGCCTCCTGCTTGGTCATCAGGTTCTGCATCGCCTTTTCAAGCAACAGAGCAAATTCATTGTCTTCCATGTGCATTCCTTTTTATCAGTATCTGGCGAGCCTTCAGTCGATCCGCAGTAAACGACCGGTAGATAAGGCAAACCTATTACCGTCGGTTGTCTGAGCCGGTAGCCTCCGCGTGCCCCAAAGGTAGTGGGTGACAGGGGGGAAGGGTCGCCCAAAAAGAGTGGCAACTGTCAGTAAAACGAGCCCGGCCAAGTGCCATGCTTTTCGTATCTGACGGGTACTCGCCCATGCTATTGTGCCGCCCCCCAAACAGGCAATGGACGTATTGAAGAATGAATTCATGGAAGGCTGTGGTGATGGCTCTGGCAACCTTGATCGGCGCACAGGTAGAAGCCGCTGAATACGTCCGCTTCAGTACAGTCGCGACGGCTTTGTTGACTACAATGTCATCCGAAAAAATCGCTGATTTTTTCACACCCGCTCGTGACGATGCTCTGGCTTTTATCGGCTCGGATGGCGATATCCGTGGCGCGCAGTTTGAGCAGGCTGTTCAGCGCTACCGCTCGACTGCTAACCAACCCCAGATGTCTGATCTTCAACTGGCCCAAGCTATTGCTGCAAGGGACTGACTGGCTCACCGGCAGACTTTTCGTATCTGCCCTACCCCAGTCGCTTCATGGACAACTCCATCTTACCCATAAGGTCTCTCTGCTCTTTCAGCGAGAGCACCAACCTGGCGATGGATCTGCTGGTAGAAAGCTCAGACAAAGGGATCGCTGCTATATACAGCTCGACATCGCCTGATTCGGGGTTGATGAGCTTCACCGAGAAGCTATCGTTTGCGCCAATAACGCATTCGCACTTCGAAGGTAAAAACGCCGTTTCAAGCACTCGCTGGATATCTGCTTTTGAATACATCGTGCGTCCTCTGCTGACCCGGTAGTTTCACCAAGAGTAGATCACGGCTTCAGGTGCGTCTTGCACAACCCGGATCAGGATGACAAGGGCGAGACCGAAAGCCCTATTTAGTGTTTGTCGACTGCGTGAACATCCAGCCAAAAATCACGATCATCACAATAGGCATGATCAGTTGAGAAGATGGCGCAGTACCGCTGTAAACCTGCAAGCCGGTGAACAGAATCACGAACAGGTTTCCAACGACACAAACCAGAGATGGCCAGCGCAAGTACTTCGGAAACATCTCTCACTCCTTTGAGCAAAAGCAGGATGGTAATTGGGTGTGGCTTTCATTCCTAGTAGTGGCCGAAAAGCTTCCCCTCAAAAAGTGGAAGGTTCCACCATTCAATTTGCCCGGCATGAGCGGAGCTCGAACCGACATGCGCAGGGATACCTGACTAAGGTCTGGGCGGCCGCCCGAAGTCAGGCGCGCTTTCTAAAATTCAGCCAGATTCCCCTTCACCAAGTGGCAGCAGTATCGACTCTTGTCCACCGCACTTGGCTTGAACTGATCGAGCAACCCCACCTGCTCTTCACCTAAGTCAGCAGCCGCTTGCTCTGACAGCTCGTCTATATCGATACCCATACTCGCAGCTGTTGCGTAAACAGCGACCAGCATCTGCTTTAGTTCAATTGCGTGCTTGCCGATCATGTCTGAGCCCTCTGGGTTTGGGCTTGAACTTAGACCTGTAGCGCGACTGGCTTTAAAACGGCTTGCTAAAATCGTTATTCCAATGCAGCTAATCAAGATACATCCGGGCAACCGGGTCTGTACGCAGCAGACTGTATTGGTGGAGGCTCAGGAACTCGCCGTCCTTAAGCTCGACATCACGAAGAGTTCCGTCGTGGTGAAATCCGAGCTTTCGAAGCAAGGCGCAACTCGCTTCATTGGCCGGTTCAACATCAGCATGGATTCGATGAACACCCAAAGCTTTAAACGCATAGCGAAAAACGGATGGCAGAGCTTCGGTCAATAGGCCTTGGCGCCAGTAGGTGGGCATGAGCCAATAGCCAAGCTCTACACGGCGATGGTGTTGGCTCCAATCATTAAAACCGCAGGCACCTATCATTGAGTCGTCTTTCAGGTCTGCTATAGCCCACCAGGCTCCCGTTTGCTCGGCAACGATTTTCTCAAACCATTGCATTTGCGCTTCAGTCGCTTCAATGCTGGAGTACGAAACTCCGTAGTGCGCGATGACTAACGGATCCGATAAGCCAACGTAGACCGCTGGTAGATCACTTGGCCGGACAGGCCTCAATCTAATCCTGTCAAGCGCGAACTCTGGAACGGTCTCAGACAATTTCGGTGCTCACTTTTTTAGTGCCGAGATCATGCCAGTATTCGTGATACCACTTCAACGATAGCCACCTGATGACGTGTCGCCGTGTTAAAAATGCCCTACAACTACCCACTCCAACATTGCCCCGAGCCCCCCTCCGATACCAGCAGCGAATATGCCGATCTCTCTCGGCATAGAAGTAGGGAAGCAAACATCAACGAGCCACGCCAAGCCTAGCCCCATGCCGATTGGGAAGATGATTGTCCAGCTCAGCTCGGGCATTTTGCGCTCCATGGGCGGTTGGCTTGCAGCGCGAAACAAATACCCCATCGACAACCAAATAGCCACTCCGTCACATCCAGCCTTGGAGGGCGGCGCACTCATGGATTGCTAAAGTAATGAGCAGCCTGGCTTTCATGAGGTGAGCGCACTTTCGCTCCACTTGTACTAGCGGGCGGGCAAAGACGGGTAGAACATCGCGGGGCATAACTGAGGGGATGACGAGGAATTACCAGAAGGAACACAACGATATCATCTGGTCAGAGACCTCGATATCAAGGAGATTCGGACTGATGTTTTGATTCTGGGTCTTGAAATGAAAACGGCTCAAACACCGTAAGTGTTTGAGCCGTCTACAGAATAAATGGTCGGGACGGAGTGATTCGAACACTCGACCCCTTGCACCCCATGCAAGTGCGCTACCGGGCTGCGCTACGCCCCGACTAGGCGTGTATCAGTTTCCCATGCTGCGAAAACTTCGAGGAATATAACCTAAGCTTTTGAATTATGGAAGTATCCGGGCAATTTCTACTTGCCCAATACCACCAGAACGTCTTCCAGCTCGACGATCATCTGCCGGAGCAGTTTCTTGTAATCCTGAGCCTCATCCTTGGGTTCGCCAGCGGTCATACGCAGCCGCGCACCACCAATGGTGAAGCCTTGCTCGTAGAGCAAGCCACGGATCTGCCGGATCATCAGCACGTCTTCGCGCTGATAATACCGGCGGTTGCCGCGTCGTTTGACGGGGTTGAGCTGAGGAAATTCCTGTTCCCAATAGCGCAAAACGTGCGGTTTCACCGCGCAGAGCTCGCTGACCTCACCAATGGTGAAGTAGCGTTTGCCTGGTATCGGCGGTAACTCGTCGTTATGACTTGGTTCCAGCATAAGCCTCAACTCGGGCCTTCAACTTCTGCCCTGGACGGAACGTGACAACACGGCGAGCCGTGATAGGAATTTCTTCCCCGGTCTTCGGGTTTCTACCAGGCCGCTGGCGTTTATCTCGCAGGTCAAAATTGCCGAAACCGGACAATTTGACCTGTTCGTTATCTTCCAGAGCGTGCCTGATTTCCTCGAAGAACAGCTCCACCAATTCCTTGGCTTCTCGTTTATTCAGGCCCAGCTCTTCGTACAGACGTTCGGCCATCTCAGCTTTCGTCAGAGCCCCCATACGCTACTTCCTTAACGTGGCGTTTAACCTTTCCTCGAGTGAGGTGAGGATTTTATGCGTCGCCGCATTGACCTCATCGTCGTTAAGAGTGCGCGATGGATGCTGCCAGGTCAAGCCAACTGCAAGGCTTTTTCTATGCGGATCAATGCCTTTACCCTGATAAACATCAAATAGCCTGAGGTCTGTGAGCCATTCGCCTGCATTTTCTCGAATAACGTCAAGAACGGCAGTGGCTGCAACGCCTTCATCAGCCAGCAGCGCCAGGTCACGTCGTACTTCAGGAAAGCGTGATAACTCCTGGAATTTCGGCATTTTACCCAGTGCGACTTCAGCAAGAATCAGCTCGAAAACGAATACCGGACGATCCAGCCCCAGGGTTTTCGACAACTCAGGATGAATGGCACCAACGTAACCCACTTCACGACCATCACGTTCGATGCGCGCAGTCTGGCCCGGGTGCAAAGCCGGATGTTTACCAGGCACGAATTTGAAAGCATCCAGCGCACCAGCGAAGCCGAGAACGGCTTCAACATCCGCCTTGACGTCGAAGAAGTCGACCACATCACGGCCTTGCGCCCAGCCTTCCGGCAGACGGCTGCCACAGACTACACCCGCCAGCATCGGCTCTTGCTTCAGACCGTCCAGCTGCCCGACGAAGCGCAGGCCGCTTTCGAACAGACGTACACGATCCTGCTGACGATTGAGGTTGTGCTGCAAAGACTTGACCAGACCTGGCCACAACGAAGCGCGCATGGCGGCCATGTCATTGGAGATCGGGTTTGCCAGCAGCAACGGTTCAGCGCCAGGGCTGAACAGCTCGAACTGCTTGGGATCGATGAAGCTGTAGGTGATCGCTTCCTGATAACCGCGAGCGACCAACAGGCGACGCAGCTCAGGCAGATCGCTACGAGCTTCGGCTTTGGCTTGCGGTGCCAGACGCGCCTGCGGGTAACGAACCGGCAGACGGTTGTAGCCGTATAGGCGAGCCAGTTCTTCGATCAAGTCGACTTCAAGGCTGATATCGAAGCGATGACTTGGCACTTCTACGCGCCACTGCCCTGCTGTTTCAGCAGAAACGGTCAACCCAAGGCCGGTCAACAAGCCTTCGATTTCCGCAGGGTCCATCTTCAGGCCCAACATTTGCTCGATACGCTCGGCACGCAAAGTGACCGGCGCGATTGACGGCAGATCTTTTTCGCTGACAGCTTCAATCACGGGGCCAGCTTCACCCCCGGTGATTTCCAGCAGCAGGCCGGTGGCTCGCTCCATGGCCTTGCGCGCCAACTGCCAGTCAACACCGCGCTCATAGCGGTGCGAAGCGTCAGTGTGCAGGCCATACGAACGAGCTTTGCCCGCAACGGCAATCTGGTCGAAGAACGCGCTTTCGAGGAATACGTCACGAGTCGTGGTGGAAACACCGCTGTGTTCCCCGCCCATCACGCCGGCGATGGCCAGAGCACGCTGGTGGTCAGCGATAACCAGTGTATCGGCACGCAGGCTGACTTCCTGGCCGTCCAGCAGAACGAGCTTCTCGCCCTCTTCTGCCATACGCACACGAATACCGCCGTTGATTTCAGCCAGATCAAACGCGTGCAGTGGCTGACCCAGTTCGATCATCACGTAGTTGGTGATGTCGACCACGGCGTCGATGCTGCGAATGTCGGAACGACGCAGACGCTCAACCATCCACAACGGCGTTGGACGTGACAGGTCGACATTGCGAATCACACGACCGAGATAACGAGGGCAAGCGCTGGTAGCCAACACTTCAACCGGACGGACTTCATCGTGTGTCACGGGAACAGCGGCGACGGCAGGCACCGTCACAGGCACGGCGTAAAGCGCGCCGACTTCACGAGCCAGGCCAGTCAGTGACAGGCAGTCGCCACGGTTTGGCGTCAGGTCGACTTCGATGCTGGCGTCATCCAGCTCAAGGTAAACACGGAAGTCTTCACCCACCGGCGCATCGGCTGGCAGCTCCATCAAGCCGTTATTACCCTCGCCGACTTGCAGCTCGGATTGAGAGCACAGCATGCCGTTGGATTCAACGCCACGCAGCTTGGCTTTCTTGATCTTGAAATCGCCCGGCAGCTCGGCACCGATCATGGCGAATGGAATCTTGAGACCCGGGCGCACATTAGGCGCGCCGCACACAACCTGAAAGGTTTCCGAGCCGTTACTGACCTGACATACGCGCAGTTTGTCAGCATCCGGGTGTTGCTCGGTGCTCAGCACTTCGCCGACGATCACACCGCTGAATACGCCAGCGGCCGGGGTGACGCTATCGACTTCAAGGCCGGCCATCGACAAGCGGGCAACCAACTCGTCGCGGGATACTTGCGGGCTTACCCAGCCGCGCAACCATTGTTCACTGAATTTCATCCTGCTCTCCAAAAAAATGCGTTACGGGCGACTCCGGTGCTCTGCGACAGCGGCCACTGGCGGGCTGCCGCGAAGCGCCTCAGCGAAATTGCGCGAGGAACCGCAAGTCGTTGTCGAAGAACAGACGCAAGTCGTTGACGCCGTAACGCAGCATGGCCAGACGCTCCACACCCATGCCGAAGGCGAAGCCCGAGAATTCTTCGGGGTCGATGCCGGACATGCGCAGCACATTCGGGTGAACCATGCCGCAGCCCATGACTTCCAGCCAGCCAGTCTGCTTGCAGACACGGCAGCCTTTGCCGCTGCACATCACGCACTCCATGTCGACTTCGGCGGACGGCTCGGTAAACGGGAAGTAAGACGGGCGGAAACGCACGGCCAGTTCTTTTTCGAAGAACACCCGCAGGAACTCTTCGATGGTGCCTTTGAGGTCGGCGAAGTTGATGTCGCGATCAACCAGCAGGCCTTCGACCTGATGGAACATCGGCGAGTGGGTAATATCGGAGTCGCTGCGGTACACACGGCCTGGGCAGACAATGCGGATCGGCGGACGCTGCGATTCCATGGTGCGGACCTGTACCGGGGAGGTATGAGTGCGCAACAGCATGTTCGCATTGAAATAGAAGGTGTCATGCATCGACCGGGCCGGGTGATGGCCTGGGATGTTGAGCGCTTCGAAGTTGTGGTAATCGTCTTCCACCTCAGGGCCTTCAGCGATGCCGTAGCCAATGTGGGTGAAGAATTGTTCGATGCGTTCCAGAGTACGAGTAACGGGATGCAGACCGCCTGAGGTCTGACCGCGGCCAGGCAGGGTCACGTCAATGGACTCGGCGGCGAGTTTAGCGGCAAGATCCGCCTCCTCGAACTGCGCCTTGCGGGCATTGAGAACCTCTGTGACACGCTCCTTGGCGACATTGATCAGGGCGCCGACTTGCGGACGCTCTTCTGCAGGCAAATTCCCCAGGGTCTTCATCACCTGAGTCAACTCACCTTTCTTGCCAAGGTATTGAACCCGGATTTGCTCCAGGGCATTGATATCTTCAGCGCTCTGCACAGCCTCAAGAGCTTGCGAGACCAGCGCGTCCAGGTTTTCCATGTACAGACTCCAGATACGAAATAGGGGAAGAGCTTGTAGGCTCTTCCCCTATTTATGACGTTTAACACCGAACCCCAGAAACTGAGGCCCGGTGATTGTCGGGGACTTAGGCCAAAGTGGCTTTAGCTTTCTCGACAATCGCAGCAAACGCCGCTTTTTCGTTCACTGCCAGATCAGCCAGAACCTTACGGTCGATCTCGATGGACGCTTTTTTCAGGCCGGCGATGAAACGGCTGTAGGACAGACCGTTGATACGAGCACCAGCATTGATACGAGCGATCCACAGAGCGCGGAACTGACGTTTTTTCTGACGACGGTCACGGTAGGCGTATTGGCCTGCCTTGATTACCGCTTGCTTGGCAACACGGAATACGCGTGAACGCGCGCCGTAGTAGCCTTTAGCAAGTTTCAGAATTTTTTTGTGACGCTTACGGGCAATGACGCCACGCTTTACACGAGCCATGAGTTACTTCCTCTATTCTTGATCAAAATTAACGAAGGCGCAGCATGCGCTCGACTTTTGCCACGTCAGACGGATGCAGCAAGCTGCTACCGCGCAGTTGACGCTTACGCTTGGTCGACATTTTGGTCAGAATGTGGCTCTTGAAAGCGTGTTTGTGCTTGATGCCGTTAGCAGTTTTCAAAAACCGCTTAGCTGCACCACTTTTAGTCTTCATCTTTGGCATGTTCGGATACTCCGCATTCAGTTGATAAACATAACCGCAAGGCCTGCCGTGCCCTGGTGGTTATTTCTTCTTTTTCGGGGCGATGACCATAATCAGCTGGCGTCCTTCCATCTTAGGATGCTGCTCAACGGAACCGTATTCGAGAAGGTCACCTTCAACCCGCTTCAACAGTTCCATGCCCAGCTCCTGGTGGGCCATCTCACGACCGCGGAATCTTAACGATACCTTGGCCCTGTCCCCGTCACTCAGGAAACGTACCAGGTTGCGTAGTTTTACCTGGTAATCCCCTTCCTCCGTCCCTGGACGAAACTTGATTTCTTTAACCTGGATCTGCTTCTGATTTTTCTTGGCAGCGGCAACCTGTTTCTTCTTTTCGAAGATCGATTTGCCGTAGTCCATCAGCTTGCAGACAGGGGGTACTGCATCGGCGGAAATTTCCACCAGATCCAGCTTGGCCTCTTCAGCCTTAAGCAGCGCGTCTTCAATTGACACAATCCCAAGCTGCTCGCCTTCAGCTCCAATTAACCGAACCTCGCGTGCCGAGATATTCTCGTTGATCGGGGCTTTCGGTGCAGCTCGTTTATCTTGTCTCATTTCACGCTTAATAGTAATTACTCCGAATCTTGGCGACCACGCCGGGAAACCGCTTGTGCGAGGAATTCAGCGAACTGGGCGACCGGCATCGAGCCGAGGTCTGCACCTTCGCGTGTACGCACAGCGACAGTTTGCATTTCAACTTCCCGATCTCCAATCACGAGGAGATAAGGGACCTTGAGCAAAGTATGCTCACGGATTTTAAAGCCGATCTTTTCATTTCTCAAGTCGGACTTGGCACGAAACCCGCTTTCAGCGAGAATTTTTTCCACTTCAAGGGCAAAATCTGCCTGTTTATCAGTGATATTCATAATCACTGCCTGAGTGGGCGCCAGCCAGGCCGGGAATGCACCTTCGTAGTGCTCGATCAGAATCCCGATGAAACGTTCGAAAGAGCCAAGAATCGCCCGGTGCAACATCACCGGATGTTTACGGCTGTTGTCCTCGGACACATATTCGGCGCTCAAACGGATCGGCAAGTTAAAGTCGAGCTGCAGGGTACCACACTGCCAGACACGACCCAGACAGTCTTTCAACGAGAACTCGATCTTCGGACCGTAGAAAGCACCTTCGCCCGGCTGCAGATCGTAAGGCAGACCCGCGCTATCCAGCGCCGATGCCAGTGCGCTTTCGGCGCGATCCCACAGCTCATCGGAACCTACACGCTTTTCAGGACGGGTCGAAAGCTTCAGCTCGATGTCCTTGAAGCCGAAGTCGGCATACACATCCAGAGTCAGCTTGATGAACGCTGCAGACTCAGCCTGCATCTGATCTTCAGTGCAGAAGATGTGTGCGTCATCCTGGGTAAAGCCACGAACACGCATGATCCCGTGCAGCGCACCGGACGGCTCGTTACGGTGGCAAGCACCGAACTCGGCCAGACGCATCGGCAACTCACGGTAGCTTTTCAGCCCCTGATTGAACACCTGCACGTGGCATGGGCAGTTCATCGGCTTGATTGCGTAGTCGCGGCTCTCGGACTCGGTGGTGAACATGTTATCGGCGTAGTTCGCCCAGTGACCTGACTTTTCCCACAGGGAGCGATCGACCACCTGCGGCGTCTTGATCTCCAGATAACCGTTCTCGCGCTGCACTTTGCGCATGTACTGCTCAAGCACCTGGTACAGAGTCCAGCCCTGCGGATGCCAGAACACCATGCCCGGCGCTTCCTCCTGGGTGTGGAACAGCCCAAGACGCTTGCCGATCTTGCGGTGATCGCGCTTTTCAGCTTCTTCGATACGCTGGATGTAAGCAGCCAGTTGCTTCTTGTCGGCCCATGCGGTGCCATAAACGCGTTGCAGCTGCTCGTTTTTGGCATCGCCGCGCCAGTAGGCACCGGACAGCTTGGTCAGCTTGAAGGACTTGAGGAAGCGAGTGTTCGGCACGTGAGGGCCGCGGCACATGTCGACGTATTCTTCGTGGTAGTACAGACCCATGGTCTGCTGCTCTGGCATGTCTTCAACCAGACGCAGTTTGTAATCTTCGTGACGCGCAGTGAACACGTCGATCACTTCGGCGCGCGGAGTGACCTTCTTGATGACGTCGTAATCTTTTTCGATCAGCTGCTGCATGCGCTGCTCGATCGCCGCCATGTCGTCAGGCGTGAACGGGCGCTCATAAGCGATATCGTAATAAAAACCGTCATCGATGACTGGCCCGATGACCATCTTTGCAGTCGGGTACAGTTGCTTGACCGCATGACCTACCAGGTGGGCGCACGAGTGGCGGATGATCTCCAGCCCTTCCTGATCCTTGGGGGTAATGATCTGCAGGCTGGCATCTTTCTCGATCAGATCGCTGGCGTCGACCAGTTGACCGTCGACCTTACCGGCGACGGTGGCCTTGGCCAGACCTGCACCAATGGAAAGCGCGACCTCGGCTACGGAAACGGGGTGATCGAATGAACGTTGACTGCCGTCGGGAAGAGTAATGGTGGGCATGGCGCCTCCTCTCCTAGTGGTGACCCCTACCAAAGGTCACGTGGGTTGGGATGAGCCAGTACGTGATCCGGTGGTATGCCTGCCTCACAGTGGCAGGAGCCTTGCGGCCAACCTTGAACCGAACCAGATGACTGGTTTGAAATAAAACTGCACAACGACGGCGAAAAGAACACCAGCCAGACGCGGACAGATATAAAGGACGCGCATCCTATCACAGCTCAACCCATTCACATGCACGCTGGATCAATCAATTGCACCGCCCACATCCGTCTCGCGTTCATCAAACTGAACTGGCGTGGGCACTCATCGTCAGATAGCTGTGCAACCTGCTGCAAATACGTTGAACCCTATAAAGGAAAACGCCATGAAGCTTCCACGTTTATTCGCCCTGCTCGCCCCACTCGCCCTGGCAATGCCACTCACCGCTCATGCGGCCATGAGTGCTCCAACCAAAGCCAAGTTCATTCAGGATTGCGTGTCCACCGCAGGGCAAAAGCTTGATGCAGCCTCAGCCAAATCCCACTGCGAATGTGGCGCCGAGCAAGTGAGCAAAAACTTCAGCAGCGCGGAAATTGAAAAAATGAGTAATGGCGGTCAGCCACCAACCCGTGAGCAGACTGAAAAAATGCGTAAGTTGGTCGAAGCCAACTGCACTCAGCCAAAAAAATAATTCATCTACATGACTTCATGAAGCCAGGCGGGGGCATATTTGCAGGATGACTGTGGGCAATCCCTGAAAGCCACGGAATACGAGCCTTTCAGCCCCGCCAACCAACCTTTCTATGTAACTTCGAGCTTCAGAAACAAGGTGGCTTAGAGGAGTTATTCCGGGTTTACCTACGGTTACTGCTCAAAGTTCTTACTGAAAAAGTTCTACATTCCCACATTTCGACTATGATAGGCCGGTGTGCCCAGTTGGCCTGAGCAACACGTACACTGAAAAAATTATGTTCTTGGAGATTCACCATGTCTAATCGCCAAACCGGCACCGTAAAATGGTTCAACGACGAAAAAGGCTTCGGCTTTATCACCCCACAGGGTGGCGGTGACGACCTGTTCGTACACTTCAAAGCTATCGAAAGCGACGGTTTCAAAAGCCTGAAAGAAGGCCAGACCGTTTCCTTCGTGGCTGAGAAAGGCCAAAAGGGCATGCAAGCTGCTCAGGTTCGCGCGGAGTAATCCAGGCGATCTAAAAAACCCCGTCACTGACGGGGTTTTTTTATGGGTGCAGAAACGGCTCGACTCAACCGCAGTTAACCCGCACGACCTTGCCATTGGCATCGGTATTGAGATTGACGCGGTTGGAGCGGTATTCCAGGGTGACCATATCGTTGGCACCGATGAAGCGGGCATCTTGCGCCCCGGCTTTGGCTCGGGCCTGGGCGAGCAACGCAGCCGATGCTTGCTGACCTACGGCGAACTGAGCACCTGCGGCGTCGCAGCGTCCACTGGCAACCGGAGCATTCGGCTCTTGAGCTGTTGACTCAGACGTGCTGCTGCACCCTGCCAGCAACGACAACGCAACAGCAAACCCGACTGAAGAGATTTTCCACGGCATACAGACTCCTTGACCGATAAACATAAGCTGAACCCTTGCGACAGCACCGCAACCCATTCGTTGCAACATATGGCCAGTTCCAGGCCATCAGTACAGACCGCTGCGCAGTCTGCCCGAGCTTAATGCGCCACGTCTCAGCAAATCGTCACAAAACATGAGTACGCATGCGCCGGATTTTGACTTGTCGCTGCGTTACCGTCTTAGGTCGCAGTGTCAAACAGCGGCTGAAATGCTTTACTGGAGCAAGCGTTCGGCCGTCCAGGCCGCACCCTGTAAAGGATCTCCCTTTCAGACGACGAGACGAGGCAGCAATGGCAGTCGTATCCATCGATGCAGACATCAAGGCGAAATGGCCCCAGGGGCATTCATCACACAGCCCGGGCAATCCGGAGGAGCTGGCGATCATTGCTGTGGACTTGCTGGTAAAAGAGTTGGGCACCGAGGGCGCGCTGGCATTCATCACGCAAGTGCTCGCTCGCTACCCGAACGAAACCGGCAAGGCTTGACGAACGCCAAGCCGGTTTCGCTGGCAGGAGTTTATTTCAGGCGTGCCAGGCGACTGGTCAGCAGATCGAAGAAGCCTTGTGCGTCACCACTCTCGACCCAGAACACGTTCTTGTCGCGACCAAGCGTGTCATACCAGTCAGCAACGGTCTGACCGAAACCTATTCCTTCACGACTATCAACGGCAACGTTGATTTGCCTGCCACTGAACAGCTCGGGCTTGAGCAGCCAGGCAATGACACTGGCGTCATGTACCGGCCCGCCGGGCAAGCCATAGTGAGCCATGTCCAGCTTCACGTATTCATTGAGAATACTGCCGACCAGTTTGCCCGCCTGATTATTTAACGCGGCGATCTGGGCCAGACGCTGCTCGCTGGTGAGTATTTTGTGGGTTACGTCCAGTGGCAGGTAGGTCAGCTTGACGCCACTGGCCAAAACCACTTGAGCGGCATGAGGGTCAGCGAAGAGGTTGAACTCGGCGACCGGCGTGATATTTCCGCCGTTGAAGTGCGCCCCGCCCATCACGACGACTTCCTTGATGCCCTGAGTGATTTCCGGATCCTGTACCAGTGCCAGAGCCAGGTTGGTTTGCGGCCCCAGCATGGCGAGGGTGATGCTGTGCGGTTTGGCCTTGCGCAAGGTGTCAATCAAGTACTGCACCGCATTGCCCTGAGCAAGCCCCTGTTTAGGCTCATGCACGGGTACACCGGGCAACCCTTCCTGACCATGAACGTTTTCCGCATAGATAGGTGTACGCACCAAAGGCTTGGACGCACCGGCATATACCGGCACTTCTTCGCGCCCGGCCCACTCTCGGGCCAGTCTTGCGTTGCGAGAGGTTTTGTCCAGACGCACGTTGCCCGCCACAGTCGTAATCGCCAGGACATTCAACTCCTCAGGCGATGCCAGCGCGAGCAGCAAAGCCACCACGTCATCAGCCCCCGGATCGGTATCGATGATCAAGTCGCGTTTTTCCGCAGCCTGGGTCACGCTTGCACTGAGAATGGACAAAAGCAGCAGGCTCCGGAATAGCTGTTTGAAGATAGGCAACGCTTGCATAGCGAACTCCCTGTTCAGATTAAATGACTGTTGCGAGGAATCAGAAAACCACTCCGGCGACCAGCGCAATGTTGCTGTATGGCTCGCACTCACCGGTACGCACGATTGCTTTGGCACTTTTGCTCAGCACTTTGAGAGCCTCGTGACTGAGCAGCCGCTGCTCTCCCAGATCGCCGTCCAGATTCAACCCTTCAATCACGCTCAGGGCCGGCGGCTTCTTGAACATGATTTCTTCGGCCAGCACATGGCTTTCAACCTGCATTTCACTCAGCACGGTATCCAGCACACTGGCGAAGTCGGCCATACCACGGGTCAACGCCAGATCAATCAACTCCACGCCTGCCGGAATCGGCATGCCAGCATCAACGATCATGACGATATCGCCGTGCCCCAGGGAAGCAATGACGCGGGAAAGGGCGATATTGAGCAACGGTGTTTTTTTCATGTAGGGTCAAACCTTTGTACTTCAGCACGATCAGGGATGGAAGGCTGCGCACCCTCTCGGGTTACCGACAATGCCGCAGCCTTTTGTGCGAAACGAATCGCCTCGGCTTCAGTGCGACCTTCAGCCAGCGCCGCAGCGAAACCGCCGACAAATGTATCACCCGCAGCCGTGCTGTCGACCGCAGTGACGCGCGGCGCGGGAAACTGCTCGACGCCCTGCCCCGATGCCAATAACGCGCCGTGCTCACCTAACGTAATGATCACTTTGCCTGCGCCCGCAGCCAGCAGGGACCGGGCCGCGTGCTCTGCAGACGTCGGAGAGTCCACTGCTATACCGCTCAGGATTGCCGCTTCGGTTTCATTGGGGATCAGATAATCGATCAACGAATACCAATGCTCGGGCAATGCAGCCGATGCCGGAGCCGGGTTGAGAATGACCGTCTTGCCCAGTTCCCGCGCTCGACGCAATACGTGAGCAACGGTTGGCACCGGCACCTCAAGCTGACAAATGACCACCTGCGCAGCATCGAGCAGCGCGTCAAAGCGGTCTATGACATCCGGCGTCAGCTGGCCGTTGCCCCCGGCGACGATGATGATCGAGTTCTGGCCATTGGCATCCACCACAATCGAAGCGATTCCCGTGGATACCCCCGCCACGGTAGTCAGCCCCTGACAATCGATATCCTCGGCCAGTAACGCGGCACGCAGTTGCTCACCATAGGCGTCATCACCCACGCAACCGATCATCGCCACCCGCGCCCCCAGCCGCGCCGCGGCGACCGCCTGATTAGCACCTTTGCCGCCGGATACTGTGGCAAACGAATCCCCGCTCAAGGTTTCCCCCGGCCCCGGCAAGCGCTGGGCGCGCGTCACCAGATCCATATTCAAACTGCCGACCACCACTACCTGGGCGTGCGACGTATCTGCATTATTTTTCACATTCATCGTTCTTACTCGAGGTAGTTTTTGCTCAACGTCATTCATGTGACAGGAGGCGCCGTGGACTCACGCAACACAATGCTTGGGGGCACGACACGCTGTTCGGTCACGCCGTCGAATGGCCCGGTGATTCGTCGCAACAGCATCTGCGCGGCATGCTCGCCCAGTTCGACAATCGACTGGCCGACGGTCGTCAGCGCAGGATAGACATAGCGGCTCATTTCGATGTCATCGAAACCCACCACGGACAAGTCCTTTGGCACACGAATATTGCGTTCGGCAGCCGCGCGCAATACGCCGATGCCAATCATGTCATTGCCCGCAAAAATGGCGGTTGGCGGCTTGCCTGACAACAGGCTGACAGCCGCCTGGTAACCGCCCGGACTGGTGTAGTCGCTTTCGATCACCCAATGTGGCTCAACCTTGATACCAGCTTGCGCCATGGCTCGTTCGTAACCATTCAGCCGTAATCGCGCCACACTGGTCAGCGCCGGGCCATGAATGCAGGCGATATGCCGATGCCCCAACTCCAGCAAGTGCCGGGTTGCCAGATAGCCGCCGAGCTCATGATCGATACGCACCAGATCGGCGTCTATACCTTCCAGCTCTCTGTCGACCACCACCATGGGCGTACGCACCCCTGCGAGGCC
Organism: Pseudomonas sp. Irchel 3A5; assembly: GCF_900187575.1. Taxonomy (NCBI): domain Bacteria; kingdom Pseudomonadati; phylum Pseudomonadota; class Gammaproteobacteria; order Pseudomonadales; family Pseudomonadaceae; genus Pseudomonas; species Pseudomonas sp. Irchel 3A5. The sequence continues at coordinate 270,137 of NZ_FYDU01000007.1, read as the reverse complement.
ACCATCTAGACCGGGATCGCCACCCACCGAGGACACGATCAGCCCATCGACACGCTTCTCCAGCAGCACCCGCAAATAGCCCCGCTGCTTATCCGCATTGTCATCGCAATTACACAGGATCACGCAAAAACCGTTGCGCTCGCAGTAGTCTTCAATGCCTCGAGCCAACTCAGCGAAATAGGGATTCACGCCATTGGGAATCAGCAGCCCGATTGTCGATGTGGACTTGGCTTTAAGAGAACGCGCCACCGCACTGGGCACATAATCCAGCTGCTGAATGGCAGCTTCGACCTTGATCCTGACCTGATCGCTCACGGGCCTGGATTTGTTCAGGACATGAGAAACCGTGGTGTAGGAAATCCCGGCCAACGCCGCTACATCCTTAATCGTTGCCATATCAGACCTGGCGCTTCGCGCGATGGCTGCGATAGGTGTCGAGCACTACCGCGATGACAATCACCGCGCCGGTAATGATCCGCTTGGTCGGCTCTGTGGCACCAATTTGCGCCAGCCCGGCCGCCAGCACGGAGATGATCAGGACGCCAAAGAAGGTACTGACGATAGAACCACGTCCGCCCATCAGACTGGTCCCGCCGATGACCACTGCAGCGATGACTTGCAACTCCAGGCCCGAGCCTGCGTTGGGGTCAGCGGCCTCCAGACGGGAAATCTGGAACAGCGCAGCCACGCCCGCCAACAGGCCCATCAACGAGAACACCAGAATCTTGTAAGGCTTGGGATTGATACCCGCCAGCCGCACGGCCTCTTCGTTAGTGCCAATGCCAATCAGGTAGCGTCCGAACACGGTGCGGGTAAGCAACGCCTGAGCAGCGATAATGACCAACAGGGCAATCACAAATGAAGGTGAGATGCCGAAGGCAAACGGGTTCGATAACCAGGCATACGAGTCGCCAATGTAGGCCGTGCGCGAGTCGGTCATCTGGTACGCGACACCGCGAGCCATTTCCAGCACGCCCAGCGACACGATGAATGACGGAATCCGCCAGGCAACCGTGATTGATCCGGTTATGGTCCCCGCGAGTGCGGCGCATGCCATGCCAAACAATGCAGCCGGGAAAATGCTCCAGCCCCAGCCGAGAATCGCCACGCTGACGGCTGAGGCCGCCAGCGCCAGCACCGAGCCTACCGACAGGTCAATGCCGCCGATGATCAGCACAAAGGTCATGCCCACTGCCAATACCATCAAGTCAGGGATCTGGTTGGCGATGGTGCTGAAGGTGTTGTAAGAAAGGAAGTGGTCACTGAGCAGCGAGAACAGCACGATCATCGCCAGCAAAGCACCCGCCAGCCCCAGATAAGTCCCCAGGCCGAAATAGGTGCCGCTACGTTTGGCGGTTGAAGGCAAAGCCGTTGAAGGGGTTGAGGTTTTCATCAAGCAGTCCTCGGCGCGGCTTCACTGAGCAGCGCGTCGCGTTTTTGATAGCCGGCAAATGCGGCGGCAAGCAGTTCATCCTGGGTCCAGCTGTCGCGCTCGAAGGTATCGATCAGGCGTCCGGCAGACAGCACGCCGATGCGATCACAGATCAGCATCAGCTCACGCAGATCACTGGACACCACGACCAGCGCCCTGCCCTGACGGGTCAGCTCACCGAACAACCCATAGATATCGAATTTGGCACCGACATCGATACCCCGGGTTGGCTCGTCGAACAGCATGATCGGGCAGTCACGCTCCAGCCATCGGCCAATCACCACCTTCTGCTGATTGCCACCGGAAAGTTCGGAAACCAGCTGCGCCGGACCGGAACTGCGGATGCGCATGGCATCGATCTGCCGCTGCGCCAGGCTCATTTCATCTTGAGCTTTGACCATTCCGCCAGCCGACACCGCATCCATGTTGCCCAAGGCGATATTGGCGCTGATGGACTGAGTCAGCAAAAGCCCCTCACCCTTGCGGTCTTCAGTAATCAACGCGATACCCTGGCGAACGGCATCGGAGGGTGAACGAATCGAAACGCTGCGCAGCGGGCTGCCCAACTCGATGGTGCCACTGTCGGCCAGATCAGCCCCATAGATCAGACGCATCAGCTCGGTACGACCCGCTCCGATCAATCCGGAGATACCGAAAATTTCGCCTTTACGCACCTGAAATGAGACATCCCTGACCTTGTCACCACGACTCAGGCCTTTGACGTTCAGTGCTACTTCGCCAATCTGGCGCGTCCCCAGATCGATCTTGTCACCCAGTTCGCGACCGACCATCAACGTCACTAACTGCTCGCTGCTGTAATTGGCAATGGCGTCGACGCACACCAGCTTGCCGTCGCGCAGCACAGCAATTCGCTGCGCGACACGTTGCAACTCCTCAAGGCGGTGAGAGATGTAGATGATCGACACGCCGCGTGCCTGCAGGCGGGTGATCTGCTCGAACAACATCTCGACCTCCCGCGCCGTCAACATGGCGGTCGGCTCATCGAGAATCAACACACGGCAATCACCGATCAGGTTGCGAGCGATCTCGACCATCTGCTGATGGCCAATGCCCAACTCACCGACCAATGTATCCGGGTCGATAGCATCCAGCCCTACTTGAGCCATGGCCTGAGTCGCATCTTCACGCAGACGCTTGCGGTTGATCCAGCCAGCACGTCGCGGCAGGTTATCGAGAAACAGGTTTTCGGCAACGGAGAGCGTGGGCAGCAGGTTCAGTTCCTGCATCACCATCCGCACCCCCAGCTTTTCTGCCTGGGTTCGGTTGGTCGGCTGATAGCTTTCGCCCTGGAACTGCATCTGCCCGGTGGTGGGCGCTTCCAGACCGCCGATAATTTTCGAAAGAGTGCTTTTTCCTGCGCCGTTTTCCCCCGTAAGGGCCAACACTTCGCCGCGTATCAACGTCAGGTCGATATCGCCAAGTACGGGTTGCGCGTAGGTTTTGCCTATACCGCTGACAGAAAGCACAGCAGTTTGAACTGAAGCCGACATAAGAATCTCCGTGCACCTGCCCAGGACGGGCAGATGCAGTCATTCGACAAAGGAGTTACAGTTTGGATTGAGTGATCAGAGTGACCGGTGTTTCGATGATGCCATTCACTGTCTCGACTTTTTCGCCCTTGAGAATCTTCAAGGCCGCGTCGATACCGAACATGGCTTGCCTGGCGGCGAACTGATCAGCCGTCGCCAGCACTCGACCGTCATTGATCATCGGCTGAATAGCCTTGATGTTGTCGTAGCCTACTACTTTGACCTGATCCTTTTTGCCTGCCGCGCGTACCGCGGAAACAGCGCCCAGCGCCATGCTGTCGTTACCGGCCAGCAGCGCTTTCAGGTTCGGGTGAGCATTGAGCATTTGTGAAGCAACGGCATTACCTTTGTCGATTTCCCAGTTACCGGACTGAACCGAGACAATCTTCATCTGCTTGGCTTCCATGGCGTCCTTGAACCCCGCCGTACGCTGTTGAGCGTTGGTGGTCGTGGAAACGCCTTCGATAATGCCGACTTCATCTCCCGGATTCAGGTCGCGAGCCAGGTACTCACCCACCAGCCTGGCGCCCTTACGGTTGTCAGGCCCTACGAAAGGCACGCTGATGCCTTTGCTTTTCAGCACTTCGGGATCCAGTTGATTGTCGATGTTCACGACTGTGATCCCGGCATCCATAGCCTTCTTGATCACCGGTACCAACGCCTTGGAATCTGCAGGTGCGATAACCAGCGCGTTGACTTTGGAAACGATCATCTGCTCAACAATGCGGATTTGGCTGGAGGTGTCTGATTCGTCCTTGATGCCGTTGGAGATCAGATCGAACTTGTCAGCGTTTTCTTTCTGGTAAACCTTGGCACCGTCTTCCATGGTTCGGAAGAATTCGTTGGCGAGGGATTTCATCACCAGCGCGACTTTGGGCTTTTCAGAAGACTCAGCGGATAAAGCAGGAAGAGAGGTTGTTGCGGCAACAGCAGCGAGCATAGCGACGGCAAGAACGCGTCCAGCAAATGGCAGCTTCATGGGTACACTCCGATCTTATGATTATTGTGTCGGGCAAAGCATCGTAACCCTGATCGATGATCATGGCGCAAACGTTTGCGAGAAACGAACTATGAGAAACGGCGCGACGATTGTCAACGCCTGGAACGGAGTGCTGCGCTAAAAAAAGTCGAGTGACCTTTACACCGTGATATCCATGCCGCCGCTTCTGTCGAGCTCTTTGAACAAAGATGCAGACATCAACATGATCGACCCTGTGACGGCGGTGATCTGACTTTGAAAGCTGGCCACGACTGAGTTTTTGGCAGCCAAGTTCGAATAGGCAGCGTTTTCAGCAGATTGCATCCTCGCTCGCAGGTCACGCAACTGCTCTTGCAATTCGGCCAGACGCTTTAGCAACCGTTTGGCCGAAACACTCAGATGATCGGAGATGTCGCCGCTGATCTTTTTCTCTTCCGAGGCGGTGTCGAGCTTCTTCTCCTCTCCATCAACGGCGTCCGCGCTGGCGGTCGCGGCCGCATTGATACTGAATGCAGGCGCTGAAAAACCGACTGTAGAAATCGTCATTACTGTCATCCTGAAATAATGGAGTCCTGAACCAGCAATCGGCTACGCCGTTTTTTTCTTTAACGCTGAATGCCCGAAGGTGATGCCTACAGGTCTGTTTTGTTTTCCTACAGAGAAGTTGCGAAAAGGCCCACAGTGAAATACTGTATGCCCGTACAGCAATCCAGGAAACCTCTCCGTGGCGAAATCAAGCGCAGCAACTCAGTCCCTACCCAGCTCCTACGAACGTTTAGGCGTAAGGGTACAAAAGATCATCAATTCACCTACGGCACAGAAAGCCAAGGCGGCGCTGATATTCCGTCTGCCAGATGAAATCGAAGACGAGTGGAACCAGTTGCTTGAAGAGATTGCTGAAAATGACAATGTAACCCTCGCCTATCGAGACGATGGCGGCATACACATTTTCTGGACAGTGCCGAAGGAAGATTGACGGCATGATGGTGCGAATTCTTACCCTGTTTTGTACGACCCTGTTCCTCACCGCTCCAGTCAATGTTCACGCAGAAGCGCCCCATACCTTCAGCCAGGCGAAAAAAATTGCCTGGGGCCTCTACTCCGCCCAGTCAACGGAGTTTTATTGCGGCTGTAAATACAGTGGCAACAAGGTCGATATCGCTGGCTGCGGCTATGTCCCACGCAAGAACGCCACGCGTGCCAAGCGCATTGAATGGGAACATATCGTCCCGGCATGGCAAATCGGCCATCTGCGTCAGTGCTGGCAAAACGGGGGGCGCAAAAACTGTACAAAGAACGACAAGATTTTCCAGCAGGCCGAAGCCGACCTTCACAACCTTGTACCCAGCATTGGCGAGGTCAACGGCGATCGAAACAACTTCAGTTTTGGTTGGCTTCCGCCCCAGACGGGCCAATACGGGTCGTGCCTGACTCAGGTTGATTTCAAGGCCAAAAAGGTCATGCCCCGGCCTTCCATCCGAGGCATGATTGCACGCACGTATTTCTATATGAGCAAGCAGTACAACTTGCGCCTGTCGCGCCAGGACCAGCAGCTTTATCAGGCATGGAGCAAGACGTACCCCGTGGAAAGCTGGGAACGCCAGCGTAATCAGAAGATTGCCTGCGTGATGGGACGAGCCAATGAGTTCGTCGGCCCGGTAGACCTGAAAAATTGCGAAAAAACCGTTTCAAGCAATCGTTAGCAGCTTCCATAAACCGGGCAACCTTCGAAAAGGCTGCCCGGCTCGCAACGCTTTTTCTGCCAGATTCCGCTTCTTTGTACTCCCTCCAAAAAAGCACAGCGCCACTCATCGGAGTTGTGTACAAATATGTTCAATTCAGTGTAAATCTCCTGATTCCTTTTCAAGGCAGAACATCAGCAAAACCACCGCTGGAGCAGCAGTACGATTCACGGCCGCTTGAAGTCTTTTGCAAGCCTGTATCGATCTCTAAATGAACTGGTAGTACGCCGGATACTTTCCCTACTCAAGCTCTCAGGTACCAGGGAAGTAGACATTTTCAGAGATGCATCCCGACACACTACAGGCAGGGGAATGATGAGCGATCAGACGGATTTTGAAATTCATTATCAGTTTCGCGGCGAACCTCGGCAATTCTGCCATCAGGCATTGCAACTGTGCGAAAGCGACGCGCTGCACATTGCCACACTGCACGCGGGGGTCTGGCAGGTAGGCGACAGTATTGCAACAGGGCCGATCCGCATGGCACTTCAGCAGGCAGAGGGACGGGGCGTTACCCAGGTGCACTGGAAAAAGACACCCAGGAAAGAGAAACTCTAAACGAACCTGTTTTGAGGCGGTCCCAATTACCAAGCAGCGCTCATCAACCAGCAACGCGAGGTAAGCATGACCATCGATAAAGACCTTGAAAAAGAAGTCCTCACCCGACTCCTAAAAGCTCATCCGGCAGGATTGGGTAAAGAAGTACTCGACAACTATCGGGGGGAGAACGCAGTCGCGGATACCCTGGAGTACTTGCAGCAAGGCGGGCTGATCCACCACGGTAGCGTCGAGTCACCAGGCGAACCGGGTCGTTCGCTCAACTATCCGATCAAGCTTAGTTCTGCTGGCGTTGTCGCTGCAAAAGCCTACGAAGTTTAGGGCTGCAGCGTAAAAAGCCCGATCTGTTTTCAGGTCGGGCTTTTTCATGTCAGATCTCCGGGTATTCCCCTGTGCCATCCGGCCATGGGGTGAGTAGCTCAAAGCCCGTCTCGGTGACCGCGACCATGTGCTCCCACTGGGCAGACAACGACAAGTCTCTGGTCAGAACTGTCCAGCCATCAGGCAAAACTTTAGTGCCCGGCTTGCCCGCATTGATCATCGGTTCAATGGTAAACACCATGCCTGGCTTGAGACGCATACCCTTCCCTTGCGCCCCGTAATGCAGCACCTGCGGATCTTCATGATAGTTACGACCGATCCCGTGGCCACAATATTCACGAACAACGCTAAACCCTTCGCGATGCGCCACCGTCTGGATCGCATGGCCAATGTCGCCCAGCGTCGCGCCAGGACGTACTGCGTGAATACCGGCACGAGTCGCTTCGTAGGTCGTGTACACCAGACGCTTCGCCAACGGACTGACTTCACCGACGAAGTACATGCGACTGGTATCTCCGTACCATCCATCCTTGATGACGGCCACGTCGATATTGATGATGTCGCCATCCTTCAGGATGTCGGACGCTGACGGTATGCCGTGACACACCACCGCATTGGGTGAAATGCAGGTGGTCTTGGTAAAACCGTGATAACCGACATTGGCCGGTGTTACTTTCAGCTCTTTGACGATGTATTCATTGCAGATGTCGTCCAGCGCCTCGGTACTGATGCCCGCCTTCACATGGGGTGTGATCATGGCCAGCACATCAGCAGCCAACCTGCCGGCAATCCGCAGTTGAACCAGATCCGCTTCACTTTTGATGCTGACTGGGCCGCTCATCGAGAAGCCACCTTCGCCTGAGGCTCGACAGGCGAGATGTCATAGTTCTGAGCACTGAGCACCACACCATCGGCGTTTTCCGTACGAATCAGCATCTGGCAGATATCGCTGTAATTGAGCGCAGGGTGCAACTCGCTGAGCATGCCGACACGCATCCAGTGCTCTGCTTGCGCATTTATAGAGCGACTGAGGGCCGCACTCGCTGCACGGATATTGGCGTGCATATGTTCAGAAATCTTGACCAGACCCATGGTTCACCTCGTATAGAATATACGAATCATATACGCTTCATATACTGCCTATCAAGCCAGGCATGAACCGATTCTATGTGGGTACCTGATTATGAGTGGCTGTCAGTGGTATAAATCCCGGCAGCCGCATCTGGAGAATCAAGCGTGGTAAATTTTCTGCTGGGCTGGTTGGTGGTCTCGCTGTTCGGCGCACTGCTGGCGCTTCGTTTGATACGCAATGGCAGACGCCGTCCTGCACGCAAAACCGCCAAGACTGAAACCGTGGTCAATGCAGACCCTGGCAACAACGTCATTCTGCCGCCGGACGACCCTGGTATTCACCCGCGTGCCGGGCATTGACGATGGCCATCGACACCAGAGGCTCGTAGGCATTGAACTGACGAAGCGCTGCCGCCAGCGCCAGAAAATCTTCGCGCTGCATTTCATTCATGCCAGCGATGATGGATGCGTGATCAGTGGAAGTGTTTGCAACGTGTTCAAGGGACATGGCGACCGCCTCTTTTAAATTTACTGTTTAAACATACAGTATTTGTATAAGGCGGATAACGCAAGCCAGCGAACGACGAACGGCTCTGTCAGTGATCAGCTGCAGCCGCAAGTGCTTGCAGGTTGGCCCATTCAACCTGGGAAATTTCGATCCCCTTCACGAGTGATTTTGCCCGTTCCTGATAACGACGATCACCCGGCATGCGCTCCTGCCCTACGCCGTGCATCTGCCTGACCAACTCTTCGCTGCGCTCTGCGAAGTGCTGACCGCTGCCTTTGTCCGGATCAATGACAATCAGCAATTGCCCGGTCCAGGGCGTCTGGGCGCCAGGGTGCCTGGACCAGTCGAATTCAAACGAGAAATTGCCCCCGGTGAGACCGGCAGCCAGCAGCTCGACCATCATCGACAGCGCAGACCCCTTGTAGCCGCCAAACGGCAGCAGCGCCCCGCCATCGAGAATGGCTTTGGGGTCCTGCGTCGGCTGCCCGCCGCTATCAACGCCCATGCCCGCGGGCAAGGTGCGTCCGGCACGGGCGGCGATTTGCACGTCACCATTGGCAATGGCACTGGTGGCGAGGTCAAACACAATCGGCTGTCCACCAGAGCGAGGCGCGGCGAACGCGATGGGATTGGTACCAAATAGAGGCTTTTGCGCGCCGTGGGGCACCACGCACGTCATGCTATTGACCACGCTCAACGCCACAAGGCCCTGTTCGGCGAATGGCTCGACATCTGGCCACAAGGCTGCAAAGTGATGGGAACTGCGAATTGCAAGAATCGCGATACCCGCACTTTTTACTTTCTCTATCAGCAAAGGCGTTGCCGAGGCCAACGCAGGCTGCGCGAAGCCATTAGCCGCATCGACCCGAATAAACGCAGCGCTTACATCCTCGACCACCGGCACGGCTTGCCCGTTGACCCAGCCGCTGGCCAACGACGACAAATAGCCGGGAATACGAAAAATCCCATGACTGTGCGAACCGTCGCGTTGGGCGCTCGCACAGTTTTGCGAGAGGACTTCGGCGACTTCTTCCGACGTTCCGTGGCGTATAAATATCTGCCGCAGTACCTGGGCCAGCTCAGTGAAACTGAGGGTATGCGTCACGATATCTCGGGGTGCAGACATTTGAAACTCCGGCGTCAGGTTGAACACGTTATGCAGCGATTGAGTGTTGCGTCACGGCCTTCGCAGACTGCTGCGCAACATCACGCGGGTAAATCGACCGCATCGAGGCGCTTCTGGAAAAAGTAACGGGTATGGCCCGGCGGATAATCGTTGATCTGCCCGCACTCGCTATAACCAAGGCCGCGATAGAAGTCCGGTGCCTGAAAATCGAATGTATCGAGCCATATGCCAACGCAGTTTTTTTCCCGTGCAAGATCTTCCGCCATGGTCATCAAGCGCGAGCCAAGCCCTTGACCACGAGCCTGTTCAGGCACGGCCAGCAACTCGATGAACATCCATCGATAAAAGATGCTGCCGCTCAATCCGCCCAACACTTCATCACTTTTTTCATCCCGGACGAGCAATGCAAATTTCTCCGCTCCGGACTCACCCGCCTGAGCGACGTTATAGGCACGCAATGGCGTAAGGATTGCCGATACTTGTTCTTCGGTGGGATTTGAGGTTTGTTCGATACGCACATTCATCCATGGCTCCGCGGGTTTGTTTGGATGAATGGCAGTCTAATACTGCTCCGCACTCAATAGGGTGTTAAAAAATGCGTTAACGCGAATTGACTGCTATTACCCAAAAAATGGCCTGCTGCATTGATATTCAATAGCCATAGCTGTTCTCCCCTACTCCTGCGCAGATGTAGAATGCTCCTACAGCCGGAGTACCAATGACCGACCCAATTCTCAGCGAAACCGAATACGACGCCGTCACCGATGCCGCAGCACATTGGTGCATGCGCATGCACGCCAGCGATTGCACCGCTGAAGAACGCCGGGCATTCGAGCAGTGGCTTGATGCTCATCCGCTGCATACCGTGGAATACCAGGCGATGCTGGAAATCTGGGAAATTTCCGAACAGGTTGTACCGGTCAATCCTTCGCCCGCCAATCACGAGAATGTCGCGAAATTTCGCACTGGCGCGGCATCTGAAGCGCGTGGCAGAAATTGGCGCAGCTATGCCGTGGCGGCGGCGGTCATCGCCCTCGTGTTACCGGTTGCAGGCTATATCGGCTGGAATCAGGGTTGGCTGCCCAATGCCTACGACTCCTATGAAGCCGACGGTAGCACCCGGTTGGTCACCATGGCTGACGGCAGTCGGGTGGAACTGAATCTGGGAACCCGCCTGACCTTCGCCAACTACAAGGATCGGCGCAGCGTGGTGCTGGACAAAGGTGAAGCTTTCTTTGAGGTCAGCCACGATGCTCAACACCCGTTTGTGGTGAAAGCCGGCCAAGGCAGCGTCAAGGTCACCGGTACAAAATTCAACGTCTGGATGTATCAGGATCAGGTCCGGGTGATGTTGCTCGAAGGCTCGGTCCAAGTGGTCAGTGATACGTCTCAACCCGGCAGCGGTTATCGCCTTGAGCCGGGCATGCAGGCCAGTTACAAAAACGGCGATTTCCAACCGCAAATCAGCGAGACCTACGCCAACGACAACAGCCTTGCGTGGCGCAATGGCAAGCTGGTGATCAACAACCTGCCGCTGGCGCAGGCATTACCGCTGATCAATCGCTACCTGCCGCAACCCATCCTGCTGGCCGACAACGCCACTGGCGCAATCCGCATCGGAGGCAGTTACAACACTCAGGACATGGCGAGTCTGGTAGCGTCTCTGCCCAAGGTCCTGCCGGTGACGGTTACCCGCAACAATGAAGGCAATCAGGTCATCAATAGACGGCCGAGTGTTGCCGCGCCGAAGGGGTAGGTTGACGCCTCCCCTGAAGCAGGAGCGCGCCTTGTGGGAGATTTTATGTTGACCTGCAAGCTGATTGACGACGTGGGACCGGCTTTAGCCGGGAAGGTGGTATTTCTGCCGATGAAGACTCAGCGTCTGTCACGGCCTCTTCCCGGCTTTAGCCGGGAAGGCGGTATTTCTGCCGATGAAGATTCAGCGTCTGTCACGGCCTCTTCCCGGCTAAAGCCGGTCCCACGACTTCACCCCTAATATCCAGGATTGCGCAGGTCGTGTGGGAGCTGAGCCTGGTCTGGGCAGCATTCAGACAATAAGGCTGGATGCGATCCAAAGCAGATCGCGCTCAGCCTTACTCCTCCCTGAGATTACTTCTGCCCTTCCTTGATCACCTGCAACCGATAAGCCGGATCAGCCTGGATCTGCTGCTCGGTGAACGGCAACACAGCCCATTGTTTTCTGGAGAACGCCTCAGTCTGATCCCGACGATACGGCGACTCGGGACGGGTTGATTCCGAAGGCGCCAGCAAGCCTTGAGCATGGGGGCCACGCTCATCGAAACTCACGACTTGCAAATAACTGCTGCCGCTGACCACTTCACGCTTGCCGTCACCACGCGGGACGGTCTGCATCGCGTTGTACACGCCCAAGATGCCCAGGCCACCATGAATCGGCGTCTGTTGCGTGCCCGCAGTTGAAACCTGAATATCCCCCCAACGACTGTTTGCCGTCAGCCCCGCCTTGCTCAATTGCTCCGCCGATTCCAGTATTGCCGCGTGCAACACTTCGGTTACGCCCGCCTGCTGCACGTCCAGGCCGCGTGGCGTATGGATCGGATTGGCCGGATCAAATGCGATACGCCAGGCATTCGGCACACTTTGCAGCGCCTTGGCGATGTTCTGAAAATGCACGTAGCCTACGCCAGCGTCCAGATTGGCGCTGCGGTCCCACTGGCTCATGCTCGTACAAACACTTTTGACTGTCGCGACGTCAGCACCCGAATACCCGGCGCAGTATTGCAGCAGGTCATCCAGCAGCCCACCCGCCTCGGCCAGGTACACTCGGTTATCCATGACCATCGCCTGCAAGTCGGCAAGGGTAACTTTGCCAGCTTGTTGCAGGCTGGCCAGTCGATCTACCGCAAAGCGCGTGCGCGGGCCCAGTGGCTGGGCGTCACGACTGATCAGCGGCGAGAACCCCGTCAACGGCTGCGCCGGGTTGGTCATCCACGCCGAGTCATTGGAATTCTGCAGGTAGTCGCTGCGGCTCAGTGTTGGCAACGCCGACACCGGGAAGATACCGGCCTGCGCCGCTGTCGGGTCGTTATCCCAGGCGCAGGCACTGCGGGAGCCGTCGAGCACAATCATCTCCAGCCCGGCAGCAGGATCGCTGCATTGGGCGAGCTTCTGCTGGCTGACATTCGGGACGACTGAATAGTTGGTGTAAAGCGTCTGCCCCTGATCATCGACCGCGAGGGTGTTGACCCAGGGGATGCCCTGGATTTTCTGCAACGCACCTTTCAGATCAGCGAGACTTCCGGCGCGGTTCATCGCGTACCACTGCTGTATGACCCGGTCATTGCCCAGATTTGCATCACGCAGGCTGTAGGCATATTCGTGATTCCAGTCCAGCTTGCCCGGCCATTGCACCACAGGACCGAACTCGGACTGATAGATCTCACGGGATTGCTGTTGCGGCTTCCCATCCTTGTCAGCCAGCGTAACGCTGACGGTGGCCTTCTTCAGCGGTCGGGACTGACCGTCAACGATATAACGCGTGGCATCCCCGGGATCGAGCTTGAGGCGGTACAACGTAAAGTGTTTCGAGGTATCCACCGTATGGGTCCAGGCCAGATGCTGGCTGAAACCGATATTGATCAGCGGCAAACCAGGCAGCGCAGCGCCCATCACATCGAGTTTGCCGGGGATGGTCAGGTGCATCTGATAAAAACGCATGCCGCCGACCCACGGGAAATGCGGATTAGCCAGCAGCATGCCCCGCCCGTTATCCGACCGGTCACGTCCGATCGCCACCGCGTTGCTGCCTCGCTCGAGCGCAAAATCCTGATCATGGGCAGCGGCACTGGCGAATGACATCGAATCTATCGAGCGGCTCGCAACACTGGCGGCAGGCGGTGCCGCGGCTGCAAGCGCTTCAGCAAAGCGCCCAACGCCGCCTTCTACCAACAAGCGACGGGTGAGCCTGACCTGATCCTCGACAGTGATCGGGCGTAGCCATTGCGCCTGCAGGCATTCACCCTGGGTGCCAGCCTCCCGTGTTTCCGCGAGGAACCGGTTGTAACCCGCGACATACCCTTCAACCAATTGGCGGACCTGTGGCGTCTGGGCCTTCCAGAATTCGGCCACGGCCTCGGGCGTGTTCAGCCAGTTGAAAAACACATCGCTGGCCATGTTGTTGCGCTGTTCGAAAGTCTTTTGCTCAGGACCAAAGTAACGTGAGCGCTCGCCGTTGACGGTGACCACTTCATTGGCCAACAGGCAGAGATTGTCCTGTGCGTACGCATAACCGATGCCATAACCAAGGCCGCGCTCGTTCTGTGCGCGAATGTGCGGCACGCCAAAGGTGGTCCTGCGGACTTCGGCGCTGGCCTGTTGCGCGGGCAACTGCGCATGGGCGCTGACACTCAGGCCGAACAACAATCCGGAAATACATAACGTCGGTACGCGCTTGAAAATGATCACTCTGACTCCTGATGACTGGCTTACAGACACGCACAGCCGGGAGGGGCTGTCGCTCACTTAAAGACGAAGAACGACGGGGAAATTTAGTGCGCAGCGCGCTGCCGGACAGCTGTCGAAGCGATGACCGGTAAAGTTTTTTTCGAAAACGATTGAGGATTTGCAGCGCTCATACGTCTTACTCAGTGAGGCAAGCATTTTTTAGAGCCTGAAAAGGAATTTGCGCATGTTGAATCGTCAAGCCACCACCACCCGAACGATGCTGCGCCAGTCAGCCATTGCAGCGCAGGCGCAGGCGCCTGCCACTGATACAGAGCGCCAGGGCAACGAACCTATCAGGAAGTTGCTCAAAAGCTTTGGTCTGCGGACCAGCCTGGTCCGGTTGAAAGTCCTGGATGCACTGCTGCAGGCCACCAGCGAAGGCCAGCCTCTGGGTGTACGTGGTGTGCACAGTCAAATGCTCAAGCTGGATATCCCGCTGTCCTTTCTGAGCGTGCGGGAGGTGCTTAAACGCCTCTGCGATGAAGGCGTTATTTTTCTTAATCCGGATAAAAGCTACAGCCTGCATCCTCAGGCCATGGAACAACTCAACGAACCGGGCAAGTCGACGCAATGAAATGACGGCCCGGCGGTGATCCGGGCCGAAAGCCGTCAGCGCTTGACCTTGCGACGTATCACGCCGTTGATGACCACAACCAGAATGGCAACGGCTATAGCGATGTACTGGAAAGTCTTCTCGCTGATGACGCCGCTGGCCTGCAATTGTGAGAGGCCCAGCATGACCGCCAGTACTACAAGGGCAATCAGCAGCGAATAAATCAAACGTTGTTTATTGGTCATTGCAGGGTTCCTGAAATCTTCATGGACAGCATTCGTTGCGCACGAATGCGCGCCCATCTTACGCTGATGTGCCAAGCCTGACATCGGCATCCTCCATGCACCCTCCGCGTCATGCCTTCCTCAGCATTGCTTTAAAGCCCATGCCAGAGCACATCCGGACAACGCCGGTTACAATTCGCGTGGTTTAATAGCGCCCTTTCAAGGCCGTCCATTCGGTCTCTTCGTGTTTAGCAAGGAGTCAACCATGCCCCATGAAGGCAGCCTGTTGCAGGCCGCAGTCGTGTTCCTGTTCGCCGCGGTTCTGACCGTGCCACTGGCCAAGCGGCTTCAACTGGGCGCCGTGATCGGTTACCTGTTCGCTGGTGTGATCATCGGCCCATCGGTACTGGGGTTAATCGGCAATCCCGAAAGCGTGAGCCACATTTCTGAACTTGGCGTTGTGCTGTTGCTGTTCATCATCGGCCTCGAACTTTCGCCCAAGCGTCTATGGGTGATGCGCAAAGCCGTGTTCGGCGTCGGCATGGCGCAGGTATTGTTGACCGGGCTGGTCATCGGCGTCTTGGCCCTGCTCGCGTTCGGCCAGCCACTGAATACCGCCGTTGTGCTGGGACTGGGCCTGGCACTGTCGTCCACCGCCTTCGGTCTGCAAAGCCTGGCCGAGCGCAAGGAACTGAACAGCCCTCACGGCCGGCTGGCGTTTGCCATTCTGCTGTTCCAGGACATCGCCGCTATCCCGCTGATTGCCATGGTGCCGCTGCTTGCCGGTACTGACGACAAACTCAGCGCCAGCGATGGCCTGACTCACGGCCTGGAAGTTCTGGGCGTCATTGCGATTGTGGTGGTAGGGGGTCGCTATTTGCTGCGTCCGGTATTCCGCATCGTGGCCAAGACCAAAATCCAGGAAGTGTCCACGGCCACCGCTTTGCTGGTAGTTATCGGCACTGCATGGCTAATGGATCTGGTCGGCGTGTCCATGGCACTGGGGGCTTTCCTTGCCGGACTGCTGCTGGCCGACTCGGAGTACCGCCACGAACTGGAATCGCAGATCGAACCGTTCAAAGGCCTGTTGCTTGGGCTGTTCTTCATGAGCGTGGGCATGGGTGCCAATCTCGGATTGTTGCTCAGCGAACCCCTGGTCGTGCTGGGGCTGACACTGCTACTGATCTTTATCAAATTGCCGCTGCTGTTTATTGTCGGGCGCCTGGCGGGAGGATTAGGCAAAGAAAGCGCGCTACGACTGGGCATCGTGCTCGCTGCGGGTGGTGAGTTCGCCTTTGTAGTGTTCAAGATCGGCAGTGATCAGGGCCTGTTCGACGCTCAGTTATACGACACGCTGGTACTGACCATCACGCTGTCCATGGCCCTGACACCGCTGTTGCTACTGGGCATAGCCCGTTGGCTCAAACCCAAGCCAGTCACTGTGGAAGTCCCGGACGAGTACCGGGACATCAGCACCGACGCGCCGCGCGTCGTTATCGCGGGCATGGGTCGCATGGGCCAGATCGTTGCGCGGATTCTGCGCGCCCAGAACATCCCTTTTGTCGCCCTGGATACCGCCGTGGAATCCATCGAGTTTTCGCGCAGTTTCGGTAATGTTCCGGTGTTCTACGGCGATCCGTTGCGCCCTGAAATCCTTCGCGCAGCAAAGGTTGAACAGGCAGAGTTTTTCATCATTGCGACGGATGATCCTGATATCAACATCAAGACTGCCGAGCTGGTTAACAAGCTGTACCCGAACATCAAGATCATTGCCCGCGCTCGCAACCGGCAGCATGTTCACCGTCTGATCGATGTCGGCGCGCAGGCAGTTCGGGAAACCTTCTATTCCAGTCTGGAAATGAGTCGGCAGACCCTGATCGGCCTGGGCTTGACCCAGACTCAGGCGGATGCGCGTATCAGTCGCTTCAAACGCCACGATGAGCAGGTTCTGGCAGCGCAGCATCTGGTGTATGACGACGCAGCGAAGGTACTACAGACGGCCCGGGAAGCCAGGAAAGAACTGGCACAGTTGTTCGAGGCGGATAGACAGGAAGAGGAAGCCGGGAAGGATTGATAGGGCTGGCATCCGAAGGTCAGGTCTGCCTGTAACATCCTCTTCGCGGACGAGCACCGTTCCCACAGGATCATTGATGACGTGGGAGCGGCCGGGCAGCGTTCCGTTTCAGCCGGGAAGGCGGTATTTCTGCAGATGAAGATTCAGCGTCTGTCCCGGCCTCTTCCCGGCTAAAGCCGGTCCCACGTCGTGTACTGACGCATGGACGCAACAACCCACCGCTAGCCAAACGGCCCATCCCAATACCGGCCATGCATGCCCAGCTTTTTCTTGAGACGCTTCGGCAGATGTTTTTCCTGTTTGCTGAGTTTGTAAGCCATCAGCTTTGCAGCATTACGAATGAACGAAAGCGGCCAGAGCAGGAAGCGCCGAGGTCCGAGGAATTTGAGTTCTGACTTGACGTAGCGCATCCCCTCTCCGCCGACGCCGCCGAAAGTGGCGTAGATCCAGGCTTCCCGCGACTGGAACACACCGATATCGAAGTAGCGCCGAAACTCCTCCCAAATCGTGTAGTTATGCGAATGCCGACACACTGCCGAGCCTTCATAAGCAACTTTCCAGCCTCCCATCAGCATTTTCGCCGTGACGTACATGTCTTCGGACAAAATCACATGCTGGGGAAAGCCACCGATATCCAGCAAGGCGTCACGGCGGTAGGCCGCAAACGAGTTGGACATGAACGGTGTCTTGATACCCAGGACCGGCGCATCGTCCAGCGTCTTGATCTGCGACACCGGCGGGTAATTGAACAAGCGGGCATGCTGGGCCAGCAGGCTGGCGTCTTTATGAGGTAACTGGCGCCCACAGACGGCACCGACTTTCGGGTCGGCGAAAGGCAGCAGTATGTTGGCGATGGCCTGCACATCCTCGACGTACGCGTCCTGTGTCATATAGACGTAGACGTCGTAATCAGGGTTGAACTCAACCATCATTTGCCGCGTGCCGCCGTGGTTGAAGTCCTTGCTGTCAATGCGGGTCACGTTTGCGCAACGCGAACGAGCCAACTCAAGCGTTCCATCGCTGGAGCTTGAGTCAACGATCAGGGTGTCGAAAACAGCGGTCTGGGTTGCCAGAGAATCCAGCAATCGCTCCAGGTCTTTTCGACCGTTATAAGTAGGGATGACACAAGCCACTCTCAAAGACGGCATAACAAAACTCCAGGGCGAAACCGAAATGCCCAACTTGTCAGCGTTTTTGAGGGTAGCTCATGCCTCGCGGATAGACCATCCGGACTGGTAAAAACCCACTCAGCCGAGCACTTCACTCAAAGGAATGAAGTTGACCCAGTCGTCCTCGGCGACGGTGCTGCCTTCGCGAACCTCGATCAAGCCATCAGCCCAGGCCGCACTGCGCAGCACACCAGAACTCTGGTTTTTGTAAAACACCGCCCGCCCCTGCTCCAGCCTGCCGCGTAAATACTCACGTCGGTTGCCCGGTTTGGTCCAGGCGAAACCTGCCGGTACTGGAAACTGCAGCGGCGTGACATCGACCACACCTTGGCGGCGCAACAGATATGGACGGGCCAACAGGGCGAAAGTAACCAGAGTCGATGCAGGATTGCCCGGCAGGCCGATCACCGGAACACCGCGAAAATGCCCGAACGTCAGCGGTTTGCCGGGCTTGATAGCCAGCTTCCAAAGCGACAATTCCCCCTCCTCGCGCAATGCGCGCCCGAGGAAGTCAGCCTCCCCCACCGAAACGCCGCCAGTTGACAGGATCAAGTCCACGTCGTTGAGCGCACCCAATGCCGTACGGGTCTTCTCCAGGTCATCGGGCAGAATCCCGGCGTCCACCACGTCGCACTCCAGCCTTTTCAGCCAACTGCACAACAACACGCGGTTGCTGTTGTAGATCTGCCCCGGCCCCAATGGCTGACCTGGTTCGATCAGCTCATCCCCCGTCGAGAGCACAGCAACCCGAACGCGCCTTACCACTTGCAGCTCCGCCAACCCCAGCGAAGCCGCCAGCCCCAGCTCGATAGGCCCGAGGCGCGTGCCTGCGGCAAGGACCTTGTCACCTGTGCGGGTTTCCTGGCCTTGGGGGCGGATGTTCTGGCCGACCTGTAGAGGCTCGGTAAAGCCCACGCGCTGATCGGGAAAGACTTCAGCGTTTTCCTGCATCTCGACACAATCGGCACCGGCCGGAACCGGTGCGCCGGTGAAAATCCGCGCGCAGGTACCGGGTGCCAACGGCTCCGGCGCCTGGCCAGCGAAAATACGCTGACTGACGACCAGCGGCTCACCTTTCCAGTCCGCCAGACTCAAGGCATAACCGTCCATGGCGCTGTTGGGCCAGGGTGGCAGGTCAAGCGTTGCAATCATTTCCCGGGCCAGCACGCGACCTTGTGCCTGCGCCAGCGGCACGGTCTCGGACTCCGTCACTGGCGCGGCTTCAGCCATTTCCAGCAAGCGTGCCAACGCCTGTTCGACCGGCATCAAGGGTTTGTTCATCGCTGTCTTATCCACGTGTTGCGCAAGGCTCGGCTTGCTTCAAATGCGGCACGAAGTTGCAGGGACGAAAACGGTTGTCCAATTGCTGGGCGAGAATGCCGTCCCAACCGGTACGCACCGCGTTGGTAGAGCCCGGCAGGCAGCAGACCAGCGTGCCATTGGCCAGACCGGCAAGGGCCCTGGACTGAATAGTGGAGGTGCCGATATCAGGAACGGATATCTGGCGGAACAATTCACCGAAGCCATCGACCTGCTTATCCAGCAGGCAAGCCACGGCTTCCGGCGTGCTGTCACGGCCGGTGAAACCTGTGCCGCCGGTAATCAACACCACCTGCACTTCATCATCGGCAATCCAGCCAGCGACCTTCGCGCGGATCTTGTACAAGTCATCCTTGAGCAGAACGCGCTCGATCAGGCTGTGACCGGCCTCAGTGAGACGATCGACAAACATCTGACCGGATGTATCGGTTTCTCGGGTGCGTGTGTCACTGACCGTCAAAACGGCAATATTCAGCGGTACGAAGGGAGTGTCAGCCTTGGCTTTCATCGCTCTATCCAGTTGTAGAGAAAACAGGCCGGTGTTATATCACAGCACCCCATTCCACTGCTTCGGTCGAGTCGTTCATGCCAGATGCCATCACCCTTCCCCCCTGTTCTATCCTGCTGTTGGCCGGTGGTCAGGGTCAGCGTATGGGTGGCCGGGACAAAGGTCTGATTCTCTGGAACGGTGAGCCGCTGATCCAGCATTTACACCGGCTGACCCGCCAGCTGACGGATGACTTGCTGATCTCCTGCAATCGCAACCTAGAGCAATACGCGAATTATGCCGATCGACTGGTGCAAGACGGCAATGATGAATTTCATGGACCGTTCGCCGGTATCCGCGCCGCTCTGCCCCTGGCGCGCCATGCGCATCTGCTGATCCTGCCCTGCGACGTGCCCTTGATTGACCACTCATTGCTGCAGGAACTGCGGGAGACCGCATTCAGGCATCCTCGCCAGCCAGTGATGGTGCGCAGCGGCGAGCACTGGCAACCCTTGCTCTGCGTGGTTCCGACTTGCCACCTACAGGCCTTCGAAGCCGCGTGGCAAAGCGGAGAACGCAGCCCGCGCAAGGTGATGGAGAGACTGAATGCTGTCGCCGTTCAGTGTGAAACCGATGATCCCCGTCTCGCCAATCTCAATACCCCGGACTTGCTGAACCAGACCACAGGCTAGGGTAAGCCCTGGGCTGTGATTAATATTGTTTGAACTTGCTGCAAGCAGATACGTCTTAAACGTCAGTTAACCAAGAATCGATCAGGAGACACCGTAATGAAACAACGGACCCTTCCCGCTGCCTTTTTGCTCGCACTGGGCCTGGCATCCCTCGCAGGCTGTGCATCGCCGACCGTGATCACTCTGACCGATGGCCGGGAAATCCAGGCTGTCGACACGCCGAAGTATGATGAAGATTCGGGCTTCTACGAGTTCAAGCAACTCGACGGTAAAGAAACCCGCGTCAACAAAGATCAGGTACGTACTGTCAAGGATCTGTAACTCAGAGCCCGACGCAGCAGACGTAAAAAAACCCGCCCAGTGCGGGTTTTTTATTGGCTGACGACCGAGTTACCATTCCAGATGAATTTCACTCTCGAACTGCCGCTGCTGGCGGGTTACCGGGTCGACAAAACGCAGGCTTTGAGCGAGTAACTTCAACGGCCTGGCGTAGTCATCTACCGCATCCTTGAGCACGTTTGGGTAGAACGGATCATTGCAGATGCCTGCCCCCAAAGCGGCCATGTGCACGCGCAACTGATGTTTCTTGCCCGTGACCGGATACAGCGCGTAACGCCAGAGGTCCCCGTTGCGCTCACAGACCTCCATGGCGGTTTCTGTATTGCTGACGCCCTCGCCTTCCTGCATGCGAAAAAACGGCTCGCCATCAATCAATCGACTTTTGTGCACTCTGGGAAACTCGACACCTGGCAACGCGGGCGCAATGGCCTCGTAGCGCTTGTCGATCTGGCGGGTCGGGAACAATGATTGATACGCCGAGCGCGTTTGTTTGCTGGCCGAGAACAGCACCAGCCCGGCAGTATGTCGGTCAATACGGTGCAATGGCACCAGATCAGGATTATCCAGGCGACGGATCAAACGGCGCAGCAGCGTCTGTTCGACGTATTCGCCAGCGGGTGTCACCGGCAGGAAATGTGGCTTGTCGGCAACCACCAGATGTTCATCGGAATAAAGAATCGACTCATGCACCGGGATTGGCGTTTCGTTGGGCACTTCGCGAAAGTAGTGAATCCGCAGCCCTTCCCGATAGGCCAGATCCACCCCGACAGGTTTACCGTTGGCATCCAGCACACGCCCCCGGGCAATACGGTCAAGCCACTGTTCACGGCTGATTGCGCTGAAATGCGCGCACAGACAATCGAGCACAGTGAGCCACTTCCCTGGCGGCAGGTAGAGGGTGCTGGCCTGGCTGTTGGCAGCGGAAAAAGCAGACTCGGACATACGCGGGCTCGTGGGAGACTCTTGGGTGAACAGCGCAGCATTATCACCCAAGAGCCTTGCAACGGCTAATCGACTGACCGTTTCAGATCACACCGCAAGCAGCCCGATCACCGCCACCGCCCAAAGGCTTGGGCATGTCGGAATGGTTATCCGCGCCTGCGTGAACCATCAACGCATGACCTTTTACGTCCTTCAGTTTTTTCAGACGTGGCGCGAGGACCGGGTAGTTGGCCATGCCGTCTTCTGTGACGTAGATAGCCGGAAGGTCACCCAAGTGACCGTTGGCATAAGGCCCGAGGTGTTTGCCGGTCTTTTTCGGGTCCCAGTGGCCACCTGCAGCTTGAGCGGCGATTTTCACGCCGTCTTTCTCGGCGGGTTCACAGCTCGGGTTTTCATGGATGTGGAAGCCATGAACACCGGCTGGCAACGAGGTCAGGTTGGGAGTGAAAAGAAGGCCATATTCAGTTTCGGTGACAATGACTTCGCCAATCGGCTTCGCCGCCTCCGTCGCACTCACGAGATTCATCGGTACAGACGCCGATTCGGCGAATGCCGTGTTCAGGGAAAAAGCGCCTACAAGGCCAAGCCAGAGATAAGATTTCATCATTCGTCCATTTGCTGAGAAAAGTGCAAGGCAGTCCAAAAAAAGCCTGCCGGGATGAAGGTCGTACCTGATCTTGTACCAGCTTGACGGCAAATTAGTTCCGCGGAATGTGTGTGCGGGTGTTTACCTGCCCTTGTCGCGGCCAGGCCTCGCTTATTAGATGCGTTATCCAAATATTGGCAATGGCGTGGGACCGGCTTTAGCCGGGAGAGGACGGGACAGTCATTACATTGTCGTCGTCAGAAACGCCGACTTCCCGGCTAAAGCCGGCCCCACGTCGTGAACTGCCCCACAAGCTCAACACCTACAACAGAAAACTGACCACCTGCTCCGCACTGAACGGCCAGTCCAGTTCCTCGCCGGTATCGACACGACGCAACACCGGAATGCGCAGACCATAGGTTTCGAACAACCGCTCGCTCTCAGCGATATCCACCAGTTCCACCAGTAATCCGTGCTCAACCAACGGCATTAATTCGGCTTCGGCGACCTCACACAGATGGCACCCCAACGTGCCAAACAACTGACATTCAGGAGGCATACCCACGACCCTCGGCGCAGAAAATGAACGATTATCTTAGGCCTGCCAAAGATAGTCGTCGAGAATGAACCGGCAGATCAAAGCGGCTCCCCGGGTACCCGCCATTCCGGTGCTTTGTAGACTTGCCCCGCCCCGGAAATCCGCATTGAAATACGATCCAGAATCGACTCCGCAGTGTATTTGGGCGTCGTCGCATTGAAGGCGATGAACAACAAGCCGATCACCACGGCTGCCGAAGGAATCCGGCCCGGCTGGAAATTTTCCAGCCCCAACAGAAAAAGGCCTGCCGCCAATGAGCCCAGCAAGGCACCGGCAATCGCTTCAGGCAACGGATGAATGAACGGCGCAACGCAGTAGATACTGAACAGCCACCCCACGGTCAGACCAAAAGCGGCAGCAGGCCAACTCAATACCGGATGCACCTGCCGGGCGAGCAGACTCAAGCCCACCGTGAGCACCAGACACGTGTTCATCGCATGGCCACTCAGCACATAAACCCCGAGACTTTCCAGCGCCACGCCCCAGCCTTTGAAGAGGATTTTGCTGACGGCCACGATCGAGTAGACCGCAAAAACAGTGGCCATCCACAGCAGCGCCGAGCGACGCGAGCGGGTCATCCAGAGCCAACCGGTGATGACGATTGCAGCGGGCAGCATGACCGTAATGCCGCCATACGGGGTGAGTGAAGCAAGGTGTATATCCAACGGTGACTCCAGACACGTAGCACGCCGCCAAATCTTACTGCGCACGCTCCAGGCCAGATGAGCGCGCTCGAAAGTATTTACGGGCAAACGCATTGGCCCGATCCAGCACCGGCTTCTCGAAACAGCGATAACCGACCCAGCCGTAACATAACACCGCACTCATCATCAGTGCTGCGAAGAAAATGTTGTCCATCAGCGTCCCCGGCCAACCGCCCAGCAATTGCCAGATACGCCCGATAACCCCTAACACCAGCAGATGGGACAAGTAGACGGTGTAAGACATGTCGCCGATCAATACCAGTCCCTTGGGCATGGACAGGTGTTTACGCCGTTCCAATAATGCCAGCGTGAACACCAGCAAGCCAAACACCAGACCCACCACCAGCATCCGCACCAAACCATGACCTTCAAATAACCCGTACAGGCCGATCAGGGGAGTACCCAGCAGCAACGCCCCCGCCAATAAGCCCCAGACCGCAAAGTCGGGAATACGAACGCTGTGTCGGCTGTAAAACAACAGTGCCAGTAGCGCTCCAGCGATGAACTCCAGCGCATAAGGATGCAGAACCACTGCCAGCACAGGCGAGTACGCCTGCCAGTCCTCCAGCATGTTGAACGCCAGTAACACCAGTGCCCAGACTGCCAGCAGCCACGGGAGGTAGCGCTCCTTGAAAAACAGCAGGACGCTGAACACCAGATAGAACCACAACTCAAATAACAGCGACCACGCCACCATGACCAATAGAACCTTGTCACTGGGCAGCAACAAAAAAGAAAGCCACAGGTTGGACTCTCCATGACCACTGTTGACCATCCCTGGCTGAAGCAGATAAACCGCCAGCGTGATGAAAAAATACAGCCAGTAGGTCGGATAAATACGCGAGACGCGATTGAACAGGAATCGTCGGCTTTCAACGCCACTCTGAAAACGTCCCCGGCTGACGATGACCATCACGAAACCGCTGATGACGAAAAACAGATCGACCCCTAACTGAAAGAAATCCAGCCAGCCAGGCAAGAGCCTGTCGCCCCCCGAATACTTCAATTCAACAGCCGTCATATGGAAAAGCACTACGCCCAGCACTGCCAGGCCCCTCAGCCCTTGAAGGGAATACAGCCGCTCCATGTCACTCTCCAGCCCAT
Source organism: Pseudomonas sp. Irchel 3A5 (assembly GCF_900187575.1). Taxonomy (NCBI): domain Bacteria; kingdom Pseudomonadati; phylum Pseudomonadota; class Gammaproteobacteria; order Pseudomonadales; family Pseudomonadaceae; genus Pseudomonas; species Pseudomonas sp. Irchel 3A5. The sequence goes on along the minus strand of NZ_FYDU01000007.1, from coordinate 245,576 downwards.
GCCCGAGCGCCAACCGCGGCGTCAGTACTTCCATGAATTTACCGAGGCTCAACCGCCTGAATCAGCAGGCCTTGAGACGTGCAAAGCCATCAGAATAATGACCTGACAGCACTCCACGATTCAGCATCGGGTTACAGCATAGCCAAGTCTCGCGTGGTTGAGGTCGTCGCGTCGCAGCTATTGCGATAACCCAAGCGATGCGCGCCTGCCGGTATGCGCACCGAGACAGAGACGGAAAAATAATGGAAACTCCTGACGCAGCGCTGCAGCAGCATAAGCAAACCAGTACCGCCCTTGTGCGCTCCTGATGAGCGCACAGCGAAAGGCAGCGCACCAACACACCGCAAAACGCCTTGCAGGCCCACCCAACGATTTCATGCGGCATTGGAGTGAACCTTCATCAACGCCCTGTACTCGAAACCCCATACGTACTTAATGGAGAGAAAAATGGCACGCCAAACAGCACAGAACGCCCAGGAAATATTGATGGCTGACTTTCAGGTACTGGTTGCCGACACGGAGAAGCTCCTGGAACACACCGCTTCACTGGCAGGCGCTCAGGCTGACGAATTACGCAGCCAGATCAACGAGAGCCTGGTGCGAGCCCGCGAAACCCTGAAACTCACTGAAGAATCGCTTCGCGAGCGCGGCAAGGCTGCCGTGGTTGCGACTGAAGATTACGTCCAGACAAATCCATGGCAATCAGTCGGCATCGCTGCCGGCGTTGGTTTCCTGATTGGTCTGCTGGCTACAAGGCGCTAACGACTATGGCTCTGGGAACTGAATCCGGTCCGGCATCAGACCAGACCTCATCATCGCCACGGCGACTGGGTGCGGCGGTCCTTGGGCTGCTGCACAGTCATGTCGAACTGTTCGGCATCGAATTGCAGGAACAGAAAGCCCGTACGTTGAGCCTGCTGTTGTTCGCAGGCCTCGCACTGGTGTTTGCCCTGCTTCTGCTGACCGGCTTGTCGGCATTACTGCTCATCGTGTTGTGGGACAGTTATCGTCTGGCTGGCATCGTTGGTCTGTGCGTCTTCTACACGCTGTGCGCGCTGTTCTGCGCCCTGCGCCTCAAAGCTGCCATTTTCGACGAATCGTCGCCGTTCAATGCGACCCTCGAAGAACTGGCCAATGACCGTGAGCGATTGATGCGATGAGCCTGCCTGAATCCCACCAGAAACATTCCCGTCGGGAATTGCGCAAGGCACTGGTTCGCCTGCGCATGGAAATGCACCGCCAGGAAATACGCCAGGAGTCGACGAATCTGATGCAGCCACTGCGTCGGGTTCGTGGCATGACCACTGACTGGCAAGGCGCATTGGGCATCAAACATGCGCCGTTGTGGGGTGTGGGTGTAGTCTCGCTGCTCGGCTTTCTGGGCGGCAAGGGTGCTAAAGGTTCACGCCCTGGCGGGTTGACTCGTATCGTCAAGCTCGGTGTAAGTCTGCTTCCGATTATTCGGCTGGCTCTGGGTTCTTCCCGAAAACCCTAGTGGCAATTGGCTGCGTTCTTGCAAGCAGCACTCCCCCATCAGGTTGAATCGACGGCTTCGGGTCCTACTGAAGCCGTCGATTTCGTTGTGGGATACGTTCCTGAAAGCCGTTTCAACAGTCCCTTTTCAACCGCCGTGTTATTGCCGTTAACTGCCGAGTTTACTGAGGAGGCCATGTGATCGATGGGCAACCCCTTGCCTGCTTTCAGCCGTTCATTGATACCGCTACTGGCCGTATTGCTGGTGTTGAAGCATTGGGCCGTGTTCTCCAGAATGACGGCCAGCTCAAATCTGTCGGCCCGTTGTTCGCTGACCCGCGAATACCTGCTGCAGCATTACGTCGATTGGATCGTATTATCCGGGACAACGCGCTGAGTCGACTTCACCAGGCACCTGATGACTGGTTCCTGAGCCTGAACATTTCGCCCCGCTGGATATCTCGCCTGCGCCCCGGCCAACCGCTGCCCAGCCTCAAGCAACTGCAACGAAATGGCGTCGATCCAAAACGCATCGTTTTTGAAATCACTGAACTCGAGGGCAACAGCCAGCGGCTTGCAGAAGTCGTGGGCCGCTATCGCGACGCAGGCGCACGAATTGCCATTGATGATTTCGGTGCAGGCTACTCCCAACTGGATCGGGTGCTTGCACTGCAACCTGACATTCTCAAGCTGGACATGCGCTTGTTTCAAGCCGCCGCGAAAGGAGGACCCAGCAGCGATATCGTCAAGGCACTGGCCCAGATGGCAGAGAAAACCGGTTGCTGGATTATCGCGGAAGGTGTCGAAACCGAGGCCGAACTGCATTTCGCCCTTGAATGCGGCGCACGCTATGTACAGGGTTTTCTGTTCGCCCGGGGCGAGCAGGCATTCTTCGACCCGGATGCGTTCGTCGAACAATTCGCCCGGCTGCGCGACTGCTATGTGCAGAAAAAACTGGCAGAGCGGGCGCTGGTGATGGATCTTCGCCAGCAACTGACGTCATTGATGGCGATTCTGCAACGATGGGATCAGCATGCGCTCGACCGACTGCCGCAACTGCACGATTACCCGTGGTTGCTTCGCTTTTACCAGTGCGATCGGCATGGCACCCAGCTCACTCCTAATCTGGAGTGGCGCAATGGTGAATGGCATTCCGACGCAACTTACATTGGCCATAACTGGTCATGGCGTCCCTACTTCTACCATTTGCTCGCAGAAGGCTGGCATGAACGTCGCCTGATCCTGTCCAACACCTATCGCGACGCTACAACCAATCAGTACTGCCTGACCGCCGGGCAGTTTTTCGACAACGACCAACGCATACTCCTGATTGATGTCGATGCAGTTGGTTTTTAACCCCTTGCAGCCGACGCATCGAACCCGGAAGCTAGGCAGTCTTTACCGACGGAGTGAACGCCTTGGATTGGCAAACCCTGCTCAACCGCGAGCGACTTGGCAAAACCCTGCACAGCCCTGAAGAGCTGGGACGCAGTCCTTTTCACAAGGACCACGACCGGATCATCTTTTCCGGTGCTTTTCGCCGCCTCGGGCGCAAGACCCAGGTGCACCCGGTTTCGAGCAATGATCACATTCATACGCGTCTGACCCACTCACTGGAAGTCAGCTGCGTAGGCCGCTCGTTGGGTATGCGTGTCGGTGAAACCCTGCGTAGCGCCCTCCCCGACTGGTGCGATCCAAGTGATCTGGGGATGGTTGTGCAATCAGCCTGCCTGGCCCACGACATTGGCAATCCGCCTTTCGGTCATTCTGGCGAAGATGCGATTCGCAACTGGTTCAATCAGGCAGCAGGCCGCGGCTGGCTGGATGCAATGAGCGAGGTCGAGCGGAACGACTTTCTCAATTTCGAAGGTAACGCCCAAGGCTTTCGGGTGCTGACTCAACTGGAATACCACCAGTTCGACGGTGGTACACGGCTGACCTACGCAACCCTCGGCACGTATCTGAAATATCCCTGGACGGCGCGCCACGCCGATTCTTTGGGCTACAAGAAACACAAATTCGGCTGCTACCAGAGCGAGCTGCCGATTCTGGAGCAAATCGCCCAGAAACTGGGCTTGCCGCAACTTGAAGAGCAACGCTGGGCACGGCATCCATTGGTGTATCTGATGGAAGCTGCGGACGATATCTGTTACGCGCTGATCGACCTGGAAGATGGTCTGGAAATGGATCTGCTTGAGTATGCAGAGGTGGAATCGCTGCTTCTCGGGCTGGTGGGCGATGATTTGCCTGATACCTACCGCCAGTTGGGTCCTGATGATTCGCGCCGGCGCAAGCTGGCCATCCTGCGTGGCAAAGCCATTGAGCATCTGACCAATGCTGCGGCGCGGGCCTTCGTCGAACAACAGGACGCGCTGCTGGCCGGCACCCTCAGCGGTGATCTGGTCGAGCACATGCATGGCCCGGCCAAGCGCTGCGTGCTGAGTGCCAAGGACATGGCACGCAAGAAAATATTCCAGGACAAGCGCAAGACCCTGCATGAAATCGGTGCCTACACAACACTGGAAATTCTGCTCAATGCCTTCTGCGGCGCTGCACTGGAGCAGTTTGGTGGGCGCACGCCGTCTTTCAAGCATCGTCGAATCCTGGACCTGCTCGGCAACAGTGCTCCCGACCCTAAAGCGCCTCTGCATGCCTCCTTCCTGCGCATGATCGACTTCATCGCCGGTATGACCGACAGCTACGCCAGTGAAATGGCCCGGGAGATGACCGGCCGCTCCAGTCCGATGTAAAGGTCGAAGGCTGCCGTCCTGTGCCTGCAAGGACTGGACGGCAGCAGGGCTGTCTGCCGGCAACATCCGCAGCGGCGTCGACGGTACAGATGGACCACGACAGACCTACCCAATACGACTTAAAACTTCAGACGCCTCCTACAGCCTTTTAGGATTCGTCTTATCGCAAGCCCTTCGTGCCTGCCAGATACTCCCGCCCCTTTAGCAGCCACCACTGGCCGCCTCCACTTACCCGCCCACGGGGCCTTGTCGATGCTGCCCGTCGCCGCAGCTTTGCGTCGATTCAGCATCCGGGCTGGCCGTCAACACCTGCCGGACTTCCTGATGTTCAAACACAAATTACGCATTTTGCTGGTGGAAGATCACCCCTTCCAACTGATCGCCACACAAATCATCCTGAACAACCAGGGCTACTTTCTGCTGACGCCTGCCTTGACTGCTGCAGAGGCCATGCAAGCCATAGAACGAACCCCTCAGCCTTATGATCTGCTGATTTGCGACCAGCGCCTGCCAGATGGCGCAGGACTCGACGTTATAGAACAGGCTTTCCAGATGGGAATGGCCCGTTACGCCATTGTCCTCAGCGGGCTGGATAACGCCCAACTGCGGGCCATCGAACAACTGGCGGTTCAGCGCGGGGTTCCCTTGCTGGGCTGCCTTGGCAAACCGCTACACGGTGCTGACCTTGCCCAACTGCTGGGCACCTGCTTCGAGGAAAGCTGAACCACTGAAACACGCCAGGGAAAAACCATTGCCCATCAACAAACCCTCCCGTGCTGTAGTGAACTACGCTAGTACAACTACCGAAAGCGTATAAACGACGTGTAGGGTAATTCCCAGCCGCAATAAACAACATAAACAAAGCCCTCCGTTCAGCCGAGTAAATCCGCCGCTGTTTTAAACATCGCGCATCAAAAAAACAGGCTCCTGCGTGCTCCAATACTCTAATTACTGTAGGAACTTTCCTATATGCCACCTATGGCAGGGTCTCTTCATGTGCCTGCCTGAACATCTGAGCTAAGGTGCGCCCTTTCCTCGCATCTTGTATGGATAGAATTATGAACTCAGTTTTTATCATCGATGACCATCCGGTTATTCGCCTTGCCGTTAGAATGCTTCTGGAAAATGAAAACTACGAAGTCGTGGGCGAAACCGATAACGGTGTGGATGCCATGCAAATGGTCCGCGAATGCATGCCGGACCTGATCATCCTCGACATCAGCATCCCCAAGCTGGATGGCCTGGAAGTACTGGCCCGCTTCAACTCGATGGGGCTTGATTCAAAAATTCTGGTCCTGACCTCTCAGACACCGAGTCTGTTTGCGATTCGCTGCATGCAGTCGGGCGCGGCGGGATATGTGTGCAAACAGGAAGATCTCAGTGAATTACTCAGTTCGGTGAAAGCGGTATTATCCGGCTACAATTACTTCCCGAGCCAGGCGCTGACTCCACCCCATGGGGAAAACGGTCAACCCAGCGAAATAGAGCTGTTCAAGTTAGTCAATGATCGCGAATTGATGGTATTGCAGTTGTTCGCCCAAGGCAGAACGAATAAGGAAATTGCCAAGGGCATGTTTCTCAGCAACAAGACAGTCAGCACTTACAAAACACGCCTGATGCAGAAACTCAGGGTCAAAACCCTGGTTGAACTAATCGAGATGGCAAAACGCAACGCGCTAGTGTGAGGAACAGGATGTCCAGGCGCTTTAAGTACTACTTGATCCTGACCATGGGCGTTTGCCTGAGTCTGGGGTGTCATGCCGCTTTCGCTGCAGCCGAACTCTACACCCTGCTGGGCCGCTCCAGCATCGGGCATATGGAGCTGCAACTGGACAAGACCCAATGGCAGTGGGTACGCAATAAACGTGAGCTGATTCTGGGGACGTCGGCTCCCGACTATCCACCGTTTGACATGACACTGACCGGACGCGACTACGAAGGGTTTACCGCCGACTACGCAAATATCATTTCCAGGGCGCTGGACCTGCCGGTCAAGGTTCTGCGCTTCGAATCCAGGCAGGCGGCTATTGCCGCCCTTGGCACCGGGCAGATCGACTTGCTGGGCAGCGCCAACGGGTTCGAGGCGAAAGACCGGAATATCAAGCTCTCTACCCCCTATGCGGTGGATCAGCCGGTGCTGGTCACCCGCACCGGTGAGACCCGCGCGCTTACTGATGGCCTGGCTGAAATGCGCCTGAGCATGGTCTACCACTACCTGCCACCGGAGGAAATCCAGAAGCTCTACCCCAACGCAGCACTGAAAACCTATCCGTCATTTCAAAGCGCGATCAATGCCGTTGCATTCAACCAGGCAGACGTCTTTCTTGGAGACACCATTTCTACCCAGTACATGATCAACAAGGGCTACCTCAACAACATCCAGATGGCCAATTTCGGTAGACACGAACCCGACGGCTTCAGTTTTGCGGTCGCTGGCGAAAACAATCAGTTGCTGGACATCATCAACCGCACGCTCAAGGCTATTCCGGTCGAAGAGCGCATCGCGATTTCCAGACGCTGGGGTGCCAGCGACTTGATGCTGACCGACCAGAAGCTGCAATTGACTCACCGGGAGGAGCGCTGGATCGAACAGCATCCGAACGTCCGGGTCGTTATCAACGAGTCATACGCGCCACTGACATTCTTTGATGCCAGCGGCAATTTCCGTGGCATAACTGCCGACCTGCTTGAACTGGTGCGCTTGCGCACCGGTTTGCGTTTCGAGATTACCCGGGCGCCAACCATGGCCGATATGATGAATCAGGTCAGTCAAGGCCAGGCGGATCTGATCAGCGCCCTGATTCCCAGTGAAGAACGGGAAGATCAATTCAGTTTCAGTCGGCCTTATCTGGATAACTCGTTCGTGCTGGTCACCCGCAAATGGCCTGAGAACTCGATCAACCTTGAGCAATTGAGTGGCAAGCGGATCGCTATCACGTTGGGTAGCCCGATCCTGCCTTTCCTGCGGCGTGAGTTTCCCACGGTAGTCCCCATCGAAGTCGACAACCCCTTTCAGACCCTGGAGATGCTGGCTCAAGGCAGGGTCGAAGCGGCGATCACCTCCCTGGTGAGCGCCAACTATTTCCTGAACTCGGGGATATTTGAAAATCGACTACAAATAACCACGACGGTTGGCGAAAAACCTGCGCTTATCGCAATGGCCACCTCACGAAAAGCCACTGAATTAATCAGCATTCTCGACAAGGCGCTGTCTAGCATCGCACCGCAGGAACTCGCCGCGATCAACAACCGCTGGCGCTCCTTTACTCCATCTGGCGGCAACTGGCAGGAATACCAGCGACAGATTTACCAGATCGTGTTGGGAGCAGGCCTGTTGTTACTTGGCTCTCTGGCCTGGAACGCTTACATGAGGCGCCAGATCAAACAACGCGAGCAGGCCGAGCGGGCTTTGAGCGATCAGTTCGAATTCATGAGGGCACTGGTCAATGGCAGCCCCCACCCTATTTATGTGCGTGACCGTGAAGGCCTGCTGCGCATGTGCAATGACAGCTACCTGAAGGCATTTGACGCGCAACGTGAAGATGTCCTCGACAAAAGCGTGACCGAGGGCGTTCTGAGCAATGTCTTCGAGGCCAAGGAATTCGCCAGCGACTATCAACTGGTCATGGCGACCAACAACCCCATGATTCTCGACCGCACATTGCAGATCGGAGAACGGCAACTGACGATCTACCACTGGATTCTGCCATTCCGGGACTCCTTGGGAGAAGTAAAGGGCATCATTGGTGGCTGGATCGATATCAGTGAACGCCGGCAACTGATCGAAGACCTGCGCTCGGCCAAGGATCAGGCCGATAACGCCAACCGCGCGAAAAGCACCTTCCTGGCCACCATGAGTCACGAAATACGCACGCCAATGAATGCTGTGATCGGCATGCTCGAACTGGCGCTCAAACGTGCCGATCAAGGCCATATGGACCGCCCTGCCGTCGAGGTTGCCTACAGCTCGGCGAAGGATCTGCTGGAACTGATCGGTGACATTCTCGACATCGCTCGCATTGAATCCGGACGGCTGACCTTGAGCCCGGAACGCGCCAACCTGCGTCAGTTGGTCGAGTCCGTCGTACGAGTATTTGACGGTCTGGCCCGGCAAAAAAGCCTCAGCCTGTTGCTGGATCTGGACAGCGGCATCAACACCGACGTGCTGATCGATCCGTTGCGCTTCAAGCAGATCCTCTCAAACCTGATCAGTAACGCCATCAAGTTCACGGAAAAAGGCCAGGTCAGAATCACCTTGCAAGCCGAAACCGGCACCGATCCGCGACAGTTGCAACTGCACGTCAGTATCCAGGACACCGGCATCGGTATCAGCGAGAAGGATCTGCAACGCTTGTTCGAACCCTTTGCGCAGGCTGACGACAATGGTCAACAGGCGCGCACTGGAGCGGGTCTGGGGCTGGTGATCTGCCGCAGCCTGTGCGAAATGATGGGCGGCACCCTTGATCTGAGCAGTGAGCAGGGTAAAGGCTCGCAGGTTCACATGACCTTCAACCTGACCACGCTGGAGCCTTTGGCAACCCTGACGGAGCAATCTGAACCCCCTGTAATGGCTAACGCCACGCTGAATATTCTGGTGGTGGACGATCACCCGGCCAACTCCCTGTTGCTTTGCCAGCAACTGGAGTTTCTCGGGCATCGCTGCGCAGTGGCAGAACAGGGCAAGCAAGGGCTGCAGCTTTGGCTGGATGGCTATTTCGATGTGGTCGTGACCGACTGCAACATGCCCATCATGAACGGTTATGACCTGACACGGGCGATCCGCAACCAGGAACAGAAAACCGGCCAGCAGCGCTGTGCGATATGGGGCTTTACCGCCAATGCCCAACCGGAAGAAACCCAACGCTGTCGTGAGGCAGGCATGGACGATTGCCTGTTCAAACCTATCAGCCTTACTTCTCTGAGCGAGCGACTTGGCAGCGTTCATCCCCGCGGGGACGCGTTGATCGAAGACGAGCATATCTCACCCGTAAAACCGCAACCGGCGTTCAACATGGCCAGTATCAGTGCCCTCACTGGTGAGCGCCCGGAAATGATTCGGCGCCTGCTCGAACAACTCCTGCGCAGCAACGAGGAAGATCGTCATCAGTTGACGGCGTTGCTAGCGGCCGAAGATCAATACGAGTTGTGCCAGCTTGCGCACCGGATCAAAGGGGCGGCGCGGATCATTCGAGCAAACCGAGTCATTGAAACGTGCGAAGCATTGGAGGATTCGTGCCAGAAGACAACGTCAGAACAAGTGATCAAGGATCGTCAGCAGGACATGGAAGTTGCCATGCTCGATCTGGAGCAGGCTTTGCGAGACGCTCTGAACAGAGCCGTGTAAAGAAGGGAATAAAGCGGCGGGCCTGAAGCCCGCCGCTGAAACATCAAGCTACCGAATTGATCGGTGTTTCCGGGTGCCAGGCATCCATCAACGGGCTGACTTCAACCTTGGTCAGCTCGCTACGGCCCTTGAGCCATGCTTCAACGACTGCGCGCTGCTCTTCGTTGACGGAACCACGTTTTGCAAGGCAAACCAGACCGAAGTCATCACCGCCAACATAGTCCAGACCATTGGCGTCCATGGCTTCAGTCAGAAAAGCGTTGAGGAATGCGTCGATCGCCTCTTCATCCAGGTCTTCCTTGAAGTCCAGGTTCAGCTCAAAACCCAACTCCTGGAATTCATCCACGCAGAGTTTTTTGCGCAGACGACGGGAACGATTAGTGGCCATTGGAACAATCCTCTTGAGTAATATCGGGGCGCACTTTATCAGTTTGGGAAGGCAAATGCCCATAAAACCGGCACAGCGCGGTAATGCCTGCACCGTTAATAGCGTGCTGATTGTGCATGGCGAGGACAAAAATACTTTATCCAGACACCTTGGCGGGGCCCAAGTCGCCCACGTTTGGGGCATAATGCCGCTCAATTCGGACGTATTACATATTGTTAGCGAAACTGTTTGAATCACTTGTATTCACGTCAGCTGTATTTTTGTCGAGGGAATTCATCCATGCCCTCTCGTGTCCCGTCTTTGTTGTAGGGGTTACTGAATGATCAAATCATTGCGTCCATTGTTTTTTGCCACCCTTCTTTTGCCACTGGCTTTGCCCATTCAAGCCGCGCCGGTCAACACTTCGCTCCCCCCCAAGGTTCAGCAGGCACTCAAAGCCAGCAAACTGGGCAATGACGCATTGTCGCTGGTGATGCTGCCTCTCAATGGTCAAGGCACCCCGACCGTGTTCAATGCCGACGTCTCCGTGAACCCGGCATCGACCATGAAGCTGGTCACCACCTATGCAGCACTGGAAATACTGGGCCCGACCCACCAGTGGAAAACCGAATTCTTCACCGACGGTACACTTAACAATGGCGTACTGCGCGGCAACCTGTACCTCAAGGGCGGCGGCGACCCCAAGCTGAACATGGAGAAGCTCTGGCTGTTGATGCGCGATCTGCGGGCCAATGGCGTGCAACAGGTGACCGGTGACCTGGTGCTTGATCGCAGCCACTTCGTGCAACCGCAACTGCCGGTGTTCGATGATGACGGCAACGACAGAAACAAGCCGTTCCTGGTCAAACCCGACTCGCTGATGGTCAACCTCAAGGCGCTGCGCTTCATCACCCGTAACGACGGCGGCAAGGTAATGGTGTCGGTGGAACCGCCGATTGCGACCATTCGTGTCGATAATCAGGTCAAAGCCATCGCGTCCAAACAATGCGGTGACGTTCGTTACAACCCGGTCACGCAGCCGGATGGCACAGTCAATGTCACCGTCACTGGCCAGCTTGGTGATGGCTGCAACTCACAGACTTACCTGTCGCTGCTTGACCACCCGACTTACGCAGCGGGTGCCGTTCGTGCGATCTGGCAGGAGCTGGGTGGCACCATTCTGGGCAAGGACCGCGTAGACGTGGTACCGGGCAGCGCGAAATTGCTGGCCAGGGCTTTCTCGCCGGATCTGGTTGAAGTCATTCGTGACATCAACAAGTTCAGCAACAACACCATGGCCCAGCAACTGTTCCTGAGCCTGGGTTCAGAGTTCCGTAATGATGCAGACGGTGACGATGCCAAGGCAGCACAGCGAGTCGTTCGCCAGTGGCTGGCGAAGAAAGGCATCACTGCGCCGCATCTGGTCATGGAAAATGGCTCGGGACTGTCTCGGGATGAACGGGTCAGCGCCCGGGAAATGGCCATCCTTTTGCAAGCGGCCTGGAAAAGCCCCTACGCAGCAGAGTTCATGAGCTCAATGCCACTGGCAGGCATGGACGGCACGATGCGCAAGCGCCTCAAACGCACCCCGCTACTGGGTGAAGCACACATCAAGACCGGCACCCTGAACAACGTCCGCGCCATCGCCGGCTTCAGCCGTGACAGCAACGGCAATACCTGGGCCGTGGTCGCCATTCTCAACGATCCACGTCCATGGGGCGCGTCTTCGGTGCTTGATGAAGTCCTGGTCGAGTTGTATCGCCAGCCGAAGCTGGGTGATAACACCGTGTCCATACGGCAGCAGTGAGGGATTTCTGTAAGTGACTTTGTAGGAGCGCACGAGCACCGCGAGGCCGCGATGGCGGTGCATCAGGCAGATCGCTATCGCTGCCTCGCGGTGCTCGTGAGCTCCCACAGGGAAATGCATTCCAGCTCAGATAGCTGTGTGCCGGCAACTGCAAGCCAGTCACCTCCACTCAAACACTCACCTCCCCCTGTTTCTCACCCTCCACCCGATCCCGTCCCGCCTGCTTGGCGGCATAAACGCCGGAGTCGGCGCGCAGTAACAGCGCATCGGCACTCTCACCCTCGCGCCAGCTCGCCACCCCGAAACTGGCAGTGACCAGACCGACGCCATCCACCGGCTGGCTGCGCAAAACGTTCCATAGCTGGATCGCCAGCTCATGCGCTGCGAATGCAGTGCTACCCGGGCAAAGCACCATGAACTCTTCACCGCCCAAACGACAGAACACGTCGCTACGGCGCAAACGGCTAGTGATTCGTTGGCAAATCGCCTTCAGAACGGTATCCCCAACCGCATGACCATACTCATCGTTGACGCGCTTGAAATGATCAATGTCCAGCATGATCAATGACAAAGCCCCGCCGTGACGATTGACCCTCGCCAACTCAGCGCTAAAGCGTTCCTGGAAATAGCGTCGGTTGAAGGCACCGGTCAGTACGTCAGTGACTGACATCTCGCGCAACTCTTCTTCCACACGTTTCATGTCAGTGATCTCGGAAAGGAATCCATGCCAGACCACTGCCCCGCCAGACTGAGCCTCCGGCATGGCATGGCTGTGTACCCAGCGCAGTCCATGCCCCGGAACATTGAGTCGATACTCGTCCTGCCAAGGTGTCATGTGTTGCGCGGAAGCGAGCATGGATTCCTTCACACGTCGCGCGTCCAGTGGATCGACACGGGCCAATACCGATTTGAAATCGAGCAGCATCTGCTCCCGGGTCATGCCATGCAGTTCGCACATGCCGTCGTTGATGTAGTTGAATCGTGACTCGCCGCTGGCATCGATCTGAAACTGATAAATCCCCCCAGGCACGTGTGCGCTGATTTTCTTCAATAACATGTCACGTGCGGCCAGCGCTTCGTAAACCAGTTTGCGCTCAGTGACATCGATACAGACCGCCAGATATCCCACCCACTGCTCATACTCGTTGCGCACCGCGGTCAACAGCATATTGACCACCAGCGAACTGCCGTCATGCCGAATGAACGTCCACTCGTGGGACTTGTGAGGGGCGGCGTCGGCGGCCTCGACGAAAATAGCCTGACCGGCCGTGACCTGATAGCCATACACCTGACTCAGATGTTGAGCATGCTCTTCCAGTTCAGCTGGCACCTGCAGGTCTTTGAGCTGGAGTTGGCCCAGCACTTCGTCCTCTTGATAGCCCAGCATCTTCTGGGCACCAACATTGAACGTGCCGATGACGCCGTTAAGATCCGTCGCAATAATCGCAACATCGGTGGCAGCGTTCAGCACGTTACTGAGTTGCCCATGAGCACCGCGCAATTGTCGCTCGCGCACGCGTAGCTCAGCCGTGCGCTCGTCCACCAGACGCAAGGCACGCTGACGCTGACTGATCAGGTTGTACAGCAAGGCACTCAACAGCAGACTCAGCAACCCGCCCATGAGAATCACGCTGCCCACCAGCGACTGATTACTTGTCATGAACGCCGCGGTCGGCCGAATCTCCAGCAGGTAGTCACGATTGGCCAGCCCCAGCAAGGTACTGACGCGTATTTCGTCAGAGGCTGCGGGGATGGGTGATTGATAAAGCAGTTGTGGTTCGACAGGCGATCCGAGATCGCTCATGGTTACGGTCAGATTATCCTGAGACGGTAGCCCCTCGGTCATCAGCTTGCTGAGGCTGATGACCGCCATGACGTAACCGCTGACATCTGCGACTTCGCCCACTGGATTGGCGTTGGAGGACATAACCGGTGCCAGCAGCAATACCCCGCTGGAGTTGCCTGGCTCCAGCCCCACCAGGTCCATGCGCGGTGTCGCGACCATCGCACCCAACTTGCCCGCCAGCTCAACAGCGCTACGGCGCACGCTTTCGGAGCCGATATCAAAGCCCAAGGGCAAAGGCTCAGTACTGCGCGAACGGGTGAACAGGACCGGGAAATAATCAGACCGGGCGTTTGCAGGCTCAAGCACGCCTCCTTGAGTCGCCTCACGTATCGAAAAACCCGTTAACCCCTCGGCAACGGCCTGCCGTTCAAACTGGCGACGCTGAGCATTCGTCACTTTCGGCGCCCACGAGTAAGCCTCGGTGCCGATCAATAGAGGATCGGCGAAACCGTTGAATTCAGTTCGGGTGACGTCACTAGAGAACATGAAGAAACGACGCAAGCTGTCCAGGCGATAAACCTGGCCGTCGAGCCGTTCCTGAATGCGACTGAAGCGCTCATTGGCCAACAGATCGAAACGCTGACGCAATTGATGTTCATAGAATTCGGAGTTGGCGAATGCCAGCACAGCAGTCAGTGCGGCGCCCACCAGAAAGGCGTATGCCGCAACGACCCACGCAGAGGCCTGCTCATTGATAAAGCCGAGAATCCTGGGACGAATCTGACTCGTAGGCATCATTCGACACTCGCAACGCCACAGCATAGAGACGCGTCACGCTGGCTGTAGCTCACTTATAGCTATTAGCCAGTATTTTGCCTAGTCTGACTCGGCACCGATTGCACATCGACCCATCACAAATGCGAACGGATCGATGTGCACCGGCCCATTATCTGGCTGTGATTTTCCACGCCTTATGGATTTTGCTGTTACGGGCGAAGTCAGGATCAATGGTCTGAGCGGTGATTTCTTCCACGGCATAACGCTGTGCAAGATTCTCGTCGAGGACAAACTTGCGGAAGTTATTCGAGAAATACAGCACGCCGCCCGGCGCAAGACGCGCCATGGCCAGATCCAGCAATTGCACCTGATCGCGTTGCACGTCGAAAACCCCTTCCATGCGCTTGGAGTTGGAGAAGGTCGGCGGGTCAATGAAGATCAGGTCGTACTCTTCACGACAGGCGTCCAGCCAGGCCATCACATCGCCCTGCTCCAGACGGTTCTTGTCGGAGAAACCGTTCAGCGACAGATTACGCCGCGCCCAGTCCAGATATGTCCGGGACAAGTCGACACTGGTGGTGCTGCGCGCGCCGCCTTTGGCTGCATGGACGCTGGCCGTCGCCGTGTACGAGAACAGGTTGAGGAAGCGTTTACCCTGAGCCTCGCGCTGGATACGCATGCGCATGGCGCGGTGATCCAGGAACAGGCCGGTGTCCAGATAATCCGTCAGGTTGACCAGCAGCTTGACGCCGCCTTCATTGACCTCGACGAACTGCCCTTGCGCACTTTGACGCTCGTACTGCCTGGTGCCGCTCTGGCGCTCGCGGCGCTTGATGATCACCCGGCTCTTGTCGACATTCAGCGCCTGGGGGATGGCCGCCAACGCATCGAACAGTCGGGCCGAGGCCTTTTCCGGATCAATGGACTTCGGCGCGGCATATTCCTGAACGTGAACCCAGTCCTGATACAGATCGATCGCCAGCGAGTATTCAGGCATGTCGGCGTCATACACGCGGTAGCAATCGATGCCTTCGCGACGTACCCACTTGCCCAGCAGCTTGAGGTTTTTCTGCAAACGGTTGGCAAACATCTGCCCGCCTTCGCTCAAGCGCGGCTGCTCGACCACCGCTGGAGCCGGTTTGATCGGGTTGCCGTTTTTGTTGTACTTCTCGTATTTGCCTGGAGTCACCAGCGGGCTGGTGTCTTCCGGCTCCACGTGCTCGCGCTCAACCTGACGCTGTTCGGCAGTACGGCGTTCGCCGGTCACGAACTGGTCCGGCAGCACTTTGATCAGCAGCAGCTTGCACGGCAAGGCACCGTTCCAGAAAGCGTATTGCTTGTGACTGCGAATGCCCATGCGCTTGCCCAGATCCGGAGCGCCGGTGAATACCGCGGCTTCCCAGTTCAGACAGGCCTGACGTAAACGCTCACCCAGGTTCTGGTAGAGATAAAGCAGGCTGGCTTCGTCGCCCAGTCGCTCGCCGTACGGAGGGTTACAGATCACCAGACCTTTCTGGTTCTGGTCAGGGCGCGGCTCGAATGTCGCCACTTCGCCCTGGTAAATCTTGATCCATTCGCTGAGACCGGCACGCTCCACGTTGTTGCGTCCCGGCTGAATCAGGCGCGGGTCCGCTTCGTAGCCGCGAATCCACAGCGGTGGCTTGGCCAACCCTGCTGCAGCGCGCTCCAGCGCCTCGTCGTGCAGCTTGCGCCACAGGGCTGGCACGTGACCGAGCCACGCGGAAAAACCCCAGCGTTCGCGCTTGAGGTTTGGCGCGATGTCGGCAGCAATCATCGCCGCCTCAACCAGAAACGTACCTACGCCGCACATCGGGTCAGCCAGCGCGCCGCCCTCAGCCGCGATGCGCGGCCAGCCTGCACGAATCAGAATCGCCGCCGCGAGGTTTTCCTTTAAAGGTGCAGCGCCCTGCTGCAAGCGATAACCACGCTGGTGCAGGCTGTGGCCAGACAGGTCCAGGGACAGAATCGCTTCGCCCCGGTCCAGACGCAAATGCACGCGCAGATCAGGGTTCAGCTTGTCCACTGAAGGACGCGAACCATCGGGCATGCGCAATTTGTCGACGATGGCATCCTTGACCTTCAAGGCGCCGAAATGGGTGTTGTCGATGCCCGACCCGTGGCCGCTGAACTCAACCGCCAGCGAGCCGTCCGGTTCCAGGTGATCGTGCCAGTCAACGTGCAATACGCCGTTGTACAGGTCTTCGGCGTCCTTCATCGGGAAGCGCTTGAGAACCAGCAACACGCGGTTGGCTAAACGCGACCAGAGGCAAAGCCGGTAAGCGGTCTCCATGTCGGCGCTGCCGCGAATGGCTGAGGTATGTTCACGGGTTTCCTCGAGGCCCAGCGCAGTGGCTTCCTCGGCAAGCAGCCCTTCCAGGCCTTTAGGACAAGTGAGGAAAAGTTCGTAACGGTCCGACATGAGTATTCCAGGGCGTAAGCCATAAGCGGCGGGCAACGCATTGCCCGACCAGATTTAAAACAGGCGTCTTTCTTGGAGAACGCCTGCGCGGCACACAATTTGTGCCAGACCACCTCGAACCGATCGGGCTATCAAGGCAGTCATCCCCAGACCATCATGGCCAAGGGACATTTAAAAAATACTATTCAGCACGACAACCGTCGCAATAAAAAGTCACATCGCGACCCTTCGTCGATTCAGGTCTACTTGCAACAGGCCATCATCTGCGGTTGCGAAACAGTTGCAACATTTCTTGCAAGCCTTGCCAGTTCAGGGCTGCCGAAATAATCAACTTTGAAACACCTGCCTGCTTATGTTCCAGTTATTACAAATATGACGTGCTTATGACAAAACGATCATTCACAGCACCCGATCCATTGGTTAGAAATCACCACAGGTTGTCACCGCAATGGTGGGAACACTAAAGCCCGCGACGCCGGCAGCGGGTACCAACGGCAGAAAATTTTCTGCCCGACCTCGACATGAGGTCTCAGGGACATAACAGTCAACAAACGAGGGCAACACCCTATGAGAAGACTTAAGCGTGATCCGTTGGAAAGAGCATTTTTACGCGGATATCAGTACGGCGTTCATGGTAAATCCCGTGAGCTTTGCCCTTTTACTCTACCGTCGGTGCGCCAAGCCTGGATCAATGGCTGGCGAGAAGGACGTGGCGACAACTGGGACGGTATGACCGGCACTGCGGGAATCCACAGACTCAACGAACTTCACGCGGTCGGGTAACCAGGTAACTTCCGATCAGTCCATCAAATCTCTGAAGCCGTATCAAAACCAGAAGCGTCCCATCCGGGCGCCGGGCGCAAGCCCAAGGGGCTCCTTGAAGGAGCCCCTTTTTTGCCCTCAGTATTTGCGCATCGCGGCAATCGCATCCACCGACTCACGAATCAACGCCGGGCCTTTATAGATAAAGCCGGAATAGATCTGCACCAGGCTCGCGCCAGCAGCGATTTTCTCAGCCGCGTGCTTGCCTTCGGTGATACCGCCCGCGGCAATGATCGGCATCCGCCCAGCCAGTTCGCCAGCCAGTACCTTGACCGTATGGGTGCTCTTCTCACGCACTGGAGCACCGGACAGACCGCCCGCCTCGTCACCATGGGGCAAGCCTTCGACGCCGACGCGGCTCAGGGTGGTGTTGGTCGCGATCACCGCATCCATCCCTGACTCGATCAGCGCCGCGGCGACCAGCACGGTTTCTTCATCGGTCATGTCCGGCGCTATCTTGATGGCCAGCGGCACTCGCTTGCCATGCAATTGGGTCAGCGCCTCCTGACGAACACGCAACGCTTCAAGCAACTGCTTGAGCGAGTCACCGAACTGCAGGCTGCGCAGGCCCGGAGTGTTGGGCGAACTGACGTTGACCGTCACATAGCTGGCGTGGGCGTACACCTTGTCCAGACAGATCAGGTAGTCGTCCACCGCGCGCTCGACCGGCGTGTCGAAGTTCTTGCCGATGTTGATACCCAGAATGCCTTTGTAGCTGGCGGCCTGAACCCGACTCACCAGATTATCAACGCCCAGGTTATTGAAGCCCATGCGGTTGATGATCGCTTCAGCCTGCGGCAGACGGAAAATCCGCGGCTTGGGATTGCCCGGCTGGGGACGCGGCGTCACAGTACCGATTTCAACGAAGCCGAAACCCAGTTGGGCAAAGCCGTCGATGGCCGCGCCGTTTTTGTCCAGACCGGCAGCAAGCCCGACCGGATTGGGAAAATCCAGGCCCATGACGTTCACCGGCAGACGCGCCGGGGCCTTGCTTAACAAGCCATTGATGCCCAATCGGCCACCAGCGCCAATCAGATCAAGCGACAGGTCGTGGGAGTTTTCCGGGGAGAGTTTGAACAGTAACTGGCGGGCCAGGTTATACATGGGCGGGCGCGGCTCGTAAGAAGCTGAATTCAGGGCGGCGATTATAGACGTCTGAGCGATTGCGTGCGAGGCATGCCTGCAGGCTTTTGCGGTATAGGTATTTAGATAACCCCTGTTGAGCACCATCCATTGCTGCGGTAACGGCTTCTTTGGGGTTGCGCCCTTACGGCGCCTCACTTTTGAGAAGCGCAAAAGTAAGCAAAACGCTCTTGCCCCACCACTAGGTGCCTCGCCTTGGCTCGGCATGCCCGTAATCCGACATTGCTGCGCGGGGCCGCCGCCACCGGCCATCCATGGCCTGAGGCGGCTAAACCGGCATCCCTGCCGGTTTGCCCCACGCAGCAATATCGAATTCCGGCCGTCGTGGTTTAACGGGGCGCCCAAGATCAAAATCAAAAGCAGATCAAAAGCAAATGCAGCGGTAACAACCCGGAACGGTAGGAGCGAACTTGTTCGCGAGACATCAGCAAAGCCAAAACAGACATCGTCTGACACACCGCTTCGCAGCCTTCGGCAGCTCCTACAGATACCAGGTAAACCCACAAAACCAGGTCGGCTGTCAGGCCGCCGCGCTATTGATTTTGATCTGGGGCGCCCCGTTAAACCACGCTGGCCGAACGCAGATTCTGAAGCGTGGGTAAACCGGCAAGGATGCCGGGTTAGCCGCACCGGGCCATGGATGGCCCATTGCGGCGGCCCACGGTTTCAGATCTGCGGGCGGGCATCCCGAGCCTAGGCGAGGGACCGAGTGATGGGGCAAGAGCGTTTTGGTTACTTTTGGCTGGGCCGGCTTCCGGATCAAAAGTGACGCGCTGTAAAAGCGCAACCAGTATCAGCCCTGACCACGGTAACGGATATGTACACAAGAACTGCTACATCCCCTGACAAAATAAGTGTAGATACCCAAGATCAAGTGAGAACGGCACTGGCATATCGCTTGCTTGGCTTAAGCTAATAGCAGCGTGCCAACGAAGGCCCGATGCATCGACAATGGCGTCGTTCCGTCTTTGCTTTTCTGGCGAAGGATCGAACGACGCTTTTTTTATGAAAGATTTCTGCCAGCCTGGACCGGACGCGCCCGCTCCACCCGCAGTTGTCATGGCAGAGGACAGATGACATTTATGAACGAGCCCACACGAAATCCGTTGGCCTGGGTAGCTGGCAGCGATGCGCCAGAGATGAACAGCCTGGATATCGGCTTCATGCCGCTGTCCGACAGCGCCTCGATAGTCGTCGCTGCGACGCAAGGCTTCGCGCAACCCTATGGTCTGAGCCTGAACCTCAAACGCCAGCCGTCCTGGGCGAGTTTGCGGGACAAACTGGTCAGCGGCGAATTGCACGCGGCCCATTGCCTGTATGGATTGATCTATGCGGTGCAGTTGGGTATTGGCGGAAGCGCGGCTACCGACATGGCCGTACTCATGGGGCTGAACCAGAATGGTCAAAGCATCAACTTGTCGCGGTCGTTGCAAGACGCTGGCGTGATCACTCCTGAGGCGCTGGATCAGCAAGTGCACCAAAGCGGCACAAAGCTGACCTTCGCGCAGACATTCCCTACCGGCAATCACGCCATGTGGCTTTATTACTGGCTAGCGAGCCAGGGCATTCATCCCCTGCAGGACGTGACCAGTGTGGTTGTTCCGCCGCCACGCATGGTCGAGCACCTGCAGGCTGGTCGAATTGATGGGTTCTGCGTGGGTGAACCCTGGGGCGCCAGCGCCGTGGATCAGCAACTGGGCTTTACCTTCGCTACCACTCAGGCAATCTGGCCCAACCACCCGGAAAAGGTGCTGGGCTGCACCCGTGAATTCGTTGAACAGTATCCCAACACCGCACGGGCACTGGTCATGGCTGTTCTGGAAGCCAGTCGCTTCATCGAATCCAGTGACGAGAATCGGCGCAGCACCGCGCAGTTGCTCAGCGGCGCGGATTATCTGGATGCACCTGCCAGTTATATCGAACCCCGCTTGCTCGGTGACTATCGCGACGGGTTGGGCAACCAATGGCACGACCACCATGCTCTGCGCTTTCACGGCAATGGCGAAGTCAATTTGCCTTACCTGTCCGACGGCGTGTGGTTCATGACGCAGTTCCGTCGCTGGGGTTTGCTGCGTGAAGATCCGGACTACCTCAATGTCGCCAAAGGCGTGCACCAACTGGCGCTCTATCGTCAGGCCGCCGAGGCGCTGGACATACCGGTTCCGACGGCGATGATGCGCAGCAGCCAGTTGATCGACGGTAAAGTCTGGGACGGATCAGATCCGGCTGGCTACGCCCGCAGCTTCAAGCTTCACGCCATGGCCAATGCGGCCGTCGCCCTGACGCAATGAGGAGCTGACGATTATGTTGCGTATCCTCTTGATCAATGACACAGCAAAAAAAGTCGGCCGCCTGAAAGCCGCGCTGAGAGAAGCGGGCTTTGAGGTGATCGACGAATCCGGACTGATTATTGACTTGCCCGCCCGAGTTGAAGCGCTTCGCCCGGATGTAATCCTGATCGACACTGAATCCCCTGGCCGCGATGTCATGGAGCAGGTCGTGATGGTCAGTCGCGACCAACCTCGCCCTATCGTGATGTTTACCGATGAACATGATCCGGGGGTGATGCGTCAGGCCATCAAGTCCGGCGTCAGTGCGTATATCGTCGAGGGCATTCACGCCCAGCGCCTGCAGCCAATCCTTGATGTGGCCATGGCCCGTTTTGAGAGCGATCAGGCCTTGCGTGCCCAACTTCAGGCACGGGACCAGCAACTGGCCGAACGCAAACGCATCGAGCTGGCCAAGGGTTTGCTGATGAAAATGAAGGAGTGCAAAGAAGAAGAGGCCTACACCCTGATGCGCCGCCAGGCCATGAGCAAACAGCAGAAGCTGATTCAGGTGGCGGAGCAGATTATCGCGATGAGTGAATTGTTGGGGTGAATCGTAGATTTTTTGGATTTGTGGGAGCAGAGGTTGGTCTGGGCGGCATTCCGACTATCAGGCTGGACGCTATTCACTTAGACCGCGTACACCTTATCGCGGGCAAGCCCGGCTCCCACATGGGAATGCATTACAAAATGAGGTGAATCGTACGATTTTCCAGATGGCCCAGCTTTTGCTAGTTAATCAACACAGGTAACCAACGGCGGTTGCCCCACTTTACGACAAAGACGTCGCACACCTCTTTCGCCAAGGCGAATCGGGTTGCGGCGTTTTTTGCGTTTTGGCCCCAGTGATCGGGGTCGGTGGTGCTGCCGAGGTCGTGGACGCCCACCTGCAAGTCTTTACAGCTTCAAGCCCCTGTGTTTCGGGTCCGTGTCCGAAACGACAGATCTCCCTTTTTGCAGATGAGGTGTTCAATGAATACAAGCTTCTGGAAGGCCGGCCACAAACCGACCCTGTTCGCCGCCTTTCTGTATTTCGATCTAAGCTTCATGGTCTGGTACCTGCTCGGTCCGATGGCGGTGCAAATTGCGACAGACCTGCAACTGACCACTCAACAACGCGGCCTGATGGTGGCAACGCCGATTCTGGCAGGCGCCCTGCTGCGCTTTGTGATGGGGATTGTGGCGGACCAACTGTCGCCGAAAACCGCCGGGATCATCGGTCAGGTCATCGTTATCCTGGCGCTGTTCACTGCCTGGAATCTGGGCATCCATACCTACGAGCAAGCGCTGTTGCTGGGCGTATTCCTCGGCGTAGCCGGTGCATCGTTCGCCGTCGCGCTGCCGCTGGCTTCCCAGTGGTATCCAGCAGAGCATCAAGGCAAAGCGATGGGCATTGCCGGTGCAGGCAACTCAGGCACCGTACTGGCCGCGTTGATTGCTCCGGTGCTGGCTGCGGCGTTCGGCTGGAGCAACGTGTTCGGCTTTGCGGTCATCCCGCTGGTCCTGACCCTGATCGCGTTTTCGCTGATGGCACGTAATGCGCCGGAGCGGGCGAAACCCAAGTCCATGGGCGACTACCTCAAGGCGCTGGGTGATCGTGACAGCTGGTGGTTCATGTTTTTCTACAGCGTCACCTTCGGCGGCTTCATTGGTCTGGCCAGCGCCCTGCCCGGCTACTTCAACGACCAATACGGGCTGAGCCCGGTCACTGCCGGTTACTACACCGCGGCCTGCGTATTCGGTGGCAGCCTGATGCGCCCACTGGGCGGCGCACTGGCCGACCGTTTTGGCGGTATCCGCACCCTGGCAGGCATGTACGCGGTGGCTGCTATCTGCATCGCGGCCGTTGGTTTCAACCTGCCCAGTTCCTGGGCAGCACTGGCCTTGTTTGTCGCAGCGATGCTCGGTCTGGGTGCCGGCAATGGCGCTGTGTTCCAACTGGTGCCACAACGCTTTCGCAAGGAAATTGGCGTCATGACCGGCTTGATCGGCATGGCTGGTGGTATCGGTGGTTTCCTGCTCGCGGCAGGTCTGGGCTCGATCAAGCAACACACCGGCGACTATCAGATGGGCCTTTGGTTGTTCGCGTTTCTTGGCGTGCTGGCGTGGTTCGGCCTGCTTAACGTCAAGCGCCGCTGGAGAACCACCTGGGGTTCGGCAGCCGTCACCGCTGCTCGCGTCTGAGTCACTTGATGAGCTTGCAACTGAGCCTTGCTCAATTCAGCGCCAGTGGGCCGCGGGCGGAGAATCAGGACGCCATGCGCCTGGTCACTCCGGCCCCGGCCCTTGCCGCCAGCAAGGGCTATCTGTTTGCCCTGGCGGATGGCGTCAGTCAGTGCGCTGATGGCGCTCTCGCGGCGCAATCAACCTTGCAGGCCTTGGCACTGGATTACTACTCGACGCCTGAAACCTGGGGCGTCGCCCAATCCCTTGACCGCCTGCTGCTGGCGCAAAATCGATGGTTGCAGGCCAACGGCTTGCTGACCACGCTGAGCGCGCTGGTGCTGCGTGGCAGGCGTTTCACCCTGGCTCACGTCGGCGATTGCCGCGTCTATCGCTGGCACGGCGGAGAGCTGCAACGCATCAGTGAAGACCACGTCTGGGAACAGCCCGACATGCAGCACGTGCTCAAACGCGCGCTGGGGCTGGATCAATACGTGGTCATGGATTACCTGGACGGCGAGTTGCGCGAGGGCGAACGCCTACTGTTGCTCAGCGATGGTGTCTGGGCAACACTGGGTGATGCCAGCATTCGCTCGATTCTCGCCGAACAGGAGGACCTGGATCGCGCCGTGCAGACGCTCGTCAGCGCCGCCCATCTGGCAGGCAGTCAGGATAACGCCAGCGCTGTATTGATTCGCGTCGATGCGCTGGGTCAGGATGACCTTGGCGACGCACTCATTCAGCTTCAACAATGGCCGCTGCCGCCATTACTGAAACCCGGACAACTTTTCGAAGGCTGGCAGATTCAAGGTCTGCTGGCTGAGTCTCGCCAGTCATTGCTGTATCGGGTCAACGATGCGCAAAACCAGCGCTGGCTGCTGAAAACCCTTCCAGGCAATCGCCATGACGAGCCCGGCGCGTGCCAGGGATTACTACTGGAAGAATGGTTTTTACGCCGGGTTGCGGGGCGGTTCTTTCCTGAAATCCATTCCGCACCTGATCGCCAGCACCTGTATTACGTGATGCGCGAGCATCCGGGGCGCAGCCTGGCACAATCATTCAACGAGCACGGCCCGGTGTCCGTGGCGCAATGGCTGAGCCATGCCACGCAGCTGTTGCGTGCCGTGGGTTTGCTGCATCGGCGCAACATCATCCACCGGGACATCAAACCGGAAAACCTGCTGCTCGAAGATGACGGCGAGTTGCGCCTGCTGGACTTTGGTCTCGCCTACTGTCCCGGCCTTTCCACGCTGACGCCGGGCGAGTTGCCGGGCACGCCAAGCTTCATTGCACCTGAAGCGTTCAATGGCGACGAGCCCACCCCCCGCCAGGATCTTTACGCGGTGGGCGTTACCCTCTATTACCTGCTGACCGGGCATTATCCGTACGGCGAGATTGAGGCATTCCAGCATCGGCGCTTCGGCGCGCCCACGCCTGCCAGCCGCTATCGACCAGACCTTCCCGACTGGCTGGATCACAACTTGAGCGTGGCACTGCAAGCCGATCCGCAACTGCGCTATGAAACCGCAGAACAGTGGTTGCTGGAGCTGGAACAGGCCGAACACCGGCCCATGGTCAAACGTGCACAGCCGCTGCTGGAGCGTGAACCGCTGAAAGTCTGGCGTACAGTGGCGCTGGTTTCGTTGCTGGTGAATTTAGTGGGGATTGTCTGGTTGATGCGTCATTGAGCAGGAGCGCCCTGCAAAGGTGCGCAACGCACCAAAGCGAACACGGTTTGGGCGTGAGTTCCCTACAAGAGCTGCCGAAGGCTGCTAAAGCAGATTGCCTGACACACCGCCATCGCAGCCTTCGGCAGCTCCTACAATGCGACGCCGAGCATCTGGCACAACCCCTGCATATCTCTCCTCAAGCAACTCACATCGCTACAGCTTTCAAAGACGAAGGCTGAGCTTCCCGAGAGAACGGGACCGGACAAAGGCGTCCTCGCTAGTTATCTAGCGGGACGCCTTTTTTGTTTGTGCAGAATTTGTCGAGCACCCTCTTGCGGGCTTCTCGGAGGCAAGATGAGAAAACTCAAACTGGTAATGATTGGCAATGGCATGGCCGGGGTTCGAACCCTTGAAGAGCTGCTGAAACTCAGTGACGAACTCTACGACATCACCGTATTCGGCGCCGAACCGCACCCCAATTACAACCGTATCATGCTGTCCCCAGTGCTGGCCGGTGAGCAGAAATTCGAAGACATCGTGCTCAACGATCTAGAATGGTACTTGAGCAACAACATTCGACTGCTGCTCAACCGCAGGGTGGTGAAAATCGACCGCGCGAAACGCCAGGTGATCGCCGACGACGGCACCGTCGCGCATTACGATCGCCTGCTGATTGCCACAGGCTCGACCCCCTTCATGCCACCCATGCCTGGCAGCACCCTCGGCGGCGTGATCGGTTACCGCGACATCGCCGACACCCGCATCATGATTCACACTGCCAAAACCCGAAAACATGCAGTGGTCATCGGTGGCGGCCTGCTCGGCCTGGAAGCGGCCAACGGCCTGAAGATGCGCGGCATGGACGTGACTGTGGTCCACATCGGCAAATGGCTGCTGGAGCGCCAGTTGGACAAAACCGCCGGGCAATTGCTGCAAGCCGCACTGGAAGCTCGTGGCTTGCACTTTCGCCTGAACGAGCAGACCGAAGCGCTGCTGGACAACGGCAAAGGCGCGGTGAAAGCGGTACAGTTCAAAAATGGTGATGTGATCCCCGCTGATCTGGTGGTCATGGCGGCGGGCATCCGCCCGGCGACCGAACTGGCAGAAATGGCTGGCTTGCCTTGCAATCGAGGGATTCTGGTCAACGACACTTTGCAAACCTACGACCCGCGCATTTATGCCATCGGCGAATGCGCCAGCCATCGCGGTACAGCCTACGGTCTGGTAGCACCGCTGTTCGAACAAGCCAAAGTCTGCGCCAATCATCTCGCGCAACTGGGCTTCGCTCGCTACAAGGGCTCTGTCACTTCGACGAAGTTGAAAGTGACCGGCATTGACCTGTTTTCCGCAGGGGACTTCATGGGCGATGAAGACGCCGAAGTGATTACCCTGCTGGACCCCATCAGCGGGCGCTATAAAAAACTGGTGATTAGAAACGACGTGCTGGTGGGCGCCTGTCTGTACGGCGACACCACTGACGGCGGCTGGTACATGCGTCTGATCCGCAGTGGCCAAACTATCAACACCTTGCGTGACCAACTGATGTTCGGCGAAACCGTCACGCCGCAAACGGACATTGCGCTATGCGCCTGACCAGCATTCCCGTGCCTGCGACGCAAACCACCGCGTCCACCTGCTGCTATTGCGGAGTCGGCTGCGGTGTATTGATCGAACATGACGGGCGCAACATCATCGGCGTCAGCGGTGATCCCGGGCACCCGGCCAACTTTGGCAAGCTGTGCAGCAAGGGTTCGACCTTGCACCTGACGGGCGACCTCAGCGCCAGGGCGCTGTACCCGGAACTGCGCCTGAGCAAAAGTCTTTCGCGAACCGAAACGGATTGGGATACCGCTCTGGATCACGCCGCCAACGTGTTTGCCGAAACCATTCGCGTACACGGGCCTGACAGCGTTGCGTTCTATATCTCAGGGCAATTGCTGACCGAGGATTATTACGCGTTCAACAAGCTCGCCCGGGCGCTGGTGGGTACTAACAACATCGACAGCAACTCGCGCCTTTGCATGTCCTCCGCGGTGGTCGGCTACAAGCGCAGCCTGGGTGCGGACGCTCCGCCCTGTAACTATGAAGATATCGAGCTCAGCGATTGCGTGATGATCGTCGGCAGCAACATGGCCTACGCGCACCCGATCCTTTTTCGTCGCCTGGAAGAGGCGAAAAGCCAACGCCCGGACATGAAAATCATCGTTATTGATCCACGCCGTACCGATACCTGCGATCTGGCGGACATACATCTGGCGATCACCCCCGGAACTGATGTGGCGCTGTTTCACGGCATCCTGCACTTGTTGCTCCGGGAAGGCCAAGTCGATCAGGATTTCATTGATCAGCACACCGAAGGCTACGCCGAACTGAAAAGTCTGGTGCACCACTACACACCGCAAATGGTCGCGCAGACCTGCGGCATCTCGCGTCAGCAACTGCACGACTGCGCGCAATGGATCGGTCAGGCACCGAGTTTTCTGTCGTTGTGGTGCATGGGCTTGAACCAGTCCACTGCGGGCAGCGCCAAGAACAGTGCATTGATAAACCTCCATCTGGCCACCGGACAAATCGGCCGTCCCGGCGCAGGGCCTTTTTCCCTGACCGGTCAGCCCAATGCCATGGGTGGCCGCGAAACCGGCAGCCTTTCGAACCTCCTGCCCGGCCACCGGGAAGCGGCCAATCCCGAACATCGTGCTGAAGTGGCGCGATACTGGGGGATCGATAAACTGCCGGCGACACCGGGCTTATCCGCCATCGAACTGTTCGAGCAGATGCAGAACGGCCAAATCAAAGCCGTGTGGATCGCCTGCACCAACCCGGCTCAATCGCTGCCTGATCAGACCCGAGTTCGCGACGCTTTGAACACCTGCCCTTTCGTGGTTCTGCAGGAAGCTTTTCGCACAACGGAAACCGCACGTTTTGCCGACCTGCTGCTGCCCGCTGCGAGCTGGGGCGAAAAAGAAGGCACGGTCACCAACTCCGAAAGACGAATTTCTCATGTGCGCAAGGCGATTGCTGCGCCCGGCGAAGCACGTCCGGACTGGGCAATCACAGTTGATTTCGCCCAACGCCTCCAGGCCCGGCTACAGCCTGAAGCAAAAGCGCTTTTTGATTTCCAGCAGCCTCAGGCACTGTTCGACGAATACAAGCTTCTGACTCAAGGTCGCGATCTGGACTTGTCTGGTATCAGCTACGGCCTCATCGACCAGCAGGGCCCGCAACAATGGCCATTCCCCGAGGGAGCTGCCAACGGCACGCCACGTCTGTATCTGGATAGCCAATTTCCAACGCCAACAGGCAGAGCACGATTCATCAGCGAACCGTACAGCGCACCAAAAGAGCTGCGCGACAGTCGATTCCCACTGACGCTGAATACCGGCCGCCTGCGTGATCAATGGCATGGCATGAGTCGCACGGGCACCGCGGCGCGCCTGTTCGGCCATGTCAGCGAAGCGGTATTGAGCCTGCACCCGAAAGACCTGCATCGCCATCGACTGCAGCCCGGTGACCTGGTCAGTCTCGAGAGCCGACGCGGCAGCATGATTGTGCCGGTAGCCAGCGATGATGGATTGCAGGCGGGTCATGCCTTCCTGCCGATGCACTGGGGTGATCGTTTTCTCAAAGGCGGCGTGAATCTTCTGACACAGCCAGCCTTTGACCCGATCTCTAAACAGCCCGAACTGAAGCATTCTGGTGTACGCGTCGACAAGGTCGAGCTGCCGTGGCGGCTGTTTGTGCTGATCGAAGGGGACGTACAGCTCCGACTGGATGCGTTGCGCTCACTGTGTGACGAATTTCCCTACACCAGCTTGAGTCTTGCTGGACGGGAGCGCCCTGCCCTGACCTTGCGTGCGGCCAGCAGCGAAGCGCCTGCTCAAGAACTGCTTGATCGGATTGACCAGTTGCTGGGTCTGGATCACGGCCCGGTGCTGGCTTATGACGATCCTCGTCGAGGCATCAGCAAACGCATTCGTCTGGATCAAGGTCGGGTCACCGCGGTCCGTCTCGGCGGGGAAACTCTCGCCTGGGACTGGTTGCAAAGCCTTTGGCTGGACGGACAGGAGATCGACGACGAGCTACGCCGCTGGTTGCTTGCGCCGATCAGCAGCGCTCCCGGTTCGGGCACAAGTAAATCAACCCGCAGCAAAACGTTGTGCAACTGCATGAACATCAGTGAAAACGCCGTGTGCGACGCCATCGGCAAAGGTCTGGATCTGGGTCAACTGAAGGCACAACTGGGCTGCGGCACTATGTGCGGCTCCTGTGTGCCGGAAATAAAACGACTGCTGACGGCCGTCGCGATCAATTAATGAGGTGTACAGCATGAGTGCAAAAGTCTGGCTGGTCGGCGCAGGTCCCGGAGATCCCGAGCTACTAACCCTCAAGGCCGTGCGTGCCTTGCGCGAAGCCGACGTTGTACTGATCGACGATCTGGTCAACAGCGCGGTGCTGGAGCATAGCCCCACTGCTCGCGTGATAGCCGTCGGCAAACGAGGTGGCTGTCGCTCGACACCCCAGGCGTTCATCCATCGCCTGATGCTGCGTTATGTGCGCCAAGGCAAGTGCGTGGTGCGCCTTAAAGGTGGAGACCCGTGCATATTCGGCCGCGGCGGCGAAGAAGCTGATTGGCTGCGTGCCCATGGGGTCGAGGTGGAATTGGTCAATGGCATTACTGCTGGCCTGGCAGGTGCGACGCAATGCGGGATATCGCTGACGCTGCGGGGTGTCAGTCGCGGCGTGACACTGGTGACCGCGCACACTCAGGATGACAGCACCTTGAACTGGCAAGCACTGGCTCAAGGAGGGACAACGCTAGTGGTGTATATGGGCGTAGCAAAACTGGCGGAAATCCGTGACAGCCTGATCACTGGCGGCATGGCTTTGAGTATGCCAGTGGCAATGATAGAAAACGCTTCGCTGCCTCAGCAACGGGAATGCCGGAGCTCACTGGCAGACATGCAACAGGACGCCGCATTATTCGAGCTGAAGAGTCCGGCCGTTCTGGTGATTGGCGAAGTGGCAGCAGTAACAGAGATGGATTTGTTCCAACTGACAGAAAACAAAACGGCCTGAGCTTTCCCCTCAAATCGCAGGCAAAGAAAAGCCCGGCCTAAGCCGGGCTCTTCTATTGAAGCGAGTAAAGCAGGCTAATTACTTAGCTTGTGCTTCAACTTCAGCTTCTACGCGACGGTTAACAGCGCGGCCAGCGTCAGTTGCGTTGTCAGCAACTGGACGGGATTCGCCATAACCAACCGAGTTTACGCGGCTAGCGCCAACACCGTACTGGTTAACCAGAACCTGTTTAACGGCGTTTGCACGACGCTCAGACAGTTTTTGGTTGTAAGCGTCAGGACCGACGGAGTCAGTGTGACCTTCAACAGTGGTGGTGGTTTGTGGGTACTGTTGCATGAAGTCAGCGAGGTTCTTGATGTCGCCGTAGCTGTTAGGCTTGACTACGGATTTGTCGAAATCGAACTTCACGTCCAGCTCAACACGAACCACTTCGGCAACTGCTGGGCAGCCATCAGCGTCAACAGTTACGTTGGCTGGGGTGTCCGGGCACTTGTCGACGTTGTCGCACACGCCGTCGTTGTCGCTGTCGGAGCACACTTCAGCTACTGGAGCTGGTGCTGCTTCAACTTTCTTGGAGCCGCCACCGAAGTTTACGCCGATACCGACGCTAGGAGCCCACTCGGTGTCGCCTTGGTCGATGTTGTACTGAGCTTCAACGCCAGCACGGGCATAGAAGTTGTCAGTGAAGTAAAGCTTGGCACCGCCGCCGATGTTGGCGAAGGTAGAACCGTTACGGCCGCTACGAGCGTCTTGACCGATGCTTTGATCAGAGAAACCAGCCGAAACGTACGGACGCAGCATGTCGCCCGGGTTGTTGAAGTGGTACAGAGCGTCAAGGGCGGTGTTCGAGCCTTTGATGTTCTTGCCGCTGTCGCTGCGAACGTTGTGAACTTCGTCGTAACCCAGACGTACTTCTACGTCGTCGGTCAGGAAGTAACCAATCGAGCCGCCGAACAGGTTGCCGTCGTTTTTAAAGTTACGGGCGCTGTCGTAGTACTCTTTCTTGGCGAAGCCTTCGATTTCGACTGCGCCTTGGCCTTGTGCCAGAGCGCCGAAAGATGCCGCGGCAACAATAGTACCAATGGCCAAGCCCAAGGTGTTTTTCAGTTTCATCCGTTAAATCCCCATCTGGTGATTGTAAAGCAGTCCCACTATAAGGGGACAACTCATCGGCAAGTCTATCAGAACTTGCCTGGTTGTTAGAGATATTTGCATCGCCTTAAGTTTCGGTAATGCCTGCAAATTTCTCACGTAATTTATCCAAAGCCCGCTTGTAGCGCATTTTCGTTGCGCTCAAGCCCATGTGCATGATGTCTGCAATCTCCTGGAATTCAAGTTCTGCAACAAATCGCAGCACCAGAATCTCCCGATCGATCGGGTTCACATGCACAAGCCAGCGATCGAGTCCGCCCCGTTCTTCAGGTTTGGGCGTCTTTTCTTCCGACGCTTCCTCAAGTGGATCCAGACTCAAAGCGTCCATCAAGCGACGCTTACGCCGTTCCTTCCTGTACTGAGTGATGCACTCGTTGTAGGTGATGCTGTACAGCCATGTTTTGAATTTCGATTTACCCTCAAAATTCTTCAAGCCATACAACACCTTAAGCATCACCTCCTGACAGACATCATCTGCGTCGCGATCGTTCCCTAAATAACGTGCACAGACGTTAAAAAGTGTCCGTTGGTAGCGACGCATCAACTCTTCGTAAGCCCTCGTCACATGAAACAATTCAACGTGGGCGCGCGCGACCAGCTCCTCATCAGAGAGCTCGCTCGGGTCGTAGCGCATCGATAGCGGTTGAGGGTTATTCAAAACAAATCGTGCCGACAGTCAGGTCAATGGCCGCCACTGCCCTTGGAGCGGCAATTTGTGGCGGCATAGAGTAGCAGGTTAGCCGCTTAACGGCTGCTCACTCGCTGCTCCAGAAGGACGCGGTTGGACAATGAAACCAACTCCCCGTCGTCTGTCAGCAGCGTGGTTTTCACCGTACCGATCTCTTCGATCTGCCCTTCGACATCGCCAATCCGCACCTCTTGCCCTACCTGATACAGCTCCCGCACATAAATCCCTGCCAGTATTTGGCCAGCAAGCTCACGACTTCCCAACCCCATGGCCAGCGCAATTGCCAGACCAACGGTAATCAAAACGATCACAATCACGTGATTGAGCAGGTCGGTTTTGACCTCCAACTGACTGATCGCCACCGAAATACTGATGATGATGACCAGACCCTGGGTGATTCTACCCAGGCCTGCGGCGTAATCCAGCCCTACTCCCTCGGCAGCGCCTCGCACCAGGCCGTTGACCAGTTGCGCCAGCAGCACACCAACCAGCAGCACCAGCGCAGCACCAAATACCTTCGGCAAATACCCTGTCAACATGTCCAGCGTCGCGGAAACCCGCTCCAGCCCCAGCGACCCAGCCGCTGTAACCAGGAAGGTCAACAACACAAACCAGTAAACAATTTTGCCGATCAGGGTAGAAATGGGCACCTGAACGCCAGCACGGCTGATCAGCTTGGTCAGGCCAGTGCCTGCCATCAAGCGATCCAGACCGACTTTGGCGAGCAGCTTGGACAGCAAGGTTTCGAGCAGCTTGGCGACAACAAAACCGAGCAATACGACGACCAGCGCGCCCAGCAAATTCGGGATGAAAATTGCAACCTTGGTCCACAATGCAGTCATTGCGGCAACCAGACTCTGAGTCCAGAGATCCAATTCCATGTTCAATCAGCCTTGTCGACAGGATGAGCGGTAGAATTCTTTTTACGTGAAACCGGTGCAACATGGGACGAACCGTTGTTCAAAGCGATCATCATCGCTTCAGTCCAGCGGCCCATCAGACTGAACAACACACCCGCGCCTACCTGGCGATTGGCGGTCTTCAGTACGCGACCAAGGCATGCATCATCATCCCGGCTGGAAGATGAAGATTTGAGCATGTCGCGCAATGATTCTTCAAACGGATCGTGCATAGGCACCTCTCGTAACGTCCAGTGAAGACGCATGCCGATTCGGACGAGTCACAAATCAGTCCCTGGACGCACGTTAAAAACTTAACACTAAACCCAGCGCAAGCGCCGGAACAACCACCACTGCCCTAAAGCCAGGGCGACGATCAATGCGCAGGCGACCAGAAATCCGTAAGGGCTGTCAGAGCCGGGAATCCCGCCTACGTTTATACCCAACAAGCCCGTCAGGAAGCTCATGGGCAGAAAAATCCCGGTGATGATGCCAAAGCGGTACATCGTGTGATTCATGCGTTCTCGCAAACGCCGGTCTTCGGACTCAAGCACCAGCCCCACTCGTTCGCGGGTCAATTCAAGCTCTTCGAGATAACGCGTCAGGCTGTTGTTCAGCTCGTTCCAGTAATCAGCGTCATCGTCTACGAACCACGGCAGCTTGCTGCGACTGAGCTGGCCGTAAATTTCCCGCTGCGGAGAGAGAAAACGCCGCAACCCTGCAGCCCGGCGACGAATATGCAGCATTTTGCCATGATCAGGGTTGTACCGTTCGTCGGCATCTATCTTTTCTTCCTCTTCATCCACCGATTCGGTGAGGTCTCCCACCAGTGCCTGAACCTTGTCGGTCAGGTATTGGGCGAGATAAAGGATCAGTTCGGACGCGGATTTAGGGCCCTTGCCTTCATTCAGTTGTTCAATCAGCTCATCCGTGGCGCGCAATGGTCGCAAGCGCAGGGAAATGACTTGCTGGGCCGCCGCGAAGATCCGGACCGAGACCATGTCTTCCGGCTCAGCCCCCGGATTGAGATTAACCCCACGCAGAAACAGCAGCAGTTTTTCGTCCGGCAATGGCAGCAAGCGCGGCCGGGTGTTTTCTTCGAGCAACAGATCGCAAGCGAACTCGCTCAAACCGCTGGCGGTGCGCAGCCAGGTGTGAGTTTGCGGATGACCACGGTCCCAATGCAGCCAGACACTTTCGTGCGGCTGCAGTTGCAGGCATTCCAGTTCGGTCCGAGCAATGAAACGTGCCCCGCCTTTACCGTCCAAAACGAGGGCATGAACCAGCCCCCACTGCGCATTTGTTTCGTCGAACATTAATACTTCGCTTATTCGGGCATTTTCAGAGGCGACGGTGAAACGATCACGCCATTATTGTCGGCATACACGTATTCCCCTGGACGAAACGTGACCCCGGCAAAGGTCACAACCACGTTCAGGTCACCAATACCGCGCTTGTTGGTTCTCAGTGGGTGACTGGCGAGCGCCTGGACTCCCAGATCAGTTTGCGCCAACACGTCCACGTCGCGGATGCAGCCGTAGATCACCATACCCTGCCAGCCATTGCGTGCGGCTTTCTCGGCAATCATGTCACCGAGTAGCGCGCAACGCAGCGATCCACCGCCGTCGACCACCAGCACCTTGCCCTTCCCGTCCAGCTCGGCCTGCTCCTTGACCAGCGAGTTGTCCTCAAAGCATTTGACGGTCACGATTTCAC
This sequence comes from Pseudomonas sp. Irchel 3A5, assembly GCF_900187575.1. Taxonomy (NCBI): domain Bacteria; kingdom Pseudomonadati; phylum Pseudomonadota; class Gammaproteobacteria; order Pseudomonadales; family Pseudomonadaceae; genus Pseudomonas; species Pseudomonas sp. Irchel 3A5. The sequence continues at coordinate 211,176 of NZ_FYDU01000007.1, read as the reverse complement.
CGCCAAATGAGTCACGTCCACCGAAGTTGCTGAACATCGGCTCAAGCACCTGAACAAGGTCCGGATAAGCGTCGCACAGGTCGGGAGTGAGGTAATGCATGGTGGTACTCCTGTCAGTGAAAGATCAGCGTCTCATGATGTGTCTGCCTATGAACCGTAGCTCATAAGAACAAAACGTATCCAGCGTCGCGACCTTTAACTGACGTGACCTATAACTGAACTGCATTTCGCATCGTATCTCATCGCAATCTGCGCTCAGTGTAATACGCCGACGTCACTCGCCAACCGCCATCGGCGTTTGTGACAGCTCCTGTACAGCCACGCAGCCTTCGTTCAACCATTCGGTAACCAGTGGCCAGACCTCGCGCTGGGCGGCTTTACTGACCAGCATCTGTACGTGATCGAAGTCTTGCGAGAAGCCCTGCTCACGCCCCAGACAAAGAAATTTGCGCTGTTGCGACCCAATCTGATCAAAGAGTTTGCGGCAGGCCCAGACCGGGTCCTGGTGGTCGCCAACGGCGGCAACCGCAAGCACCGGAACTTCAACACTCGGCAAACCGGCCCACCAGTCGGTCTCGCGATCACCGAATCGCCCGAACATCCCGTGCCAGCGCATGCTTTCCAGCACCAGCCCGACAGGCTCGTCCTCTGGACCACGCTTGAAACGCGGCCCGGAGATGTGATCAAAAGGCTTCAACAGCAAACGCCCCGCCCACTGCACAGGCGGAATCTTCAGCGGCCAGTAATCGCGACTGACCTGGCTGCCGAACAAGGCAACAGAGGCTGCCCCGGATGGGCCGAGATACTCCCCGCCCAGCGCGGCCGCAAGGGTGGTGCCGCCCAGGGAGTGGCCGATCCAGTGCGGAATCTGCCCGCTCAGCTCACGCACAAATGCCGCAATGGCGGGCACGTCATAGCGGGCGTAATCAGCAACATGATTTGAACGATAGGCCTGGTTACGCGCCGACAGGCCGTGCCCACGCATTTCCGGGATCCATACATCGAAACCGGCTCGCGCAAGATATGCACCCAGGCCAATGCCTTTAGGGGAATACCAGAAGCGTCGGTTGGAAAAGCTGCCGTGCATCAGAATGACCGGCACACCGCGAACATCAGGCTGCGCGACCAGCCCCAGCCGGGTCACGGCAATTTCGACGCTGTAATCGGGACTGTTGGCGGGCTTGAGGCGGTAAACGTCTTCGATCAGATCGCCACAACGCTCTGCGCTGATCAAAGCCACAGGAAAAAGAGTGCTGCTGCTTTGCATATTGCTCAAACAATCAAAGGTCGGTGTGAAAACCGTCCGTGGTAAACGTAAAAAAGCCCCGGCTCACGGAGATGAACCGGGGCTTCACTCAATCAAATCAGACCGGGGCCTGAGCCTCAGCCAGGAAGAACCAGGTTTCCAGCACGGAATCCGGGTTCAACGAAACGCTCTCAATGCCCTGATCCATCAACCAGCGGGCAAGGTCCGGATGGTCCGATGGGCCTTGACCGCAGATGCCGATGTACTTGCCAGCCTTGTTACAGGCCTGAATGGCGTTGGACAGCAGCTTCTTCACTGCCGGGTTACGCTCATCAAACAGATGGGCGATGACCCCCGAGTCACGATCCAGCCCCAGTGTCAGCTGGGTCAAATCGTTGGAACCGATGGAGAAGCCGTCGAAGTACTCGAGGAACTCTTCGGCCAGAATCGCATTGGACGGCAGTTCGCACATCATGATCACGCGCAGGCCGTTTTCGCCGCGTTTCAGACCGTTCTCGGCCAGCAGATCAATGACCTGACTGGCTTCACCCAGCGTACGCACGAACGGCACCATGATCTCGACATTGGTCAGGCCCATTTCCTCACGCACACGCTTGAGGGCACGGCATTCCAGCTCGAAACAGTCGCGGAAATTTTCGCTGATGTAGCGGGAAGCGCCACGGAAACCCAGCATCGGGTTTTCTTCTTCCGGCTCGTACATCTTGCCGCCGATCAGGTTGGCGTACTCGTTGGACTTGAAGTCCGAGAGGCGCACGATGACCTTTTTCGGGGTGAATGCAGCGGCCAGGGTGCTGATGCCTTCCACCAGTTTCTCGACGTAGAAACCAACCGGATCATCGTAACCGGCGATGCGTTTGTCGACGCTGTCCTTGATGTCCTGAGGCAGGCTGTCGTAGTTGAGCAGCGCCTTGGGGTGCACGCCGATCATGCGGTTGATGATGAATTCCAGACGTGCCAGCCCCACACCCGCGTTGGGCAGTTGGGCGAAGTCGAATGCACGATCCGGGTTACCGACGTTCATCATGATCTTGAACGGCAGTTCAGGCATGGCATCGACCGAGTTGGTCTTGATGTCGAAGCCCAGCTCGCCTTCGAAGATGTAACCGGTGTCGCCTTCCGCGCAGGAAACCGTGACGCCCTGACCGTCCTGCAACAGTTGCGTGGCATTACCACAACCCACGACCGCCGGAATGCCCAGCTCACGGGCGATGATCGCCGCGTGGCAGGTGCGGCCGCCCCGGTTGGTGACGATGGCGCTGGCGCGCTTCATGACCGGCTCCCAATCCGGATCGGTCATGTCGGAGACCAGAACGTCGCCGGGCTGGACCTTGTCCATTTCCGAAACGTCTCTGATGATACGAACCTTGCCTGCGCCGATGCGCTGACCAATGGCTCGCCCCTCTACAAGCACCGTGCCGGTTTCCTTGAGCAGGTAGCGCTCCATGACATTGGCCTGGGCGCGGCTTTTCACGGTTTCCGGGCGCGCCTGAACGATGTACAGCTTGCCGTCATCGCCGTCTTTGGCCCACTCGATATCCATCGGTGCCTTGTAGTGCTTCTCGATGATCATCGCCTGTTTAGCCAGCTCTGCGACTTCCTCGTCAGTCAGGCAGAAACGCGCGCGATCAGCTGGCTCGACGTCCACGGTTTTCACCGAACGCCCTGCCTTGGCTTCTTCGCCATAGATCATCTTGATGGCCTTGCTGCCCAGATTGCGGCGCAGGATGGCCGGACGACCTGCTGCCAAGGTGCCCTTGTGCACATAGAATTCGTCAGGGTTGACCGCGCCCTGCACCACCGTTTCACCCAGGCCGTAAGCGCCGGTGATAAACACCACGTCGCGGAAGCCGGATTCGGTATCCAGGGTAAACATCACGCCTGCCGTACCGGTTTCGGAGCGCACCATGCGCTGCACGCCCGCAGACAAGGCCACCAGCTTGTGGTCGAAGCCCTGGTGAACACGGTAGGAAATGGCCCGGTCGTTGAACAGCGAGGCAAACACTTCCTTGGCCGCACGGATGACGTTTTCAACGCCGCGGATATTAAGGAAGGTTTCCTGCTGCCCGGCAAAGGACGCATCAGGAAGGTCTTCAGCGGTGGCGGAAGAACGCACGGCAACGGCGAGATTCGGGTTGCCTGCCGACAGTTCGGCAAAGGCAGTGCGGATTTCGGCGTTGAGCTTTTCGGGGAACTCGGCTTCCATGATCCACTGACGAATCTGCGCACCGGTTCTGGCCAGCGCGTTGACGTCGTCGACATCCAGAGCGTCCAGAGCTGCGTGGATCTGATCGTTCAGACCACTCAGCTCAAGGAAATCACGGTAGGCCTGGGCCGTAGTGGCGAAGCCACCGGGCACCGAAACGCCAGCACCGGCAAGGTTGCTGATCATTTCGCCGAGGGATGCGTTCTTGCCTCCCACATGCTCCACATCATGGACGCCGAGCTTATCGAGGGAAACTACGTACTCTACCAAGGTGATCTCTCCACTAACTGTGTTGTTGTTGGGAAAAGCTCAGTCTGGGTCGCCCCGCTACCGCGAGGCCCCGAACGCATTCTGGCCTGGCCTCAAGCCGAAACCTGGAAAAAAGTTGTGAATGCCAACCACTCGGGCCCGCAAGCGCGCCTATGATATCCAACAATCGTCACCAGCTTAAGGCCAAAGGCGCAAATGAAACGATCTGCTTTTTTTATCTCCGACGGCACCGGGATTACCGCTGAAACCCTTGGCCAAAGCCTGTTAGCGCAATTTGAGAACATTACGTTCAACAAGTTCACCAGGCCCTATATCGACAGCGTCGAGAAAGCGCGGGCGATGGTACAACAAATCAACAATGCCGCCGACAAGGACGATGTCCGCCCGATCATCTTCGACACCATCGTCAATCAGGACATCCGCGAGATCCTGGCGACGTCCAATGGCTTCATGATCGACATCTTTTCGACCTTCCTGGCACCGCTGGAACAAGAGCTTAGTTCACACTCCTCCTACTCGGTGGGCAAATCGCACTCCATCGGCCACAACTCCAATTACATGGAGCGGATTGAGGCAGTGAACTTCGCGCTGGACAACGACGACGGCGCCCGCACGCATTATTACGACAAGGCCGACATCATTCTGGTGGGTGTGTCGCGCTGCGGCAAAACCCCAACCTGCTTGTACATGGCCATGCAATTCGGCATTCGCGCCGCCAACTACCCGCTCACCGAAGACGATATGGAACGCCTGCAGCTGCCAAATGCGCTGAAGGAGCACCGTAGCAAATTATTCGGCCTGACCATTGATCCAGATCGCCTGACCGCGATTCGCCACGAACGCAAACCCAATAGCCGCTATTCCAGCTATGCCCAGTGTGAGTTCGAGGTGCGTGAAGTGGAAAGCCTGTTCCGCCGGGAAAACATCCCGAACATCAACTCCACCCATTTCTCGGTAGAAGAAATCTCCGCCAAGGTGCTGGTGGAGAAAGGGGTTGAACGACGATTTAAGTGATAGACAGGCTTTTTGTGGGAGCGGTGCTTGCCCGCGATAAGGTCTATGCGATCTAAAGTGAATCGCGTCTAGTCTTATCGCGGGCAAGCACCGCTCCCACATAAAAAGTATTCCAGGCCAACCGATCAGATCAACTCGGAACCCGCACCCAACCCTCCATCAACACCCTCGCGCTGCGACTCATGATGGCTTTGGTGACTTTCCATTCGCCATTGCTCTGCAGCGCCTGCGCCCCGACCCGCAAAGTGCCGGAGGGATGTCCGAAGCGCACCGCTTCGCGCTCAATGCCACCCGCCGCCAGATTGACCAACGTACCGGGAATGGCGGCCGCAGTGCCGATGGCTACCGCCGCGGTGCCCATCATGGCGTGATGCAACTTGCCCATGGACATGGCGCGCACCAGCAGATCGATATGGCTGGCAGCTACCGGTTTGCCGCTGGACGCGATGTAGTCCGCGGGTTGTGCCACGAACGCTACTTTCGGCGTGTGCTGGCGGGTTGCTGCATCATCCAGATGCTTGATCAAGCCCATGCGCAGCGCGCCGTGGGCGCGGATCGCTTCAAACATCGCCAACGCTTTGGGATCGCCATTGATATCGCCCTGCAATTCAACGCCGCTATAGCCAATGTCTCGAGCGTTAACAAATATAGTCGGGATACCGGCATTGATCAGCGTGGCCTTGAACGTGCCAACTCCCGGCACCTCCAGCTCATCCACCAGATTGCCGGTGGGGAACATCGAACCGCCTGCGCCCTCCTCGTCGGCCGCCGGGTCGAGAAACTCCAACTGCACTTCGGCTGCTGGAAACGTCACGCCATCCAGTTCGAAATCGCCGGTTTCCTGCACTGCTCCGTCAGTAATGGGCACATGGGCAATAATCGTTTTGCCGATATTCGCCTGCCAGATCCGCACCACGGCAACGCCGCTTTGAGGAACGCGCGAGGCGTCCAGCAAGCCGCTGCTGATGGCGAATGGGCCTACTGCCGCAGACAGGTTGCCGCAGTTACCACTCCAGTCCACGAACGGCTTGTCGATGGAAACCTGCCCGAACAGGTAATCCACATCGTGATCCGCCCGACTGCTGCGCGACACGATAACCGTCTTGCTGGTGCTGGAAGTCGCCCCGCCCATGCCGTCGATCTGCTTTTCGTACGGGTCCGGGCTGCCGATGACCCTTAGCAGCAGGACGTCGCGAGCAGCTCCCGGCACCTGCGCGGCCTCGGGCAGGTCAACGAGGTTGAAGAACACGCCTTTACTGGTACCGCCCCGCATGTAGGTGGCGGGGATTTTTATTTGTGGCAGGTGAGACATGTAGCGACCCTCTCAAAAATAGGTCAACGCCAGTTCCAAATGAAGAAAAGCGGTCCCTGTGGGAGCGGTGCTTGCCCGCGATAAGGCTGGACGCGATTCACTTTAGACCGCATTGGCCTTATCGCGGGCAAGCACCGCTCCCACAATTGATCTGATTCCAGATCAAAATATGCGCGATCTTCAGGCTGTAACCGCCTCAAGAAAATCCTGCGCAAAACGCTGCAACACGCCGCCCGCTTCGTAGATCGAAACCTCTTCAGCCGTATCCAGGCGACAGGTCACCGGCACTTCAATTCGCTCGCCATTTTTGCGATGGATCACCAGCGTCAATGTACTGCGGGGAATACGCTCACCGATTACGTCGAAGGTTTCACTGCCATCAATGCCCAGGGTGTGACGATCAACACCCGGCTTGAACTCCAGCGGCAAGACGCCCATGCCGACCAGATTGGTCCGGTGAATTCGCTCGAAACCTTCGGCAGCGATGGCTTCGACACCTGCCAGCCGCACGCCTTTCGCCGCCCAGTCGCGGGATGAGCCCTGGCCATAGTCCGCACCCGCAATAATGATCAGCGGCTGCTTGCGCTCCATGTAGGTTTCAATCGCTTCCCACATGCGCGTGACCTGACCTTCCGGCTCAATACGTGCGAGTGAGCCCTGCTTGACCTTGCCGTCAATGCGCACCATTTCGTTGATCAGTTTGGGGTTAGCAAAAGTCGCGCGCTGGGCCGTCAAATGGTCGCCTCTATGAGTCGCGTAAGAATTGAAGTCTTCTTCCGGCAGGCCCATTTTCGCCAGATATTCCCCGGCAGCGCTGTCGAGCATGATGGCGTTGGATGGGGACAGGTGATCGGTGGTGATGTTGTCGCCCAGCACGGCCAGCGGACGCATGCCTTTCAATGGTCGAGCCCCCGCCAGCGCGCCTTCCCAATAGGGCGGACGACGAATATAAGTGCTCGGCGCACGCCAGTCGTAGAGCGGTTTGACCCGCTCACCGTCGTCAGCCTTGATCTCGAACATCGGGATATAAACCTGACGAAACTGATCCGGCTTGACGCTGGCTTTCACCACCGCGTCGATTTCCTCGTCGCTGGGCCAGATGTCTTTCAGCGTGACCGGATTGCCCGCCTTGTCGATGCCCAGTACATCCTTCTCGATATCGAAACGAATGGTGCCCGCAATCGCATAGGCCACCACCAACGGCGGCGAGGCCAGGAAGGCCTGCTTGGCGTAAGGGTGAATGCGCCCATCGAAGTTGCGATTGCCGGACAGCACAGCCGTGGCGTAAAGATCGCGATCAATGACTTCCTGCTGGATGGCCGGATCCAGCGCGCCGCTCATGCCGTTACAGGTGGTGCAGGCAAAACCGACGATGCCAAAACCCAGGTTTTCCAGTTCCGGCAGCAAATTGGCCTCTTCCAGATACAGCTGCACCGCCTTGGAGCCAGGCGCCAACGACGATTTGACCCAGGGTTTGCGGGTCAGGCCAGCAGCGTTGGCATTACGCGCCAACAAACCCGCAGCGATCACGTTGCGCGGATTGCTGGTGTTGGTGCAACTGGTGATTGCCGCGATGATCACCGCGCCATCGGGCATCAGGCCCGGTTCGTTTTCTACCACTCCGGAAATCCCCAGCGCGGCCAGGTCAGAAGTTGGTACCCGCCGATGCGGATTGGATGGGCCCGCGATGTTGCGGACCACGCTGGACAGATCGAACTTCAGCACCCGCTCGTACTCGGCGGTTTTCAGGCTGTCGGCCCACAGGCCAGTCTGTCTGGCATAGGTTTCGACCAGCCTGACTTGCTCGGGATCGCGCCCGGTCAGGGTCAGGTAATCCAGCGTCTGCTGGTCGATGTAGAACATCGCCGCCGTGGCGCCGAACTCAGGCGTCATGTTGGAGATGGTCGCGCGGTCGCCCAAGGTCAGCGCGTTAGCGCCATCGCCGAAGAACTCCAGATACGACGACACGACTTTCTCGGCACGCAGAAACTCGGTAACGGCCAGTACGATGTCGGTTGCGGTGATACCCGGCTGACGCTTGCCCACCAGCTCCACACCGATGATGTCCGGCAGGCGCATCCAGGACGCCCGGCCGAGCATCACGCTCTCGGCCTCCAGCCCGCCGACGCCAATGGCGATCACCCCCAGTGCATCCACGTGCGGCGTGTGGCTGTCGGTGCCGACCAGGGTGTCAGGGAACGCCACGCCTTCCAGCGCATGCACCACAGGCGACATTCGCTCCAGATTGATCTGGTGCATGATGCCGTTGCCAGGCGGTATCACATCGACGTTCTTGAAAGCTTTTTTGGTCCAGTTGATGAAGTGAAACCGGTCTTCATTGCGACGATCTTCAATCGCCCGGTTACGTTCGAAGGCGTCAGGCTCGAAACCGCCATGCTCGACGGCTAAAGAGTGGTCAACAATCAATTGCGTCGGCACCACAGGATTGACCAGCGACGGGTCGCCACCCTGCAAAGCAATGGCGTCCCGCAGGCCTGCGAGGTCAACAAGGGCAGTCTGGCCAAGAATGTCGTGACACACCACACGCGCCGGAAACCACGGGAAGTCCAGGTCGCGCTTGCGCTCGATCAACTGTTCCAGAGAGGCGTTCAGGGTCGCCGGATCACAGCGCCGCACCAGATTTTCAGCCAGCACGCGCGAGGTATAAGGCAAGCCGTCGTAGGCACCAGGCTTGATGGCATCGACCGCCTCACGGGCATCGAAATAGTCCAGTGAAGTACCGGGCAAGGGTTTGCGGTGTTCTGAGTTCATGGCACGGGGCCTCAATCACGGAAATGGTGGGAGCTCTATAAGGGGCAACAAACTCATCTCACTCTGTAGGAGCTGCCGAAGGCTGCGAAGCGTTCATCTGACACAACGCCATCGCAGCCTTCGGCAGCTCCTACAGGTCCAATGTTTGCCCCGAGACAGCGCGGTGCCATGGACACCGGGGCGGCACTTACCTAAACATTTTTATAATCAGCGCTTTTCGACACTCACAAAACTGCGCTGCTCAACGCCGACATACTCGGCGCTGGGTCGGATGATGCGGTTGTTGGCACGTTGTTCGAACACATGCGCAGCCCAGCCTGTCAGGCGTGAGCACACGAAAATCGGCGTGAACAGCTTGGTCGGGATGCCCATGAAGTGGTACGCCGAGGCATGGTAGAAGTCGGCGTTGGGGAACAGTTTTTTCTGCTCCCACATGGTTTTGTCGATGGCTTCGGACACTGGGTACAACACGGTATCGCCCGCTTCATCGGCGAGCTTTTTCGCCCAGCCCTTGATGACTTCGTTGCGCGGGTCCGACTCTTTATAGATCGCGTGGCCAAAGCCCATGATCTTGTCTTTGCGCTCCAGCATACCCAAGGTGCCTTTAATAGCGTCTTCGGCAGAATCAAAACGCTGGATCATCTCCATGGCCGCTTCATTGGCGCCGCCGTGCAATGGACCGCGCAAGGTGCCAATTGCAGCCGTGATGCACGAGAACAGATCGGACAGGGTCGACGCACAGACCCGCGCCGTGAAGGTCGACGCATTGAATTCATGCTCTGCATAGAGGATCAGCGAAACATCCATGACCTTGCGATGCAGCTCGCTGGGTTTCTTGTCCAGCAGCAGATGCAGGAAATGCGCGCCGATGGAATCCTCGTCGGTCACGCAATCAATCCGTTTCCCGTCATGACTGAAGCGATACCAGTAACACATGATCGCCGGGAAGGCTGCGAGCAAGCGGTCGGTTGAATCGCGCTGCTGCTCGAAGCTGGTTTCAGGTTCCAGCGTGCCGAGCATCGACGCACCGGTACGCATCACGTCCATTGGGTGGGTATCAGCAGGTATCCGTTCGAGCACTTCTTTCAAAGCTTGCGGCAGATCCCGGAGCTTTTTCAGTTTCGCGAGATAGCCGTCCAGTTGCGTCTGGGTCGGCAGCTCGCCGTAAAGCAGCAGGTAGGCGACTTCTTCAAAGCGAGCCTCGGCAGCCAGTTCTTTTACGTCATAGCCACGGTACGTCAAACCGGCACCGGTCTGGCCAACGGTAGACAAGGCAGTCTGCCCGGCAACCTGACCACGCAGGCCCGCGCCGCTTAATACTTTTGCTTCAGCCATTGCTCTCTCCAATGTTGGATTTTTTAGGGATTTGGCAATTCGTTGAGAACTCAGTGCTCCCGGTAGGAGCTAACTTGTTGGCTCCTACCGGGTCGTCGTGCGCCTCACCCCTTCTTCTGCGCAAACAGCGCATCCAGCTTCTGTTCGAAGGTGTGGTAATCAATCGCGTCGTAAAGCTCCATTCGGGTCTGCATGGTGTCGACCACGTTCTTCTGGCTGCCATCACGGCGAATCGCGCCGTAGACGTTTTCCGCCGCCTTGTTCATGGCGCGGAATGCCGATAAAGGATAGAGCACCAGTGAAACATCAGCGCCGCGCAACTCGTCCACGGTGAACAGTGGCGTGGCACCAAACTCGGTGATATTGGCAAGAATCGGCGCTTTGACCCGCGAAGCAAACAGCTTGTACATGTCCAGCTCGGTGATGGCTTCGGGGAAGACCATATCGGCTCCCGCTTCGATGCACGCGGCTGCACGCTCAAGGGCCGACTCAATCCCTTCCACCGCCAGCGCATCAGTGCGCGCCATAATCACAAAACTGTCATCGGTGCGGGCATCCACGGCCGCTTTGATGCGGTCGACCATTTCCTGCTGGGTCACGATTTCTTTATTAGGGCGATGGCCGCAGCGCTTGGCACCCACCTGATCTTCGATATGAATCGCGGCTGCGCCGAACTTGATCATCGAGCGCACAGTCCGCGCCACGTTAAAGGCCGACGATCCAAAACCCGTATCCACGTCTACCAGCAAAGGCAAATCGCAGACATCGGTGATACGGCGTACGTCGGTAAGTACGTCATCAAGACCAGTGATGCCCAGATCAGGAATCCCCAGCGAACCCGCCGCCACCCCGCCACCCGACAGGTAGATAGCCTTGAACCCGGCGCGCTTGGCCAGCAACGCATGATTGGCATTAATCGCGCCGACCACTTGCAGCGGATGTTCGCTGGCGACCGCATCACGAAAACGTTGGCCTGGAGTGGTTTTATTGGAATTCATTATTCACCTCGGGTTGGGGCAGGCTGTTTCAGGGAACACTGCTCTAAATAATGCCGCTCGATATTGCGTTTGGAGGCGCCGATGTGGCGACGCATCAACAGTTCGGCCAGTTCGCCGTCACGGTCGGCGATGGCATCGAGAATGCGATGGTGTTCGGCAAATGCCTGACGGGGACGATTGGGCGTCGCAGAGAACTGGATGCGGTACATGCGCACCAGTTGATACAGATCGCCGCAGAGCATTTGCGTCAGGGTTTTATTGCCGCTGCCCTGGATGATCCGATAGTGGAAATCGAAATCCCCTTCCTGCTGGTAATAACCGACGCCAGCCTGAAACGCGGCATCACGCTCGTGGGTTTCAAGCACCCGGCGCAAGTCATCGATTTCTTCGGCGGTCATGCGCTCGGCCGCCAGACGGCAGGCCATGCCTTCCAGGGATTCGCGAATCTCGTACAGCTCGATCAATTCGGCATGACTGAGGGAAACCACACGAGCGCCCACATGGGGCACCCGAACCAGCAAGCGTTGCCCCTCTAGACGATGAATTGCCTCACGCAAAGGGCCACGACTGATGCCGTATGTGCGCGCCAGCTCGGGCTCGGAAATCTTGCTCCCGGGAGCGATTTCACCTTTGATGATGGCGGACTGAATGCGACGAAAAACGTTTTCGGAAAGGGTTTCCGAATCATCTGTCACTGGAGCAGCGCTTTCGGCTGATTCCAACATTGTCGACACCGGTAGGATTATTTTGGCTAAAACTAGCTTTCAAATACATTTTAGTCAAAGCATTAATCAAGACTGTCGACAATAGTCCAATATACGATCTTATGTGGGAGCAGAGCTTGCTCGCGATAAGACTGGACGCTATCTAAAGTAATCGCATGTAGCCTTATCGCGGGCAAGCCCGGCTCCCACAGGATCATCGCAGTGAGCGAGACGCACCTTCATGCTAGAATGCCGCCCCAACTGATCGTCAGCAATAGCACTGCGCCAGCCAATAAATGACTTAAGAGCGATGTCCGGATGACCGCTCTCAACGTGCCAGGATTTATGACACTCAAAGCCCTTCCCGCCCTGCTCTGCCTTCTTCTGCTATCAATCAACGGCATGGCAGCCGACAAGACCGTTTATGGTCTGAACGAATACGCTCAGCTCAACGATATCGACCTGCAGGTTGCCGCCAAACTCGACACCGGCGCCAAGACTGCTTCACTGAGCGCTCGGGACATCAAACATTTCAAACGCAATGGCGAGACCTGGGTGCGCTTCTATCTGGCGATCGATGACGCCCATGCGCACCCCATTGAGCGGCCACTGGCAAGGGTCAGCAAGATCAAACGACGTGCCGATGATTACGACGCCGATGAAGAAAAAAAGTACACGGCGCGCCCGGTCATCAGCCTTGATGTGTGCATGGGTGCATCTTTACGCACCATCGAAGTGAACTTGACGGACAGAAGTGCTTTCCAATATCCGCTTTTGATCGGCTCCGAGGCTCTAAAACGCTTTGATGCGCTGGTCGACCCAAGCCTTAAGTACGCAGCGGGCAAGCCTGGCTGTGAAATTACTGCTCAAACCACCGAGTAAACCCATGCGTTCTTTGACTTTGCATCTGAAAATCCTGATCGGCGTCCTGGTGACCCTGGGAATAGCGATCACGGCTTATCAGATTCTGGCGCTCGGCATCCCGATGACTGAGGATGAAACCGACGACCTGTGGAATATCGACGCCAAAGTCGAATTCGTTGCCAACAACAATAAGGATTCGGTGAAGGTGCAGATGTTCGTGCCGCCGCTGGCGCGGGACTTCATCAGCCTCAACGAAAGCTTCATTTCCAATAACTACGGCGTCAGCGTCAACCGGGTCGATGGCAATCGCAAAGTCACCTGGTCGGCACGTCGCGCAACCGGCAATCAGACCCTGTACTACCGCCTGGTGCTGACCAAGCGTTATAGCGGCGAAAGGCTGAAGACCAAAGGGCCGATCTTCCGCGACAGCATCCCGGTCGAAGGCCCGGAGAAGATTGCCGCCGAAGCGCTGCTCGCGCCAATCCGCCAGCACTCGGCCGACGTCGAGACCTTCATCACTGAAGCCATCAAGCGGGTCAACAATCTGAAAGATGACAACGTCAAGCTGCTGCTGGCAGGTGATACCTCCAGCACCAACAAGGCGCGCATTACCGAATTGCTGCTGTCCATTGCCCATGTGCCAATGGAGAAGGTCCACACGATTCGCCTCGTAGCCGACCAGCCGCAAAGCCCTGAACTCTGGCTGCGCAGTTTCAATGGCAAGGACTGGTTGTATTTCAACCCGGACACCGGTGAAAAAGGCCTGCCTGATGACCGCTTGCTATGGTGGACGGGCGACGAGAACCTGATCACGGTCGAGGGCGGCAAAAAAGCCCTGGTCACGTTCAGCCTCAACAACAGCGAGATGAACGCGATTCGGCTCGCACAGCTGACCGATGCCAGCACTGACGCCGACTTCCTTGAATATTCGTTGTATGGCCTGCCGCTGGAAACCCAGCAGACCTTCATGATCATGGTCATGATTCCGATCGGTGTGCTGGTCATTCTGGTCCTGCGTAACCTGATTGGCCTGCAGACGCTTGGGACGTTTACCCCGGTGCTGATCGCCCTGGCCTTCAGGGAAACCCAGCTCGGCTTCGGCATCATTCTGTTCACGGTTATAACTGCGCTCGGCCTTTCGTTACGCTCTTATCTGGAACATTTGAAGCTGCAAATGCTGCCCCGCCTGTCGGTGGTGCTGACGTTCGTGGTGGTGCTGATTGCTGCCATCAGCGTCCTCAGTCACAAACTGGGTCTGGAGCGCGGCCTTTCAGTGGCGCTATTCCCGATGGTGATTCTGACCATGACCATTGAACGCCTGTCGATCACCTGGGAGGAGCGTGGCGGTGGTCATGCCATGAAAGTCGCCATCGGCACGCTGTTCGCGGCCTCACTGGCGCACATCATCATGAGCGTGCCAGCGCTGATCTACTTCGTCTTCACCTTCCCAGCAGTGCTGCTGATTCTGGTGGGCTTCATGCTGGCCATGGGTCGCTATCGCGGTTACCGCCTGACTGAACTGGTCCGCTTCAAGGCCTTCCTGAAGGAAGAAGCCAAGCAAGAAGAAGCCAAATGATCGGCTGGTGGAAGACCTGGAAGGCGCTGGAAGCCCGGGGCATCATGGGCATCAACCGGCGTAACGCCGATTACGTGCTCAAATACAACAAGCGCAGCCTGTACCCGATTGTCGATGACAAGATCATCACCAAGGAGCGGGCGATCGCAGCGGGCATCAATGTGCCCGAGATGTACGGGGTAATTTCTACCGAGAAGGAAATCGACAAGCTCGACGAGATCATCGGTGGTCGCAGTGATTTCGTGATCAAGCCCGCTCAGGGCGCTGGCGGCGATGGCATCCTGGTGATCGCCGATCGTTTCGAGGGTCGCTATCGTACGGTTTCCGGGCGCATCGTCAGTCATTCGGAGATCGAGCATCAGGTGTCGAGCATCCTTACCGGGCTCTATTCCCTGGGCGGCCACCGGGACCGGGCACTGATCGAATACCGCGTCACCCCGGATCAGATTTTCAAAAGCATCAGCTACGAGGGCGTGCCGGACATTCGCATCATTGTCCTGATGGGCTACCCGGTCATGGCCATGCTGCGCCTGCCCACCCGGCAGTCCGGCGGCAAGGCCAACCTGCATCAGGGCGCGATTGGTGTCGGTGTCGACCTGGCCACCGGCATTACCCTGCGCGGCACCTGGCTGAATAACATCATCACCAAACACCCGGACACCACCAATGCGGTGGATGGCGTTCAATTGCCCAACTGGGACGGTTTCATGAAACTCGCCGCAGAGTGCTATGAGCTGTGTGGCCTGGGTTACATCGGCGTCGACATGGTGCTCGATCAGGAGCATGGCCCGTTGATTCTCGAACTCAACGCCCGCCCCGGTCTGAATATCCAGATTGCCAACGATTGCGGCCTGACTCACCGGACCCAGGCGGTTGAAGCGCGACTTGAGCAATTGGCACTCAATGGCGAACAGGAAACGCCTGAACAACGAGTGCAGTTCGTTCAGGAGTTGTTCGGTCACGTACAGGCGTCCTGAGCACAGGACCACTGCGCCCACTGACAATCCAATTCCGACACGCCACTAGGAGCGATGCCGACGGAAGACTACAATCCCCGTCCCGCGCTCCGAACTGACATCCCTCGAATGCCTGACTGTTTACTTTATTCGCTGCCTTACCGCGCCGACCCAGCGGATTATTTCCAACGCATCCGCCAGGCCCCGGGCGCCATTCTGCTGGACAGCGGCCGACCGGCTGCCGAGCGTGGCCGCTTCGACCTGCTCAGTGCATGGCCCGTGCAGACATTCCTGCCGGACAGCGCAGAAACCGGCAGCGGATTTTTCCAGCGCTTGCGTGATGGCTTGAACGCCCTGGGTCACGCGCAGTTGCCCACCGACTGTGAGCTGCCGTTCGCAGGCGGTTTGATCGGCTACATCAGCTACGACTTCGGGCGCCGCCTCGAAACACAATCCGGCGCTGCGCTTGATGACCTGCAACTTCCCGATGCGCGACTGGGGCTCTACGCCTGGGCGTTAATCAGCGATCATCAGCAGCAGACCAGCCAGCTCGTGTTTCACCCCTCGCTGGCCGAAACCGAGCGCCAGAGGCTGATTGCGCTGTTCAGCAGCACCCAGGCACCCGACTCAAGTGTCTTCGCCCTGGACGGCCAGTTTGCGCCGTCGATCAGCGCCAGTGCTTACCGCGAAGCCTTTGACCGTATCCAGTCCTACATCCATGCGGGTGACTGCTATCAGGTCAATCTGACTCAACGCTTTCAGGCCCGTTACGAAGGCGACCCTTGGGCGGCTTTTTGCGCGTTGCGGCAGGCCTGCCCTACCCCGTTTTCCGGTTATCAGGCCCTGCCGGATGGTGATGCTGTGCTGAGCCTTTCGCCGGAACGCTTCGTCAAGGTCAGCCAGAGCCACGTTGAAACCCGCCCCATCAAGGGCACACGGCCGCGAGGCAAAAACATCGCCGAAGACCAGGCCTATGCGCAGGAATTGATATCCAGCACCAAGGACCGTGCGGAAAACCTGATGATCGTCGATCTGCTACGCAATGATCTGGGGCGCAGTTGCCGGATTGGCTCAGTGAAAGTACCGGAACTGTTCAGCCTCGAAAGCTACCCCAACGTGCACCATCTGGTGAGCAGCGTAGTGGGTGAACTGGCGAATGATCACGATGCTCTGGATTTGATCGCAGGCAGTTTTCCGGGTGGATCCATTACCGGCGCGCCAAAAATTCGCGCCATGCAGATCATCGATGAACTGGAACCGACCCGCCGCGGCCTGTACTGCGGCTCGCTGCTGTATCTCGACGTGCGTGGCGAGATGGACAGCTCCATCGCGATCCGCAGCCTGCTCGCCAAGGATGGCAAGATCTCCTGCTGGGCAGGCGGCGGGATTGTTGCAGACTCCGACTGCGAGGCCGAGTATCAGGAGTCGTTCACCAAGGTGCGGGTTTTGCTGGATACGCTGGAAAAAACGACGCCTCGCTGATCCTGTAGGAGCTGCCGAAGGCTGCGATGGCCATATGTCAGGATGAATGCTTCGCAGCCTTCGGCAGCTCCTACAAAAATGCATCTAGACGCGCCAATCGCGATTTGACGCCTCGATGGATTCTCTCCTCAACACCGTGTACGTCACGATGACCGGCCAATCCCTCGGAAGATTTTGTTAACATTCGCGTCATTACGAGCGCCTAAGCGCCATATTTAGGAAACCGCCTGATGAGCACACCCTTCGATGTCGCCGAGCTTGCCGCGACCTACGCCAACAAGTCGGCACAAGACATCCTCAAACTGGCCTTCCAGCATTTCGGTGACGAGCTGTGGATTTCGTTCAGCGGCGCCGAGGATGTGGTGCTGGTGGACATGGCCTGGAAACTGAACAAGAACGTCAAAGTATTCAGTCTGGACACCGGTCGCCTGCATCCGGAAACCTATCGCTTCATCGAACAGGTCCGTGAGCACTACAAGATCGATATCGAGATCATGACTCCGGATCAGCAAAAGCTCGAACCTTTCGTCAAAGAGAAGGGTTTATTCAGCTTTTACCGAGACGGTCACGGCGAATGCTGCGGCGTGCGCAAGATCGAACCGCTGCGCCGCAAGCTGTCGGGCGTGAAAGCCTGGGCCACCGGCCAGCGTCGCGACCAGAGCCCCGGCACTCGCAGCCAGGTGGCGGCCCTGGAAATTGACAGCGCGTTCTCCACCCCGGAGCGCACCCTGTACAAGTTCAACCCGTTGGCACAGATGAGCAGCGAGGAAATCTGGGGCTATATCCGCATGCTGGAGCTGCCGTACAACAGCCTGCACGAGCGCGGGTTCATCAGTATCGGCTGCGAGCCCTGCACGCGCCCGGTACTGCCGAACCAGCACGAGCGTGAAGGTCGCTGGTGGTGGGAAGAAGCGACGCAGAAGGAATGCGGGCTGCACTCGGGGAATCTGATCGCGAAGGTGTGATACCAACCTTTAGCTCGCGACGCTCCACAGATCAATTCCCTGTGGGAGTGGCACCTCTGCTACACCGCGCGCTGTCGCCAGCGAACATAGATCTGTAGGAGCGCACGAGCAACGCGAGGCCGCGATAGCTGTGTGTCAGCCAGGGCGCCATCGCTGCCTCGCTGTGCTCGTGAGCGCCTACAGATAACTACTGCCTGAACGACAATCAATGCACCGGCAGTTCAACCCCGTCAAACAGCTCTTCCAGTTCCTGTTTGTTATGGCATTGAATCGCCTTGGCCATCACTTCGCGAGTCAGGTGCGGCGCGAACTTCTCGATGAAGTCACACATGAAACCGCGCAGGAAAGTGCCGCGACGGAAGCCGATCTTGGTCACGCTTGACTCAAACAGATCGCTTGCATCGAGCATCACCAGATCGCTGTCCAGCTTGGTGTCGACAGCCATTTTCGCAACGATGCCAACACCCAGCCCCAGACGTACATAAGTCTTGATGACGTCGGCGTCGGCTGCGGTGAACACGACTTTTGGTGTCAGGCCGCGATGGCTGAACGCTTCATCCAGCTTGGAGCGCCCCGTGAAGCCGAACACGTAAGTCACGATCGGATATTCAGCCAGCACTTCCAGGGTCAGCTTCGGTACTTTGGTCAGCGGGTGACCATGAGGCACTACCACACACCTGTTCCAGCGGTAGCACGGCATCATCACCAGATCACCGAACAACTCCAGTGCTTCAGTCGCGATGGCGAAATCGACCGTGCCGTCCGCAGCCATTTCGGCGATCTGCATGGGCGACCCCTGATGCATGTGCAGCGACACGTCGGGGTATTGCTTGATGAAGTTGCTGATCACCGGTGGCAGTGCATAACGTGCCTGGGTGTGAGTCGTCGCAATGGACAGCGTGCCTTTCTTCTCATTGGAGAATTCCTGGGCAATCTGCTTGATGCTTTCAACCTTGCGCAGGATCTCACCGGCGGTGGTGATAATGCGTTCGCCGGCCGGAGTGACACGGGTCAGATGCTTGCCACTGCGAGCGAAAACTTCCACGCCCAGCTCATCTTCGAGCAAGCGGATCTGCTTGCTGATACCTGGCTGAGAGGTGTAAAGGCTCTGAGCCGTCGCTGAAACGTTGAGGTCGTGGTGCGCCACTTCCCAGATGTAGCGCAGTTGTTGAAGCTTCATATGAATCCCTCAAAGCAGGAAGACGCCAAGGGCATCAGCGACGGTATATAACTGGATTAATGGTAGGAACGACAAAGCTAGAACTTTTTATCATCTTTGCGCGATAAAGGCACGCTCGATTTTATTCGACCCGCCCATTCGATCTGCGCACGCTTTGAGTACAACCCGGCACCATATACACCGGCACCTGCGAAAGCTGCAGAACCCGTGCCGCAGTACGACCTATCGGCGTGGTGGGCTCTGCCCCACGGCTATGGCTGCCGACAATAACCAGATCAACCTTGAGCTCGTCAGCCTGCCCCAGAATCACATCGCACGGATCGCCCTGAACCACCCGCACCGTGCTGATCAGCGCCAGATCCTGATGATCCTCGCCTAACTCTTCACGAAAACCATCAAGCACTCGCTGCTCGATACCTTCCATGACTGAACTCAATCCCTGACTGCGCAGATCCTTCAACGCGTCCTCATCCAGATAACTCTGCAGTACCGATTCGGCAAACGACCCGATAGGCTCCACCACATGCACCACATAGAGGTCGGCATTGAATGTTCGAGCCAGTGCCAGCGCGTGCTGCATAACATAGGGCGCGTACAGACCGAGGTCTGTGGCATAAAGCATCGAGCGAATCATGTACGACCTCCCGGACAGCCAGAATGGCGGAGATGGAATCAGCTTAGCAGCGCCCTCAGGAGTGTGGCGGCAATTACCTGCGAGCCCTGGAGGTAGTAGCTTTCAACTCATTGCTGATACAAGGGAAACGCAGATAAATACTCAAGGCAATTCATCTGACTTCGTACCCAAAGCCTGCGCCAGAGACTGTCGAATCCCGGTCAGGGTCAGGGGCGAACGCAACCCGCCATAAAACAGCCCATCCCGAACCACAAACAATGCCGGTAGATGAAATACCTCGTATCGCGCAACCGCCCCGCCGTTTTCCTCGGCATCGATCCAGCAGATACGATCCAGCCCCAGATCAAGTGTCGGAAGCAGCTCTCGGGCATATCGGCAACTGCTGCAACCGACGCTGGTGAATATCAGAAGCGAAGTGCCGGGAAGTGCCAATAACTGATGATCAATATCAAAGTCGGTCAATTCAAGCTCGTTCAATTACTGCCTCCCACAATCTGTCACTCACTATCCCTGCCCCTGCAGGTGCTTGCAAATCAGCCCGCCGGGCGCACGACGCTCGATAAAGCGGCGTTTGCCCATTGTATCGGCAAGGCCTAACGCGCTAAGGTTCGGTCCCCCGTTTCGCTCAATCATGCCTGGCTTCGCCCCACGGGGTTCGTTGGCGGCCGGCATACGCGACCTGATGAGTAGCACGATGGCTGATTTACCGATTGACGACCTCAACGTTTCCTCCAACGAGACACTGATCACACCGGATCAGCTCAAGCGCGAAATCCCGCTCACCGCCGCCGCACTGAAGACAGTGAGCAAGGGCCGTGAAGTGGTCCGCGACATTCTCGATGGTAAGGATCACCGCCTGTTCATCGTGATCGGGCCATGCTCGATCCATGACATCAAGGCCGCACACGAATACGCCGAACGCCTCAAGGCGCTGGCCGCCGAGGTTTCCGACACGCTGTATCTGGTGATGCGCGTCTACTTCGAGAAGCCGCGCACCACCGTGGGCTGGAAAGGTCTGATCAACGATCCGTACCTGGACGACTCATTCAAGATTCAGGACGGCCTGCATATCGGCCGCCAGTTGCTGCTGGACCTGGCTGAAATGGGCCTGCCCACAGCCACCGAAGCGCTGGACCCGATCTCCCCGCAGTACCTGCAGGACCTGATCAGCTGGTCGGCCATCGGCGCACGGACCACTGAATCCCAGACACACCGGGAGATGGCATCAGGCCTGTCCTCGGCCGTGGGCTTCAAGAATGGCACCGACGGCGGCCTGACAGTGGCAATCAATGCCCTGCAATCGGTTTCCAGCCCACACCGTTTCCTGGGGATCAACCAGGAAGGTGGCGTGTCCATCGTGACCACCAAAGGCAATGCCTATGGCCACGTGGTGCTACGCGGCGGCAACGGCAAGCCCAACTATGATTCGGTCAGCGTTGCACTGTGTGAGCAGGCGCTGAACAAGGCGAAGATCAAACCGAACATCATGGTGGATTGCAGCCACGCCAATTCCAACAAAGACCCTGCCCTGCAGCCGCTGGTCATGGAAAACGTCGCCAACCAGATTCTGGAAGGCAACCAGTCGATCATTGGCCTGATGGTCGAAAGTCATCTGAACTGGGGCTGTCAGGCGATTCCCAAGGATTTGTCCGAGCTGCAATACGGCGTGTCCGTCACCGATGCCTGCATCGACTGGGAAAGCACCGAAAAAACCTTGCGCAGCATGCACGCCAAGCTCAAGGACGTACTGCCGAAACGCCAACGCGGCTGATCAGCAGCAGAAACGAAAACGCCGAGCATATGCTCGGCGTTTTTCTTGGTGCTATCGGGTTACAACTCTGTCGGGGATACCGACTGAACCCCGACTCAGATCTTTGCCGCCTGACGCTGATTGCGCTCCATGTAGCGCTCTACATAAGAGCATGACGGGATGACCGTATACCCGATGCTGTCGGCGTAATCGAGCGCCTGTTCGGTCAGTGCAGCAGCAATGCCTCGACCACGCAGGGCATTGGGGACGAAAGTCCGATAGATATCCAGAGTCTGCTTACCCAAGTCCATATAGGTCAGGTAGGCACGGTGACCGTCGATGTTGATTTCAAACTGGTGACCGGTCTCATCATGGTGGATGGACAGCGCCTCGCTCATCACTACTCCTCGCGGGTCTTGGAATTTGACCCCTACCTTACCGATGTTTTTCCGGCGAAGGAACATCTACGCCACCCTGTGCCTGTTTTGGACACCGAGAAGAGCTTTGCTGATCCCAACAAAAGAGCACCTGCAAATAGTAGGCGTCATTGGGGAATATGCTCAAGCGTATCAACCGCAAAAAGCCGCGACCGAACATCTGATTGAGCAGAGCGTTGAACTGAACATTGCCGGAGCTTGTCGATTGAGACGTCGAGCTGAATTGAAAGTCACCTCGACGCAAGCTAAACAGATGCATGTTCCCCCTATACCTGCGGTCGTGAACAGTGGTTGGCAAGGTGAACATTTCTCGTCTTGCCAGTGTTGATCTGCGACTCGCAAGCCCTTGGGCATAAGGGTTACGTGAGACATGTGCAGCGGTTGGATATTTTTTATACAAAACACGTGGACAGTAAGGTTGATCACTTTCAAAGCGCACAAAATGTCGGGCTTCTTGCGCTTCGTCAGTTTACTTACTACAAACAGTGGGTACTATGTACGCCGGTCATTTTCTCATTTTCGAGAGATGACTAATTTGAAAAAAGTCCTTGAAGGGGAACACAATGAACAATGCTCTGAAATTCTCTGCTCTGGCTCTGGCAGCAGTTCTGGCTACCGGTTGCAGCAGCGTATCCAAAGAAACCGAAGCTCGTCTGACCGCTACTGAAGACGCAGCTGCTCGTTCGCAAGCTCGCGCTGACGAAGCTTATCGCAAAGCTGACGAAGCTCTGGCTGCTGCTCAAAAAGCTCAGCAAACTGCTGACGAAGCCAACGAGCGCGCTCTGCGTATGTTGGACAAGGCTAGCCGCAAGTAATAATCCCTTCGGGATTGTTGTTGCAAGAAAGCCGATCTGGTTATCCGGGTCGGCTTTTTTATTGGCTGGGAATTGGGGTTTGGGGTTTGTTTGCACATATCCGTTATTGGGGCGCGGCTGAGATTGGTTGCGCTTTTACAGCGCCTCACTTTTGAAAGGAGCCCAAAAGTAAGCAAAAGGCTCTTGCCCCACCACTAGGTGCCTCGCCTAGGCTCGGCATACCCGTAATCCGACATTGCTGCGTGGGGCCGCTGCCACCGGCCATCCATGGCCTGAGGCAGCTAAACCGGCATCCCTGCCGGTTTGCCCCACACAGCAATGTCGAATTCCGGCCGACGTGGTTTAACGGGGCGCTTAAGATCAAAAACAGATCAAAAACAGATCAAAAACAGAACGAAAACGACGGAAGCGACTCGGACCGGTAGGAGCGAACTTGTTCGCGAGACGTCAGCACAGCCAACACATACACAATCTGACACACCGCTTCGCAGCCTTCGGCAGCTCCTACAGAAGCCCGGAAAGTTCACAAATCAGGTCGGCTGTCAGGCCGCCGCGCTTTTGATTTTGATCTGAGGCGCCCCGTTAAACCACGCTGGCCGAACGCAGTTCTGAAGCCGTGGGTAACCCGGCAGGACGCCGGGTTAGCAGCATTGGGCCATGGATGGCCCGTTGCGGCGACCCACGGTTACAGATCTGCGGGCGGGCATGCCGAGCCTAGGCGAGGCACCAAGTGGTGGGGCAAGAGCCTTTTGGTTACTTTTGGGCTCTTTTCAAAAGTGACGCGCTGTAAAAGCGCAACCAATATCAGCAATACCCCCAAAAGCGGATATGTACGCAAAACAACTTCATAAAAGAACCATCACTGCAACGGAACCGAATCCTGAACACTGGCAGCCACCGCAGCACCCGGCACCGCGATTTCGACCGGCATACCATCCTCAGCCGCAACCACGTCACGAACCAGATCCCAATTCATGCGCAGGTTATTCGCCAGGTCTTCGCGCTTGAGCAACGCATTGATTACTGCGGTGTGCTTATCGACCACCGAAGGGTTGCCATTGTCATCCACTGGCGTATGTGCCTCCAGATAAACCTTGCCACCGCTGACACCAAACTTGTAAGGCTCGGCAATGATCCGCACGGTAGTGCCCACCGGGGCCATATCGGCCAGCTCCAGCACGTTGTTGTTGTACATGCGGAAACAACCGTGACTGGTGCGCATGCCAATACCGAACTTCTTGTTCGAACCGTGAATCAGGTAACCGGACATTCCCAGGCCAAACTTGAAAGGCCCCAGAGGATTATCCGGACCAGCAGGCACCACGTTTGGCAGTGGATCACCATCGGCAGCGTGCTCGGCACGGATCGACGCCGGTGGCGTCCAGGTCGGATTTGGCGTTTTGGCGATCACCTTGGTGACACCAATTGGCGAGCCCCACCCTTCCCGACCGATACCCAGCGGATAGGTGTGAACCACATTCTGCCCTTTCGGGTAGTAATACATGCGGTACTCGGAAAGGTTGATCACGATACCTTCGCGCGGGCCCGGTGGCAGCACGAATCGGGTCGGCAGCACGATCTGCGTACCAGCGCCCGGCAACCATGGGTCGACGCCAGGGTTGGCGGCGATCATTTCCAGATAACCCAGATCGTACTTCGTGCCCAGGTCGGCGAAAGTATCTTCGTATCGGGCCGTTACGGTCTGTACCTGGCCGATGATGTCTTCACCCGGCGGCGGCAAGGGGAATTCCAAAGCGGAAACGGAGCCTGCCGCACACAGTGCAGCAAGCGACAGGCAGCGGGTAACGGCTGGAATGCGCGACAACATCCGGGAAATCCTTGGGCAATACGGCGGGTAGTAAAGTAGCGAATTGTACACCCAGACCTGACGGACCGGGAGTCAACCCGCAATTTACTCCATGAAGCGTAATTCAGGCCAGATCGGCCGGTTGCCACTTTTTTGCGCTTCGACGATGGCACGGCACAGCGAGCACAACCGCTCGTCACGAAAAACCTCTCTCGCCACCACTGACCAGCGCGGCTGTGCGGGCAACAAAGTGCCACACAGCGTGCGATCAACGGTCCCGCCAAGCTCCAGTTGGCGGGCCACCAGATGCACTTTGACTTCCTGACACGCGAACAGATCGAGCTGCTCATCGGGCTCGATCATTTGGTAGGCATACAGGGACCAGGCAGGACGTGGCATGGAGGGCTCCAGATTGGGGGCGCCACCTTAGCCGAAAGCCCCCGCGTAGAAAAGCCTCAAAGCAGCGGTTTTAGCGTCGGCCAGACATTTTCCAGCAACTTTTGCTGAGCATTGGCCGCCGGATGCAAGCCATCCGCCTGCATCAGCTCGGGAACACCGCCCACCCCCTCGAGAAAGAACGGCACCAGTGGCACTTTTTTCTCGGCGGCCAGATTGGTGTAGACCTCCTTGAACGCGTTGGTGTAACGCGGACCGTAGTTCGGCGGGATCTGCATACCCAGCAAAAGTACCTTGGCGCCAGCATCCCGCGAGCCGTCAATCATTGATGCAAGGTTTTGTTGCAATTGAGTTGGCTGCTGACCACGCAAGCCATCATTGCCCCCCAACTCCAGGATCACCAGTTCCGGCTTATGCTCTGCAAGCAGCGCAGGCAGCCGCGCCCGTCCTCCGGCACTGGTATCGCCACTGATAGAGGCATTGATCACTTTGTCGGTGAAACCCTCCTGCTTCATGCGCTGTTCAAGCAAGGCAACCCAGCCAATGCGGGTATCCAGGCCGAAAGCCGCGCTGATACTATCCCCAACGATCAATACTGTGCCCGCCGCTGCGGCTTGTGACAGCAACAGCAAACCCAGGCCAGCACTTAAAAACCACGCACGCATCGGATTCTCCATGAGTGAAAGTATTCTCAGTGCTCTGAGCCTCAACAAAGTGGTCCCCAGCACCGAAGGTGACCTGACCATCCTGCACGAACTCTCACTGGAACTAAACAAGGGCGACAGTCTGGCCATCGTTGGCGCGTCAGGTTCTGGTAAGTCAACGCTGCTCGGCCTGCTGGCCGGTCTCGATCTGCCCAGCTCCGGAGCAGTGATTCTCGCAGGCCGCAACCTGAGTGAGCTGGACGAAGACCAGCGCGCCCGGGTTCGCGCCGAACATGTGGGTTTTGTATTCCAGTCATTCCAGTTGCTCGACAGCCTCAATGCACTGGAAAACGTCATGCTGCCTATGGAGCTGGAAGGTCGCAAGGATGCGCGCGAGCAGGCCAGAGTTCTGCTTGAGCGCGTCGGGCTGGGCAAACGCCTGACCCACACGCCGCGCCAACTGTCGGGAGGTGAGCAACAACGGGTTGCCATTGCCCGTGCATTCGCGGCAGATCCGTCCGTACTGTTCGCCGACGAGCCCACAGGTAACCTGGACAGCCAGACCGGTGAGCGCATCAGCGACCTGCTGTTCGATTTAAACAAGGAACGCGGTACGACGCTGGTACTGGTCACCCACGACGAACGTCTGGCACATCGCTGCCGTCGCCTGATCCGTCTTGAAGGTGGCCGTCTGGTCGCCCCATTGGAGCCTTGATGGTACGCCTGCCGTTTTCGCGCCTGCTCACCCTCGCCACTCGCCAACTGCTGCGCGATGCCCGCGCCGGTGAACTGCGAGTCCTGTTCTTTGCCTTGCTGGTAGCCGTAGCCGCCAGCACCGCCATCGGTTATTTCGGCGCCCGCCTCAATGGCGCGATGCTGCTGCGCGCCACCGAGTTTCTTGGTGCTGATCTGGTCGTGGAAGGTTCAAGCCCGGCCAGGCCTGAGCAAATTCAGGCGGGCGAAGCACTCAAGCTCAAGCATGCACAAATCGTCGTGTTTTCCACGGTCATCGCCACCGATGCCGGGATTCAGCTTTCGAGCATTAAAGCCGTCGACGGCGTTTACCCGCTACGCGGTGAACTGAAAAGCGCTGCCGACCTGTATCAGCCTGAAGAAGTCAGCCGCGGCCCGAAACCCGGTGAAGCCTGGGCTGAGTCGCGATTGTTACCGGCAGTGGACCTCAAAGTGGGTGACGACATCGACGTTGGCTCCAAAACACTCAAGCTGACCCGGGTGCTGACCTATGAACCTGATCGTGCAGGCAACTTCTACAGCCTGACACCTCGGGTCATGATCAACATGACTGATCTGCAAGCCACCGGTGTTGTGCAACCGGGCAGCCGCGTCAGTTATCGGGACATGTGGACCGGCCCGCCTGAAGCGTTGGCCGCCTATCGCAAGGCCATCGAACCGGGCATGGAGCCGCATCAGGAAATCAAGGACGCCCGCGACGGTAGTCAACAGATCGGTGGCGCGCTGGGCAAGGCCGAACGATATCTGAATATGGCCAGTCTGGTTGCGGTGTTGCTGGCCGGTGTCGCCGTTGCACTGTCGGCGGCACGTTTCGCCGTGCGCCGATTCGACGCCAGCGCACTGATGCGCTGCCTGGGTCTCTCCCGAAATGAAGCGCTGGTGCTGTTCAGCCTGCAACTGGCCATGCTTGGCCTGCTTGCCGCATTGAGCGGTGCATTGCTGGGCTGGCTGGCGCAACTGGCGCTGTTCGCTCTGCTGCATAATCTTCTGCCCGCAACAGTACCTCCCGGTGGCGTGATGCCTGCTCTCGCAGGTATCGGCACCGGGCTGGTTGCGCTGGCCGGGTTTGCTCTGCCACCGCTTGCAGCCCTGGGTCGCGTACCGCCGCTTCGTGTGCTGCGCCGTGACATGCTGCCCATTCCGGCCAGCTCATGGCTGGTGTACGGCGCCGCCTTGCTTGCTCTGGGGTTGATCATGTGGCGGTTGAGCCTGGATCTGGTACTGACTTTTGCATTGCTCGGCGGTGGTGTGATCGCAGCAGTGGTACTTGGCGGCTTGCTGTTGCTGGCCCTGAAAAGCCTGCGTCGCCTGCTCGCCCGCGCGTCGCTGCCGTGGCGCCTGGGCTTGGGTCAATTGCTGCGATATCCCATGGCTGCTGCCGGGCAATCGCTGGCATTCGGCTTGATTCTGTTGTCCATGGGTTTGATCGCGTTACTGCGCGGCGAACTGCTGGACACCTGGCAAAACCAGTTGCCCAAAGACGCGCCGAACTACTTCGTGCTCAACGTGCTGCCGGATCAGAAAGACGCCTTCAGCCAGCAGATCAGCAAACTGTCACCTCACGCCGCACCACTCTATCCAGTGGTGCCCGGTCGCCTTTTGAACATCAACGACAAGCCGGTGAGCGACTTCGTGACGAAGGACTCTCGCGGGGAAAACGCTACACGCCGCGACCTGAATCTGACATGGTCGGCAAACATGCCGGAAGGCAACACCCTGACCGCAGGCAACTGGTGGCCAGCCAACGGCGAAACCAGTGCAACTCCCGGGGTTTCGGTAGAGGCCAAGCTGGCTGACAGCCTGCAGATCAAACTGGGCGACCGCTTGAACTTCATGATCGGCGGGATGAGTCGTGATGCAGTGGTCACCAGCCTGCGGGACGTTAACTGGGACACCTTCCAGCCAAACTTCTTCATCATCTTTCAGCCCGGCACTTTGCAGGATCTGCCCACCACCTACATGACCAGCTTCTATCTGCCTGCTGGCAACGACAAGCAGATCGTCGAGCTGTCGCGCACCTTCCCGGCCATCAGTATTCTGGGCGTCGAAGCGTTACTGGAGCAGGTACGCAGCATTCTGGATCAAGTCACGCTGGCGGTGCAGTTCGTGCTGCTGTTCGTCCTGGCTGCGGGCATTGCCGTGCTGTTTTCCGGCTTGCAAGCGACCCTTGATGAGCGCATTCGCCAAGGTGCTCTGGTGCGGGCTCTAGGTGCGGAGCGGGCGTTACTGATCAAGGCGCGACGCATCGAGTTTGGCCTGCTGGGCGCCGTCAGCGGCTTGCTGGCTGCACTGGGTTGCGAATTGGTGACATTCGCCTTGTACCGCTACGCATTCAACCTCGACTGGGCGCCTCATGCCTGGCTGCTGCTGTTGCCTGTCATCGGCGCTTTGCTGGTAGGTGGCGCGGGCGTATTCGGTACCCGTCGAGCGTTGAATGTGAGCCCGCTGACGGTGCTGCGCGATGGCTGATAGACTTCGCGCCCTTGTTCCCTACAACGACAATCCATGAGCCGCTATCGCCCTCCCCGCACCGCTGGCACCGCGCTGATCACCCCTGAGGGTGAAGCGCGGATGCGAGCCGAACTCCATGAGCTTTGGCACGTCCGCCGCCCGCAAGTCACGCAGTCGGTGAGCGAAGCAGCAGCTCAGGGAGATCGTTCGGAGAACGCCGAGTACACCTACGGCAAAAAAATGCTGCGCGAAATCGACAGTCGCGTGCGCTTCCTTACCAAGCGACTTGAAAGCCTCAAAGTCGTCGACGCGCACCCCAGCGATATCAACAAAGTCTACTTCGGCGCTTGGGTGACCATTGAGTACGAAGATGGCAAAGAGTCGCGCTACCGGATCGTCGGCCCTGACGAACTGGACCTGAAACTGAACCTGATCAGCATCGACTCCCCCTTGGCCCGCGCCCTGATCGGCAAAGCGCTGGATGCCGAAGTGAAGGTTCAGACCCCGACCGGTGAGCAGCTCTGCTATATCGTAGCGATTGATTACCTCTGATAGAGCAGGTCAGCCTTCTGACACCGCGCCGTCGCACAGCAAACACAGCCCCTGTAGGAGTGAGCTTGCTCGCGATTCGTTTTTTTGGCCAATGAATTTCCCGCCTTAACTGCCGCTATCGCGAGCAAGCTCACTCCTACAGAACCTCATTTAGAATCATATAGTTATGTTTATTTGATAGGAGTTGCAGCCCTCAACACCGAGTAATCAACCCCTGCCGGGCAATGCGCGTCAGATCACGCACCACTTCTTCCACGCGTTCGGCAGAAGGCGCCTGAACCACCGCCAGGTCGAACTGGTCATCCTTGAAGTTGGCCAGTGACTGTTGCGGATCGACAAACTGGATCAGAAATGCGTGAGGACCGCCGTTGCGACGTGGACGGCCGTCCAGAAAGCGCAACAGGGTTGGCTGGTGTGAACCGCAGAGCAGGATTTTCGGGTTGCGACGGGAAAACTGGGTGGCAATCGGGGAAATACGGACGACAGGATGGTTCATGATGTTTTGACTCAGCCTCAAATGCTCCGCTGGGCAGCGGTGAGAGGCAACACCGAACCAACGCTTTAGCGGTATTTCGAAGCCCCTGAGGACTTCTATCGATAAGCTTCATGCTCATCTGGCGCCCCGCAAGTAGTTGTTAAATCGGCGCATGGGCAGCATCGTAGAGAAGCCGCCCGCTGATTGTCAATTGCCAGTAACGCGCTTCTTATTTGTTCCCAATAAAAAAGACCCGCACCAGGCGGGCCTTTCAGGCGTTACATCTATCAGTAACGTTGATCAGTTACCAATGGCGCGATCAATGGACAACTTGCCCGCCCCTTCAATCAACACGGCGACTACACCGCCCAGCAGCGCCAGCGCGAACTCATAACCATTGTTGGCCATGAACAAGCCGTTGTGGATGTGTACCGAGAAGATCGCCACGACCAATGTAGCTGCCAGTACCAGCGCCGCAGGACGGGCCAGCAAACCGACTACCAGACCCAGACCGCCGAAGAACTCTGCGCTGCCGGACAGCAGCGCCATCAGATAACCCGGTGTCAGACCCAGGCTCGCCATGTACTGGCCGGTGCCTTCCAGACCGTACCCACCGAAAGCGCCGAACAGTTTCTGGCTGCCATGGGCAACAAAGATGATACCGACCAGAATCCGTACAACAGTCAGGCCGTAACCAGCGCGGGTAGTGAAAAGCGATTTGATCCGAGTGTTCATGTGAGGCGTTCCGTGAATGAAGTTGATGGCGCCATATTAATCGGATCAGCCAATGTAGCAATCGCAAAAAACTCGGCATCACTATCTATTTTCTCGATCATTTCCTCACGACAGCTTTGCCGGACGGAGCGCTTTCCAGTGAATCCCGCTCACGATCAAACGCAAGGTAGTACTTGTTCACACTGTTGACGTAACTCACCACGCCCATGCCGGCCTGATCCATGGCAACCCGCTCAGTCTGGAAGAACCACTGATCAGGGTTGAGCCCTCGTCGTTTGGCTTCCTTGCGCATGCCTTGCACGCGCTCTGGGCCGAGGTTGTAGGCCGCCAGGGTAAACGCCATGCGTTCACGCTCGTTGAATCGGGAACTGGCGAAAAACTTGCGGCGGATCAACGCCAGGTACTTCGCCCCGGCCTGCACATTGCTATCGGTAGACTGAATGTTGCCCACGCCGACCCGCTTGGCGGCGGACGGCGTGATCTGCAACAACCCGGTAGCGCCGCCGCTGCCCTGCGCCTGTGGCTCAAGCCCTGATTCCTTGAAAGCCAGTGCTGCCAGA
The DNA here is from genome assembly GCF_900187575.1 of Pseudomonas sp. Irchel 3A5. Lineage (NCBI taxonomy): Bacteria > Pseudomonadati > Pseudomonadota > Gammaproteobacteria > Pseudomonadales > Pseudomonadaceae > Pseudomonas > Pseudomonas sp. Irchel 3A5. The sequence continues at coordinate 180,269 of NZ_FYDU01000007.1, read as the reverse complement.
TTCAACCAGTCCATGCCTTGAGCGTCCGCATGGCGTTGCAAGGTCGGCCGTAACTCCTCAAGACGCTGCCGATCAGCCCTGGCCAACGGGTTGTGGACTTTGTAGAGATTTTTGTAGGCCTTCTGGAACGCCAGGTCCTGATTGGCTGGCGGTTTGTAGCTCTTGAGAAAGCCATCAATGGTAGCGCGCAGCACGGTTGCGTCCTGCCGCACAAACCAGTTCATGTCGCTGTTGGTGCTTAGGGTCAACGAACGATCCACACGCAATTTGGGCATGACTTTGGCCCACCGCTCGGCGATAGGCTGCTCGACCACCGTGAGGTGGTAGATCCCGGCCTGAACCATCTCCAGTACGTCCTCCACCGCCAGGCTTGGATCGACCCACTCGATTTTCACCGGGGGCAGCTTGCGCAGAGCCAGTCGCTGATTCAGCAGATGCACGGCCTCATCGGCAGCACTGCCCGCGGACAAACTCAGGGTTCGTCCAGAGAGCTGTTCGATATGTTTGAAGCTGCGCGCCCCTCTGACACCCACCACAACCAACGGCACATGACGGATGATCGGCTCACTGGCCTGAATGCCTCTGGCTTCCCGCGTGTCGAGCAGCTCGCCAGGGGCAACCAGATCCCCCTCACCCCGCTGCAACGCGATGAGTAACTGGTTTTTGGCTTTGGGCATGATTTTGAAGGTGACTTGCTGACCATCACGGGAATGGCTATTGATATATTTTTCAAAGGCCTGCAGTCGATGGTACTCGACGCCGATCTCCTCTCCCTTGGCATCCCCCGAGCTGTTGCGGCTCTGATTAACCAGCACGCGCAATACCTTGCTGCTGCGAATCGTCGGCAGATCGCGCACGACTGTTTTGTGCTCGGCAACTTGCGGCCCGGCCTGACGGGCACTGACCGAAAATGGCAACAGCAGCGACACAGAAACAATCAGGTAGAGGGAAGCTCGGATCATTAACTCTCCAGGGTAATGCCGTTCGAAAAACATGAAAAAAGAAGTGGGTGAAGCGTGTGCGATGACACGCGGGCCATCCGAATGCTACAAAAATGAATCAGAAGCGTCTCTCAAACGTCTGATTGTATTACCTTTTATTATTGAAGCCGTAGCTCTGATATCCTCAGTGGTCTCCGGCCAGAGGTAGCACCATGCAACTCATCGACATCGGCGTCAATCTGACAAACGCCAGCTTCGACTCCCAACGACAAGCGGTGCTTGATCGCGCCTATGCTGCGGGCGTCTGTCAGTTGCTGCTCACCGGCACCAGCGTCGAAGGCAGTGAGCAGGCCTTGAAGCTTTGCCATGAGCTCGACGAAAGCGCTTTGCGACTGTTCAGCACCGCAGGGATTCATCCTCATTCGGCGGTTGACTGGAACGCTGACAGCGAGCGCCAATTGCGCGCTCTGCTTCAGGAAGACCGGGTACGGGCCGTCGGCGAGTGCGGGCTGGATTTCAATCGCGACTTCTCTCCGCGCCCGCAACAGGAAAAAGTACTGGAAGCACATCTGGCACTGGCCGTGGAGCTGCAAATGCCAGTATTCCTCCACGAGCGCGATGCGAATCAGCGGCTGCTGGAAATCCTCCGGGATTATCGTGATCGTCTGGCTGCTGCCGTGGTGCACTGCTTCACCGGCGAACAGCGCGCGCTCTACAGCTATCTGGACCTGGACCTGCACATCGGCATCACCGGCTGGATCTGCGATGAGCGCCGCGGCGCCCACTTGCATCCACTGGTTCGCGATATTCCCCGTGGCCGATTGATGCTGGAAAGCGATGCACCCTACCTGCTGCCGCGCACCCTGCGGCCCAAGCCGAAGAACGGTCGCAACGAACCCGGCTTTCTGCCGGAAGTCCTGCGAGAAGTCGCGCAGCATCGCGGTGAGACACTCGAGGACCTGGCCAGCCACAGCAGCGCCACCGCAAGAGAGTTTTTCGCATTACCTCAAATACCTGTCGCCGCTCAGGATTAGGTTGATCCAGGTCAAGGGACGCTTTGTTAAGTAGGAGATGATGATGGCACCTTGCTGCATTTCTCCTGACTAACCAAAGAAGACCTCCTATGGGCACCTGGATTAGCAACCTTTCCCTGAAGTACAAGTTCTGGGCCGTCAACGCGGTGGCCTTTTTCACCACGTTGATGCTGGTCATCTACGCCCTGCAACTGGAACAACAGGCCCGTATCGATGACGCCCGGGAGTCAGCTCAGGCCCAGGCACTTCTGCTCGCTACCTGGCCTGCGCCCCAGCCACTGCCAAGCCAGTCCGGGGTGTTGGTGTTCACTGCCGGGCAAACGCCCGCATTTAATGGACGGCCTCTGTCTGAGTTGAGCGCTGCCAAGGAATGGGTCGAACTCAACCCACGACCGTTGACCGGCGAACGCGCGCTTATCGGTGCTCAGATCGTGTCACGACCTGACGGGCAGCGAATCGCAGTACTGGCGTTTGCCCCGAGCCTGATGCAAGTGCTGGAGCAGCGCTTCGCCAATTACGCCCTTGCCGTGCTCGTGTTGATGCTGGCCATGCTCGGCGCTTCGCAATTGCTGATCCGCTTCCTGCTGACTCAGCTCAACACCCTCAAAGACGTCATGCTGCACGTGGAAAAAAGCGGCGACCTGTCGGCCCGCGTGCCACTGACCGGCGAGGATGAAGTGGGCCAGATGGCCAAGGCATTCAACGCCATGCAGGCAGGCTATCAGCGAGTCGTCACCACGGTCTCGCAGACCGCTACGCGTCTGGATCAGGGCGCAATGCATCTGGCGGCAGGCATGAGCGATGTGCGTCAAGGCATGCTCGGTCAGCAAAGTGAGACTGATCAGGTCGCCACCGCCATCAATGAGATGTCCGCAACGGTTTTCCACATTGCCCAGCACGCCAGCACCACCCGGGATCAATCCCGAACCGCCGATACCTTGGCAGGTGGCGGCAAGGCTGTGGTTGACCGGGTTCAGACCTCGATCGCCGGTTTGTCGACTGGCGTTCAGCAAACTGCCGGGATGATTCAGCGCCTGGCCGAAGACAGTCAAAAGATCAACGGCGTGGTCAGCGTGATTCATAGCATCGCCGAGCAAACCAATCTGCTGGCCCTGAATGCGGCGATTGAAGCGGCACGGGCTGGAGAAATGGGCCGCGGCTTTGCGGTGGTTGCCGACGAAGTACGCAACCTGGCCAAACGCGTTCAGGTCTCCACCGATGAAATCACCACGATGGTTTCAGCGTTGCAATCCGGCACCCGGGATGCCGTCGATTTCATGCAGGACAGCTCGTTCAAGGCTGATGAGTGCGTGCAGCAGGCGCACGAAGCCGGTGAAGCACTGGCAGCCATTGCCGACGCAGTGGCGCAAATGCGCGAAAGCAACACCCAGATTGCAGTCGCCGCACAGCAACAGAGCCAGGTCGCCGAGGAAATGAACCGCGCCGTGGTCAGCATCCGCGACGTGACCGAACGCACCGTCAACCAGACCGTGGACTCGGCAAGCACCAGCGACGAACTCGCCACCCTGGCGGGTGAACTGAGCAAGGCGATTGGGCAGTTGAAGCTGTAGGTCCGGTTTCAAACATTGGCAGAATGTCGTGGGGTTGGCTTCAGCCAGGAAGCGGCCAGTTCAGACGACACATTTGTATCGTAAGAGATGCCGCCTTCCCGGCTAAAGCCGGTCCCACGGCAGTATGTTCTGTGCAGTGCTTGCCCACGATAAACAGCAACGCGTCTGTCTCTGGCGGCGGATCACCGCTTTCAGGACCTATCACACCGATAGTCAGGCTTGATTCGCCGCAACTGCGAGTTGGGCCTACTCTTCAGGCATTCACACAGTGTTTGTAGAGGAATACAGTCATGGCCAAGCGCATACTCAATCTCCATGCATGGCAGTCGGGTAACTACGCCGACAATCAACTTCAGCCCAGCAATCTGGTGCTGCACCTGATCGTCGTGCCGCTGTTCATTCTGGCTGCGCTGCTCATTCTGGACGGGGTGTTTTCCATGAGCTTCTCCTCACTCGCCATAGGCGTCATCGGCCTGATCGCCGCGTTGGGCATTCAGCGTCACGCTCATTCGCCAGCGATGTGACAGCGAGCTCACCCAAACACCGTCACCGTCTGCCGACTGATCGCAATCAACTCGCCCGCCGGCGACCAAAGCATCGCCGCAGTGTGACCGTAGCCATCGCGCGCATGCTCGATAACCGCCTTGTACGAACACCAATCATACGTGCTCAACGTCGGCATCGGCTGCACAAACTCGATGGTCCAGGTCAGTGAACTGCCCGGCGCGGGTTTACTCAGGTGTGGCAGCAGCGCCGGTGGCCAGGTGTCTACCAGCGCCAGCATGTGCGCTTCACTGGAGGGTCCTTCTTCGATGTCGCGAAACCTCACGTAACCGCCAATGGCCGGAGACGGCGTATTGCTGAACGGCATGCCGCCCAACGCCCAACGCAGCTCCATGAACTGCAAATACTCGGGCATCATGCCGCTGACAAAGGGCAGTTGCGGGCATTCTTCCAGCGGTTTGAGCGTAGGCGCCGGATCGGATTTCACCGAAATCACCGACTCGCGTGGCGCGCCGAAGCTGCCCTGAATCAGCGTCATAACCTGACCATTCTGCGTCGCGCGACCCAGCAACTGGCTGACCGCTTTGCCCTCGCGCAATACCTCTACTTCGAAAGCGATCGGAACGCCAGGCTCGGCCGGACCGACAAAGGTGATCGCCAGGGACCGCACTGGCCTCCCCTCAGCCACCTTGGCGCGCATCGCTTCATATTGCAGCGCCGCCATCAAACCACCAAAACTGGCGCGGCCTTGCGCCCATTCAGCCGGGATGGTCACGGCCAGCGGATTACGCCGCACCGCATCGATCAGCTCGGAAAACTTCATGTATACCCCGTAGTACCGATAATAAAAGACCCGCGCGGTGGCGAGTCAGCAGACAGGCGTTGATCTTAACCAGCCATCATGGATAGCGGATACGACATATCTGCCATATTTGCGGCCGGATCAACGCTGCCCAGTCGCTAAATCGCCGCACAGTCTCCGGCGAATAACTCACCTGTAGGAGCGCGCTTGCCCGCGATTCGGTCCGTCAGTCGATGAATATATTGCCTATGCCGACGCAATCGCGGGCAAGCGCGCTCCTACAGGTAACAAAGCATTCCAAATCAGACAGTTGAAATGTGTTTAACGGCAGCCAATACCTTAAAGCGATTTCAGCCAAAACAGGTCTTGCTCAAACGCTGCAGCGCAACATCGGCCTTCTTCTCTGCACGTACGATACCGGTTTGCCAAGCGGCGATGCAGGGTGCCAGGTCGCGTTCCTGTCCGGCCTGGGCCAGCCATTGCAGGTGATCGTGCCAGTCGCCCAGCGCACCTTGAGCGGACTTCAAACGCGACTGCATTTTCTTCGGTTGATGGCTCAATTCGGGATAAGCATCCGCGGCATAGCGCACGCGCTTGATCAGCAGGCGCAGACGGTGCCGGTCATGAGCAGGGTCGGCGATGGCTTCGCGGAGTTTTTTCCACTGTTTGTCCATGCCTTTCTCGATGGTCTTGCGCAGGCCGCGCAACAGTTGTTGCCGCTGTTGGACCCGCAGGAATCCTGGAAATTGATCCAGAGTGCTGAACAGGCGACCGAGTTCGGCAGAGGTCGCAACCTGCCCGTAAGCCTTGCTGACCTTATTGATACGCACGGCTGCAGCGTCGGTCAGGCCTTGTTCGGCCAAGTGTGCGGCCAGTACTTCCATGTCCCGGAGCGGCGTGGTCAGCTCCCCGACGGCCTTGGCTGCGGTTTCCAGTTGCTCGACACCCGACACCCCACGAAGAGGACGCAACAGGCTGCGCAGACGGCGGACCGTCGTGCGCAAGTCGTGCAAGGCCTCGGGGTCGGTGGACGCGGCAAGACGCGCCTGACAAGCCAGCAACTTGATATGCAGGCCCAGGACCTGTGCGACCAGATGGTCAACCATCGATGACATGAACTCATCCTTATCGTGAATCGTGGGTTTCTTTGACGGCTGACAAACGCCATGGCAAACGACGCCGCAATTGCTTCAAACGCCTGCGCAGTTCCGCCGGTGATGACGAGCTACCGGCGTAACGTTGCGCCTGGAACTCTCTGACAAACGCATCGATAGCTTCGGCGTGCCCCGGTAACGACAATGCCGCACGGCGTGAGAACTGTTCGGCCCCCTCCCCCGGCAAACGCCGCAGGCCATGACGCGCCAGCAATCTTTCGAACGCACCGAACAGGCGAAGTTGCGAATCACTTTCCCGCTGCCAGGGTTTGAATACCCACAGCGCAACCAAACCCAGAAATACGCCCAACCCAACGATGAACGCCGGAGCCTCCAGACCTGAAAAACAGCGATTCAGCACCCGCAACTGCTCCTGCCCCTGATAGCCAAGCACCCAGCGCTGCCAGCCGTAATTAAGGTTGTCCCAGCTCAGGCGCAACGAATTGATCCAAGGCACATGGCGATAGCGCAGCGCCGACATGGGTGAATCCGCGAGAAACGCCTCGTCCGCGGCCAACGCTTGCTCCAGTCCTTGTTCTATACGCTGCGGCGCAACCGCTGCGGTGGGGTCGACGCTGCGCCAGCCAACACCGGGCTGCCAGTATTCAACCCAGGCGTGAGCATCGAACTGGCGCACTGTCAGGTACTGGCCGTCCGGGTTCAGTTCGCCGCCCTGATAACCGGCCACCACCCGTGCAGGAATCCCCGCTGCACGCAACACGAAAGTCATGGCCCCAGCATAATGCGCGCAAAAGCCACGCCGGCTCTCAAACAGGAAGTCATCGATGCTGTCAGGTCCCAGCGTCGGTGGTTTGAGGGTGTAGTGATAAGGCTCGCGGGCAAAGTAATCGAGCATCGTCTGCACCAGCCCATCGGGCTGTGGATGACGGCGCAGCAGATCGCTGGCCCACTGCCGAGCCTGGGGATTGCCTTTGGCGGGTAACTGCAGGTCCTGTCGCTGGATGTTCTCGCTGAGTTGCGCCTCACGGGTTGCGTCCGGCCAGGAGGTGACGTTGTAGAGCAACGACTGCTCCACCGGCCGCCGTCGCTGCAAGCGGAAATCGTTCATCTGGCGCACATCGCCCAGATTGCTTTCGGCTACGTCCAGGCTCGACAACCAGGGTCGGCCGCTGGGTTCCATGACGATGCTGTAACTCAGCGAATCACCTCGTTTCTGCCACTGCGGCATCTGCACGGTTTGCGCGCGCAGCGACTGGGACCAGCGCCGACCGTCGAACTGTTCAAGGGTCAGGGAGCGCCAATACAGTTGATTACGCGCCGGAATCGGACCGTCAAAACTGGCACGAAACACCAACGCCGCAGACTTGCTCAGCTCGGCCATGTCCCCCGGTGCCATGCTGTCGGAAAGCCCCGTCTGGCCTTTATTGCTCGGCTGCGGCAATGACCAGAGCGGCTCCAGACGCGGGAAGAACAAGAACAGCAAAAGCATCAGCGGCACAGCTTGCGCCAACAATTTAATCGCCAACTTAAGGCTGCCGGGCTGACTGCTGGAATGACTGGATGACTGCAGGCCGATCAACGCCGCCAACAAGGTGCTGACCGGCAGCAAGGTAAACGCCGCCCACAGCAGGTTGTCCTCAAACAGGTAGCCAACCGTAATGCAAAAGAAGCCAAGAAAGATCAGTACCAATGCATCGCGCCGACTCTGCGTCTCGAGCATTTTCAGCACAAAGGCCGCCACTAATAGCGCGGCACCGGCCTCCAGACCGACCAGACTGCCACGGGCCAGATACACCCCGCCCGCCGTGCCCACCAGCAAACCGCCTTTTATCCATGCCCCCGGATGGCGAGCACGCATCCGGAATATCTGCACGCGCCACAGCATGCAGACCAGCCACAAAATGATGATGGTTCCAGGAATGTGCTGAATGAACGGCACGATGACCAGCGCTTGTGCCAATAGCAGCCAGAGCAGGCTGGCACGCGGAATCGGCAGGCTCAGGCCGGACGCGACGGCGGTCATTGCCGCACGCCGTACAACGCCAGAGCGCGCAGGCAGGTTTCCCGGTGCAGATTGCCGTTGTCCACTGCCGACAGATAACCCGGCAAGCGCAAGGCAAACGGTTGCTGACGCTGGGACAGAATCACCACCCAATAACACAGACGCGACAGCCGCTCTTCGATGTCACCGCCCAGGGCCATGAAGTCCAGGCACAAGTCCTGACCGCTCAGGTCGGTGAAGTCCTTGAGCAGCAGTCCTTGGCCTCTGGAATACGCCTTCCAGTGCAGGCGTCGCCGATTGTCACCGGGCTGATAAGTGCGCAAGCCCTGATAGTCATCCACGCCCGGTCCCTGAGTGGCCACCCCCTGATCTTCGGCATGGGGCTGAACGCCTTTAAGCAACGGCATTGCACCCGCCACTGGCCGCGGGTAAATCAACGCCGTCTGCTCCAGATCCAGCCAGCTCCAGGTGCGCAGAATGCTTAACGGAAAGACGCTTTCAACCCGTAGCCTTGGTGCCCGCAACCAGCCGCGATTGTGTGCAGGCAAGCTCAACTCGACCTCGACTCGTTCTTCGGAAGCGATATCGACTTGCTGCAATTGCTCCGCGTCCCAGCCCAGCGAGATCGCCTGATGGGCATGGTTATCACTTTCCAGGCGCAGGCTCAGTTGCACGGTCTCACCGACAAACACAGGCCGCGCCGGGCCCGCGCTAATCACCAGACCGCTCAGGTTTCTGTAGGTGTGCAAGATCCCCAGAATTGCCATCGACAGCAGCAGGAACGTCAGGCCATAAGCGAGGCTGTTCTGATAATTGATCGCCACCAGCAACATCAAAAACAGCACCAACGCGAAACTGCCACCGGTACGGGTGGGTAAGATGAAAATGCGCCGGTGGTCGAGTCTGACCCGCGATGCGGGGGGGATACGTCGCGCCAGCCAGCGCTGCCAGAACGGTTTGAACTGTTCGATCAAAGCGCCGGCACCTCACGCAGCAACCACTGGACCAAGGCCCCGCCGCCATGCCCGGTGGGATCAGTCCGCTCGCGAAGACGATGGCCAACCACCGAGGGCAAAATCGCCTGCACGTCTTCGGGGATCACATATTCGCGTCCGGCCAGCAAAGCCCAGGCCCGTGCTGCGCTGAGGATCGCCAGACTCGCCCGTGGCGACAATCCATAAGCGAACTGCGGCTGGGCGCGGGTTGCGTCCACCAGCCGCAAAACGTAATCCACCAGCGCATCGCTGACCCGCACTTGCCGGGCCTGCGCCTGTAAAGCCCCTAGTTCGGCGTGATTCAAAAGCGGCTGTAGACGGGGCAATAAATCCCGACGTGATTCGCCCAACAGCAAGGCTTTCTCCGCCGAGCGTGCCGGATATCCCAGTGAAAGACGCATCAGAAAGCGATCCAGTTGTGATTCAGGCAAAGCAAACGTGCCGCCCTGGCTGAAAGGGTTCTGGGTGGCGATCACAAAGAATGGATCCGGCAGCAAACGGGTCGCGCCTTCAATAGTGACCTGCCCCTCTTCCATGGCTTCAAGCAAAGCGCTCTGGCTTTTGGGCGTGGCGCGATTGATCTCGTCAGCCAGCACCAGCTCAGCGAAGATCGGGCCGGGATGGAAGGTAAACTGCCCCGTTTCCCGATCAAACACCGACGTGCCGAGAATATCCCCCGGTAACAGATCCGAAGTGAACTGGATTCGCTGGAAGCTCAGGCCCAGCACCTTGGCCAAGGTATGGCTGAGCGTGGTTTTGCCCATGCCGGGCAAATCTTCGATCAACAAATGGCCGCCACCGAGCAGGCAGGTCATTGCCAGCCGGACTTGCGACTCCTTGCCTAACACCACCTCGTTGATGGCATTGAGGCACTCATCGAGTTTTCTGCCCATCGAAAACACTCTCCAGGCGACTGCCTATGGCTAAAAACGGGACTGCTGTGCAGTCACAATAAAGTTAGCGTAGGTGTTTTCGCCAGAGAGAAGAGGAAATTGGTACGGGAGGGATGGGAATGTTGACTGAAAAACAATTGTGGGGGCGGTGCTTGTGCGCGATAAACGATAACGCGGTATGCCTTCTGGCTGCGTCTCATGTATCGCGGGCAAGCACCGCTCCCACAGCGCCCAGCTCTACTTACCTGCCAGCGCGGGATTCGCGGATATAGAAGCGGGCTTTTTCGGCTTTCTCGGTGCAACCTTCGAAGGCTTCAAATTGTTGCTGGGTTTTGGCGCCAGTCAGCAAGGACAAGGCTTTGGAGTAGCTGACCGTACCGGCGAAGCCTTCAGCCTTGGCCAGATCGAGTTCCTTCCAGGCCGAATCGAGTTGCGTCCCGCAACTTTCGCGATAACCGGTTTTACCCGCGCAACCAGTGAGAACCAGAGCAAACAAGGGCAGGACAATCCAGGCTTTCATCGGTGTTACCTCAAGAAGAACGATCAATGGTGCAGCTTTGACGGCGGCGCTTGCTGAAAGTGCCAATACCGCGGTCGCAAGCGTAACTGTTTTTTACTGAAATAGAGCCTTCACAACGCCTAAATGAGCGATAAAAATAACCCGATTCAAGCGTATGGTGGATCAATCTGACTCGGGGAGCCTTTCATGAAAAAACGTATAGCACTGGTGCTGGGTTCTGGAGGCGCTCGGGGTTATGCGCATATCGGTGTCATTGAGGAACTGGAGCGCCGCGGCTATGAGATAGCCTGCATTGCGGGTTGCTCCATGGGGGCGGTAGTTGGCGGTGTGTATGCGGCAGGTAAGCTCAGACAATACCGGGAATGGATCGAAAGCCTGGACTATCTGGATGTGTTGCGACTGGTAGACGTCAGTTTCCGCCTTGGGGCGATTCGGGGCGAGAAGGTGTTCGGTCAGATCCGCGAAATCGTCGGTGAAGTCAACATTGAAGACCTGCGCATTCCCTACACCGCAGTGGCGACTGACCTGACCCATCAGCAGGAAATCTGGTTTCAGGAAGGCTGCCTGCATCAGGCCATGCGCGCCTCGGCGGCCATTCCCAGTCTGTTCACGCCGGTGATGCAGGGTAATCGCATGCTGGTGGATGGTGGCCTGCTCAATCCCCTGCCCATCGTTCCGGTGGTTTCCAGCCATTGCGACCTGATCGTCGCGGTCAATCTCAACTCGACCACCCAAGGGCATTATCAATTGCCGGTGATCGAGCGCCCGCCTGCGGTGAAACGGCGCTTCGATCACATGATCAGTTCACTGGGTTCGCGCCTGCCGTTCCGTCGCAAGCTGGACGCCGCTGGCAACGAAGTGTTGCACCTGCCGCAGAACAGCCTCAAGGCCAGCGCGGCGGCGATCGACAATCCGTGGCTGGAATCTGCCGATCCGCAAGGTCAGCAACCCGCTGCAGCCCCTCAAGGCGAGAGCGCGCCAAAGTCCGCCACAGGATCAGTGATCATCGATAATGTCGGCCCGGCGTCGCTGCTGGACCTGATCAACCAGAGTTTTGAGGTGATGCAGACGTCTCTGGCGCAGTACAAGATCGCCGGGTATCCGCCGGATATCCTGATCAATGTGCCGAAACGCGTGTGCCGGTTTTTCGAGTTTTATAAGGCACCGGAACTCATCGCCCTGGGCCGGGAGATCGCCAGCGATACACTTGATCGGTATGAGGCGGAGCATCGAGGCAATAGCTGAAATGTAAATTTTTTGGCTTGGCGCACCGTCAATACTCAGGATCGTCATATTCGTTGGAGCGAGGCTTGCCCGCGAAAGCGTCGGGTCAGTCAATGCATGTGCTAGCTGAAAGGACGCATTCGCGGGCAAGCCTCGCTCCAACAGATATATATTCCAATTACAAAAAGTATTCAGGCCTCCCGTAGCCTGTATCCCACGCCCGCTTCGGTCACGATAAACCTTGGTGCGGTGGGGTCATCTGCCAGCTTCTGGCGCAAGTGACCGACCACAATTCGCAGGTAGTGGCTGTCTTCGGTATGGGTCGGGCCCCAGATGTCCTTGAGCAATTGCTGTTGTGTAATGACCCGCCCCGGATGCCGCGCCAGTTGAGCCAGTACCGCGTACTCCTTGCGGGTCAAGGCCACTTCAACCCCATCCAGCAGCACCCGGCGGTATGCCAGGTCAATGGTCAAAGGACCGAACACCAGTGCCGCGCCTTGTTGTTCGCCCGTCGGGGCCTGACGCAACAAGGCGCGAATACGAGCCAGGAACTCCTGAATACCAAACGGTTTGGTCACGTAGTCGTTGGCGCCGCCATCCAGTGCCTCAACCTTCTGGGTTTCGCTGGCCCGCACTGATAGCACCAACACCGGCACGCTGGACCACTCGCGAAAATCCCGTAGCACCTGCTGACCGTCCATGTCCGGCAAGCCCAGGTCCAGCACCAACAGATCGGGTTTGCTCAGCGCGGCCTGAGTCAGGCCATCGGCCCCCGTTCCTGCTTCCAGCACTTTGTAGCCCTGGGACGCGAGGCTGATGCGCAGAAACTTGCGAATCTGCGGCTCATCATCGATCACCAGAATGGTTGCGGTCTGACTCATGATCACCCTGATTCTTTAACGTAAAGCGGACTCAAGACAGCAATTCCGCTTCGCTTTCGCCTTGAGGCTGAGCCTGAAGGGGCAAATATAGAGTGATAGACGTGCCCTGACCATCAATGCCCTGCCCGACGCTGATCCGCCCGCCGTGGGCACCCACCATGCCCTGACAGATGGCCAGCCCCAACCCTGTGCCCTGCCCGCCGCGATCGCCCCGCGCGGCGGTATAAAACATGTCGAAAATCTTGGCCCGCTCTTCTTCAGGAATGCCCGGCCCTTCATCACTGACCGCAAAGAACAGTTCGCCATCGATAGCCCCGGCCTCCAGTTCCAGACGCCCATTCACGGGCGAAAACCGTGCAGCGTTTTCCAGCACGTTGACCAGTGCCTGCTCGATCAACGCCGCGTGTACATACAGCAGCGGCAACTCGGCAGGCAGCAAGGTCTGGACCTGCAGCGGCGCCATTACTGCACGCAGTCGATTCAGCGCACTGCCGACGATGTCCCCCGGCGAAACCCAGTCCCGAGCCAGCTTCAACGCGCCGTGACCAAGGCGGGTCATGTCCAGTAGGTTCTGAATGTAGCGATCCAGACGCTCGGCCTCGTCCCGAGTGCCTTCGAGCAACTCCCGACGATCTTCAAGAGGGATGGCTTCGCCCAGTGCCAACAGGCTGTCGATGCTGCCACGCATGGCCGTCAGCGGTGTGCGCAGATCATGGGACACCGACGCCAGTAACGCACTGCGTAACTGCTCGGTTTCCCCGTGCAAACGCGCCGCCTCAAGGTCATCCGCCAGTTGCGCCCGAGCCAGCGCCTGAGCCAGCGGTTGGCTCAGCGCAATCAACAGCCGACGCCGCTGCGCAGTGAAATCCTGCCCCGCACGCGCACTGACACCCAGCAACGCCAGCGGCCCGTCTTCGCCGGACAACGGGCACCACCACCAGCGACTGGACGGCAAGGTGCCAGTGCCATGCCCGGCAGGTTGATCATGTTTCCACGCCCAGTCCGCAGCGGCGCGCTCCGGCTCGGACAATTGCGCGATGCCGCTTTGCACTTTCCAGCCGTTGGGGCCATCCCGGTCGATCAGGCAAATATCAAGCTCTTGCCAGCCACTCAGATGCTGCCCGGCAGCGCTGATCACTGCTTGCCGATCAGTCGCGGCGGTCAGTTTTCGCGACAGGTCGAGCAGTTCGCTGGTTTCTTCCTGTGTTTCGCGCAAGGCTTGCATTTGGCGACGCTGACGGGCCGCGAGGTTGCCGGTCAACGCCGACATCAACAGGAAAAACAGCAAGGTCAGCACGTCTTCTTCGCGCTGGATACTCAGGGAAAAGCTCGGTGTGATGAACAAAAAGTCGTAAGCCAGAAACGACAGAATCGAAGACGCCAGGGCCGGTCCCGTGCTGGTCCGCACGGCCACCAGCAGCACCGCAGCCAGAAACACCAGCGAGATGTTCGGCAAGTCCAGCACGCTGGACACGGCCCAGGCGAAGGCGCTGGCCAATACCGTGGCGATCACCGCCAATGAATAGTCCTGCCAACTGGCGGGACGAGAAGAACGCACCCGTGGTTGATCCGGTAACGGCTCGCTGTCCAGCACACTGATTTCCAGCCCGTGGGCTTCGCGTAACAGACGTTCAGCCACCCCTCCCCCCAACCAGCGACGGCGCAGTCGCGGCTGTGACTGGCCGACCAGCAAGACACTGGCGCGACGTTCACCCGCATGCTGGATCAAGGTCCTCGCCACTTCACCGGCCCGCAACAGCACCACTTCACCGCCCAGCCGCTCGGCCAGTTGCTGGGCACTCTGCAGGCGAGCACGATTTTGCTCATCGAACGGCCGGCCATTGTCGACATGCACCAGGCTCCATGGCAGATGCCGCCGCTGAGCGACACGGCTGGCGTGGCGCACCAGACGATCGGCGTGCGCATCGCCATCGACGGCGACCAACAGGCGACCACGAACGGCCGGTGCCGCCTGCCCCATCTGGCGATATCCCTGAGCCAGATCGTCATCGACCTGAGCCGCAGCGGTCTGCATCGCCAGCTCACGCAAGGCGGTCAGGTTGGTCTGGGTGAAGAAAGCATCGATGGCCGCACGCGCTTGCTCAGGCACGTACACCTTGCCGTCACGCAGACGTTCCAGCAGTTCACGCGGCGGCAGGTCGATCAGCACCAGTTCATAGGCTTCCTGCAACACCCAGTCCGGCAAGGTCTCCCGAACCTGCACGCCCGTAATGCCGCGGACCTGATCGTTGAGGCTTTCCAGATGCTGGACGTTGACCGTGGTGTAAACGTCAATGCCAGCGGCCAGCAGTTCCTGAATGTCCTGCCAGCGTTTGGCATGACGACTGCCGGGCGCGTTGCTGTGCGCCAGTTCGTCGACCAGCACCAGTTTCGGCTTGAGCCTGAGCAGACCGTCGAGGTCCATTTCCTCCAGCGTCACGCCGCGATATTCCGAGCGAACCAATGGCTGCTGCGGCAAGCCGCTCAGCAGCGCTTCGGTCTCGGCCCGACCGTGGGTTTCGACGACGCCAGCGATAAGCGCCACGCCCTGGCGCAACTGAGTGTGAGCGGCCTGCAACATGGCGTAGGTCTTGCCCACACCCGGCGCGGCGCCGAGAAATACCTTGAGTCGACCGCGCCCGTCTCCGGGCATCTGGGCTAGTAACGCATCGGCACGGCCGGAATCACTCATATTGCTCACTCAAAGCTGTGCTTGTTGTTGCGCAGACGTTAACTCATTCAGGCTGCGATTCAAGTTCAAAACGTTGACCACCGGCGGACCGATCAAGGGCCGCAAAGTATTGGCCTCGATCAACCCCTGGACTTTCTCGACGGAAAGCTTGCGCGCCTTGGCCACTCTGACGGTCTGGTATGCAACGGCCTCGGGTGAAAGGTGCGGATCAAGACCGCTGCCGGAAGTTGTCAGCAGCGCCAACGGCACCGGGCCCTGACCTGGCACAACTTCTTTCGTGGCGTCTTCGCTGATCCGCGTAGCGAGTGCCGGGTTGCTTGGGGAAAGGTTGCTGGCACCACTGGCGACCGTGGCAAAAGCACCTGCGGAAGGCCTCGAGTGGAACCACTCGTCTCCGGTGAAGGACTGGGCGATCAACTGCGAGCCGCGGACCTTGCCGTCGGCGTCGTGGATCAAGCTGCCGTTGGCCTGATCCGGGAAAGCGACCTGAGCAACGCCGGTGACGACCAGCGGATAAGCGACGCCTGTGATTAGGGTCATCAATACCAGGAGGCTCAGGGCGGGACGGATGATGGTGGACATGGTGAGAATCCTCATAAATCGAATTTGAAATGCAAACTCTTGTGGGAGCAGAGCTTGCTCGCGAGCGGGTTCACAAATAATCGCGGGCAAGCCCAGCTCCCACAGGTCAGTTTTCCTTCAGTTAAACCAACCCCAAGCCAACCAGAATCAGGTCAATCAACTTGATCCCCACGAAAGGCACGACAATCCCGCCCAGCCCGTAAATCAGCAGGTTACGACGCAGCAACTGCGCAGCATTGGCCGCCTGGACACGTACACCGCGCAGGGCCAGGGGGATCAGCACAACGATGATCAAGGCGTTGAAAACGATGGCCGAAAGGATCGCGCTCTGGGGGCTGGCCAGTTGCATGATGTTCAGCACGCCCAGTTGCGGATAGATCGCCGCGAATAGCGCGGGCAATATCGCGAAGTACTTGGCAATGTCGTTGGCGATGGAAAAGGTCGTCAGCGCGCCACGGGTTACCAGCAATTCCTTGCCGATCTGTACTACGTCCAGCAGCTTGGTCGGGTCGCTGTCGAGGTCGACCATGTTGGCCGCTTCCCGTGCAGCCTGGGTGCCGTCATTCATTGCCATGCCGACGTCGGCTTGAGCCAGCGCCGGAGCGTCGTTGGCACCGTCACCACACATCGCCACCAGACGGCCGTCGTTCTGTTCGGCACGAATACGCTCAAGCTTCTTCTCTGGGGTGGCTTCGGCCAGCACATCATCGACCCCGGCTTCAGCGGCAATCGCCGCAGCGGTCAGCGGGTTATCACCGGTCACCATCACGGTGCGAATGCCCAGCTTGCGCAGTTCGGCAAACCGTTCACGAATGCCTGGCTTGACCACGTCCTTGAGGTGAATCGCACCGATCAACTTCTTGTCGACACACACCAGCAAAGGCGTGCCACCAGTCTTGGCAATGCCGTCGATTTCCCGGGCCAGTGATGCAGGCAAATCACTGCGCTGCATGTCGACAAAAGCCAACAGCGAATCCACTGCGCCTTTGCGATACACCCGGTTCTGATAGTCAACGCCCGACAACCGGGTTTCAGCGCTGAATGGCACACCGGTGACGTCGGCAGGTTTTGGCTCGACCATCGGATGCAGGTTACGCAGGTATTCGACGATGGATTTACCTTCCGCCGTGTCGTCGGCCAGTGAGGCCAGCAGCGCGGATTCGCTGAGCTCTTTCGGGGTCACCCCCGGCGCGGCATAGAGTGCGCTGCAACGGCGGTTGCCGAAGGTAATGGTCCCGGTCTTGTCCAGCAGCAGTACGTGTACATCACCCGCCGCTTCCACGGCGCGCCCGGATTTGGCGATCACATTGAGGCGCACCAGGCGGTCCATCCCGGCAATACCGATGGCCGAAAGCAGGCCGCCAATAGTCGTCGGAATCAACGTCACCAGCAGCGCCACGAGAAACACCAGGGGCAAGCTCCCGCCCGCAAAGTGGGCGAATGGTTGCAGGGTTACCACCACCAACAGGAAGATCAGCGTCAGGCCGATCAACAGGATATCCAGCGCCACTTCGTTGGGGGTTTTCTGCCGCTTGGCGCCTTCCACCAGAGCGATCATCCGGTCCAGCGTGGACTCACCGGGGTTACTGCTGATGCGCACCAGCAACCAGTCCGAGACCAGCCGGGTATTGCCGGTCACCGCCGAGCGATCACCACCCGATTCACGAATCACTGGCGCGGATTCACCGGTAATCGCCGCCTCGTTGACCGCAGCAATACCTTCGATGACCTCGCCGTCGCCGGGAATCATCTCACCGGCCTCGACCCGCACCACATCGCCTTTACGCAGGACGGTGGCGTTGACCACACTGAAACGGCCCGACTCATCACGACGGCGCGCCTTCAGGCCTTCGCTGCCTGCTTTGAGGCTATCGGCGCGTGCCTTGCCGCGCCCCTCCGCCAGGGCTTCAGCAAAGTTGGCGAACAACACGGTGAACCACAACCAAAGGGCGATCTGCACCGCAACGCCAGTGGAAACAGCCGGATCGGGGATCAGGCATAGCACCGTGGTGAGGATCGCAGTCAGTTCCACCACCAGCATGACCGGCGAGCGCGCCAACTGACGAGGATCAAGTTTGACGAACGCCTGAATCAATGCCGGACGCCACAAGGCGGCGAAACCGGTTTTTACCGTCTCAGTGGAAGGCTGCGCTTGCACTGGTTTTGGTTCGGACGGCTCGGGTTTAGCGATATGCATATTCATGGTCGGCTCCTCAGAAACCCAGACTCAAATGTTCGGCAATCGGCCCTAGAGCCAGGGTCGGCAGGAATGTCAGGCCGCCGACAATCAGGATCGTCATGGTCAGCAAGGTGACGAACAGCGGGCCGTGGGTCGGGAAGCTGTTCAGGCCCAGCGGCGCGCTCTTCTTCATCGCCAGACTGCCAGCCAGCGCCAGTACCGGCAGGATGTAGCCGAAGCGACCGATGAACATCGCGAGACTGAGCATCAAGTTATGGAATACGGTGTTGGCGCTGAAACCACCGAACGCCGAGCCGTTATTGGCCGTCGCCGAGGTGTAGGCGTACAGCAACTGGCTGAAACCGTGCGGTCCGGGATTGCTTACCGACGCTATCGAGCCAGGCAAAGTCGCGGCGATGGCACCCAGCACCAATACGCCGACGGGCATTACCAGCAACGTCGCGACCAGCAGCTTGACCTCATGGGCCTGCAGCTTTTTACCGAGGTATTCGGGGGTACGGCCGATCATCAATCCGGCCAGAAACACTGCGATCAGGACGTTCAGCAGCATGCCGTTCAGGCCCACGCCGACACCACCGAAGATCACTTCGCCGACCATCATATTGGCCAGCGCGACCATGCCGCTCAGCGGGTTGAGGCTGTCATGCATGCCATTCACCGAGCCGTTGGACGCCGCCGTAGTCGCCGTGGCCCACAATACGGTGCCGGTTGTGCCGAAGCGGCTTTCCTTGCCTTCCAGCGGAGCGGTCTGCTCAACGTTAGCGACATTCAACGTCGGATTGGGCTGATATTCGGCCCACATCGACACGGTCCCGCCAATGATCAGCAAGGTCAACATGCAGGCCATGATTGCCCGGCTCTGACGCATGTCTTTAACGTAATGGCCGAAGGTGAACACCAGCGCTGCCGGAATCAGCAGAATCGACGCTAACTGAAACAGATTGCTCCACGCGGTCGGATTCTCGAACGGGTGCGCCGAGTTGACACCGAAGAAGCCGCCCCCGTTAGTACCCAGTTGCTTGATCGCGATCTGACTGGCAGCCGGGCCCATGGGCAGACTTTGATCCGCACCTTGCAGGGTCAGCGCATCAATGTAGTGAGCGAAGCTTTGTGGCACGCCCTGCCAGACCAGCAACAACGCCAACACGATGCACAATGGCAGCAAGCCGTAGAGTGTGACGCGGGTCATGTCGGTCCAGAAGTTGCCGAGATTCTGCGTCGAGCGACGGCTGATACCACGGCAGAACGCCAACAGCACGGCGATACCGGTCGCGGCGCTGACGAAGTTCTGCACGGTCAGGCCAGCCATCTGGCTCAGGTAACTCAACGACGCTTCGCCGCTGTAGGCCTGCCAGTTGGTGTTGGTGACGAAGCTCATGGCGGTGTTGAACGCAAGTGACCATTCCATGCCCGGCAATTGTTGCGGGTTAAGCGGCAGAGCGCCCTGCCCCAGGAGCATCGCGAACAGCAGGACGAAACCGGCAAGGTTGAAGGCCAGCAAGGCCCAGAGATAGGTTTTCCAGTTCTGCTCGACAGCCGGATCAACACCCGACAGGCGATAGCAGAGGTTTTCAACCGGTCGCAAAACCGGCGTCAGCCAGGTGCGCTCGCCTTCCACCACTCGATAGTAGAAACGCCCCAACAAGGGCGCGGGGAGCAGCACCAGTGCGAGGAAGGCCAGAATCAATAGATAGTCATAACTGTGCATGGCGGCTCCACTCCTAGTTCTGGCCAGCGCGTAACAGCGCAACCAGCAAGTAGATGAACAACCCTGCGGCCAACAACAGTGATACCCCGTCTACAGCGCTCATCGAATTACTCCGTCTCTACGGCGATTGCCGCGTGTGGGGTAATTGTCGTGAGAGTGGGTGTAAAGGAACGAGAGCGAGGGGTGGGGAGCGGCGTAAAGATGGCGTAAAGATGGCGGTTTTTGTGTGTATATCCGTTGTCGGGTAACGGATATGTACACATAAATCACTAAGTACAGATACCCGTTTGACCACCCCGCAATTGCCGACATCCCCACATCCCCCAACCATCTGCACCCACTCAAAAAAACACATCCAGATACATCTTTTAAATTTGTAATGAGAATTAACACTGGGAGTATTTGATTCTCATCCGTCCTAGTAATATGCAGCAGTCCCAATGGCAACAGCCATAACTGCTTTTTATCGACACCGTACGCCCGAACAATCATCGGGCTGCTCTACACCGTGAATCGAGACCGTTACTCCATGTCCAAGAAGTCCCGTTCAAAAATCTGGTTTCTCGTCCACAGCTGGCTGGCTCTGCCCATCTGGTTCTTCGTCCTGATCGTGTGTTTCACCGGGACGCTGGCCGTGGTGAGCAAAGAGATCATGTGGCTGGTCAACCCGGAAATGCGCGCCAATCCGCCGTCCGGCGATGCCCCGCGCCTGAGCTTTGAAGCAGTCAAGGCGACCATAGAGCGTAATGACCCGCAGATAAAAGTCGGCAGGATCTCGGAACCCGATGGTGACTACTTCGCCTTGAACGTTCGCGCCACTTATCCAGGTGGCCGCTCCGTTGTCGCCTATGCCAACCCGTACACCGGGGTGCTTCAGGGTGTTGCGCCGTCCTTCGACTTCCCCGCCTTCACCCGTGCCCTGCATGGCTGGTGGCTGGTGCCGTTCACCAACGGCTTCTCCTGGGGCTGGTACATGGTGTCGCTGTTGAGTATTCCGCTGCTGGCCTCATTGGTGACCGGGCTGGTGGTCTACAAGAAATTCTGGAAAGGCTTTTTCAAACCTACGCTGCGCATCAGCCAGGGCGCACGGATTTTCTGGGGTGACTTCCACCGCCTCAGCGGAATCTGGTCGATCTGGTTCATCGCTGTCATTTCCATCACCGGCATGTGGTTCCTGATCCAGGCCATCCTGTTCGATAACCAGATCAGTATTTCCAGCCAGTCGCCCATCGCCTCGGTCATTCCCCACGCCAGTGTGCCGCTGACGGCAGACGGTAGCCCGGCGCCGATGATCAGCCTCGATAAGGCCGTCGAGATTACCCGCGAGAAGATTCCCGGCCTGGAGCCCAGCTCCATCAGCATGCCGCTCAACGCCTACAGCAATATCAGTGTGTCGGGCCGCAGCTGGTACCCATTGATGTTCCAGACTGCGGAGATCAACCCCTACAACGGTGAAATCGCCACCTCACATCTGCTATCGGATCGCTCGACCCTGGAGTTCGTCACCGAATCCATGCGTCCTCTGCACACCGGAGACTTCGGCGGGATCTGGATCAAGCTGATCTGGACCTTCTTCGCCCTGATCCTGAGCATGATGGTCCTCAGCGGCCTGCTGATCTGGACCAAACGTACTGCTCAGGCAACCGTCAACGCGCTCAAGCGCAGTGAAAAGCTCGAACGCGCCAGCGCCAGACAGCAGACGCTTGCGCCCATGGTCAGCAAGATTCCGGAGAACACCCTGTGAGCAAGGCCGCCGTCGCAACACAACCGTCGCCCCTGGGCCGTTTCTGGCACAAATGGCGTTTTCATATAAACATCCTGCTGGTGCTTATCCCCTTGGGGTTCATGCCCAAATACTTCACCGAAATGGCACTGTTCCGTGGTGACAGCGGCCTTGGCCAGCGCGAGATCGGCGAGGTTCAGGTCGGGCCGTGGAGTATCCGCATGGCGGAGTTCTTTGATGAGGCACCACGCTTGGAAGGTGCTTCCGGCTACACCAAAACATTTAACGCCGCGCTCTGCGCCGAATGTGCGAACACGGTCAAGGCGACCTACCTGCGCATCGGCAAGCCGCGCAGCCTGCGTGCCGCCGGGGTGATTTTCTTTGGCTCCCCCTATCGCATGAGCGCCTTTATGCAGATTCCTGAACGCACCGAACCCGACGCCGATCTGTGGATCACCATGGAAGGCTGGGACGGTTCGATGCATCAGGCGTCCATTCCGTTATCACAGGCCTCTCCCGCGACCGTAGCCTGGCTGAAAAAACAAGGAGTCAAACGATGATCGGCAGACCTTATCTGCGCTGGCTGGGTGTCAAAGCGCTGCCCTTGATAGCAACGGGGATGATCGGCCTGGGGCTGAGCAGCACTGCGCTGGCGCACAACCCGATGTGCGAGTGCAAACAGATCGATAACGAACAGATTCGCTGCACCGGCGGCTTTTCCGATGGCAGCGGTGCGCCGGGCGTGACCCTCGACGTGATCGGCTACGACGAAACCATTCTGGTGCCCGGCAAGCTGGGTGAAGACTCGACAGTGACCTTCAAAAAACCGGCCTCTGAGTTCTATGTCCTGTTCGACGCAGGTCCTGGTCACGTGGTCGAAATTGACCAGGCGGATATCGAAGCCCCATGAGTAGCCCGACCCATCAAGTCGTCCGTCCGGCGGGTGCCGGTCACGAAACGCTTTACGTATTGGCGTTGTGTCTGATCATTCTTCTGGTTGCCGGAACAGTCATCGGCTGGCACGGGGAACGCCAGGACGTGCAAAACGTAGCTGCCCATGAACTGGATGCCCGTCGCGACCTGACGGCGTCCGAACAAGGCATTTACGCCGACCTGCGCGTCACCCTGGACGAAATCCGCCTGCTGGCACCCGAGCAAGCCACTCCGGTAACGCCGCAACAACTCAGCGATGAAGGTCTCGCCCCGTTTGTCGAGGACGCCAGTTCGGTGAGCCGTGGCGGACATGCCTGGCAAATGGTCGACAAGTCCTACGTTGGGCTGAGTCAGAACCCCGCCGTTGCAGGATCGTTTCTGTTGCGTATCGGAACAGCCGATGACGCCCAGGCCGACATCTGGATCAATCGCAGTCCTTCGCTCAGCAATGGCATCACCGATGTCAGCGACAAGGCCCTGATTGCTTCGGGCTGGAAGCAAGTCGTCGCCCAGTTTGATGCAGGCGTGACCCGCCAGCACAAACACTGATCCCCACGCACTTATTTGAAAGAAGACTTCTTGCCCATGCCTATTTCTCTGAAACGCCGCCCGCTGCTGCGCGTTGTGCTGGTCGGCCTGCTGGCCACCCTCCTCTCGCCACTGGCTCATTCCGACGCCAAGCGCTTGCGGATTGGTATTACCCTTCATCCTTATTACAGCTATGTCGCCAACATCGTAGGTGACAAGGCCGAAGTCGTGCCGCTGATTCCGGCCGGCTTCAACCCTCACGCTTACGAACCACGTGCCGACGATATCAAGCGCATCGGCTCGCTGGACGTGGTGGTGCTCAACGGCGTGGGTCACGACGATTTCGCCGACCGCATGATCGCTGCCAGCGAGAAACCGGATATCCCGGTGATCGAGGCCAACGCCGACGTGCCGTTGCTGGCCGCAACCGGTGTGGCTGCGCGGGGCGCGGGCAAAGTGGTCAACCCGCACACTTTCCTGTCGATCAGTGCGTCCATCGCGCAGGTCAACAACATCGCCCGCGAGCTGGGCAAGCTTGATCCCGACAACGCCAAAACCTACACCGCCAATGCACGCGCCTACGGCAAACGTCTGCGTCAGATGCGCGCTGATGCACTGGCCAAGCTGACCAAGGCTCCCAATGCCGATCTGCGTGTGGCCACCGTACATGCCGCTTATGACTACTTGTTGCGTGAATTTGGCCTGGAAGTGACAGCCGTGGTCGAGCCTGCGCACGGCATAGAACCAAGCCCTAGTCAGTTGAAGAAAACCATCGATCAATTGCGCGAGCTGGACGTGAAAGTGATTTTCTCGGAGATGGACTTCCCCTCGACCTACGTCGAAACCATCCAGCGCGAGTCGGGTGTGAAGCTCTATCCGCTGTCGCACATTTCCTACGGTGAGTACACCGCCGACAAGTATGAGAAGGAAATGGCGGGCAATCTGGATACCGTTGTGCGCGCCATTCAGGAGTCCGGAGCATGACCGCTGCTGAAAAAATCACGATTACCGGCAACGGACCGGGCGTGGAATTCGCGGATGTCAGCCTGACCCTGGGCCGCACGGTGATTCTCGATCGCGTCAGTTTCAAGGTCAGCCCGGGCAGCATTCATGCACTGGTGGGCCCGAACGGTGGCGGCAAAAGCTCGCTGATCAAAACCATGCTCGGCCAGATGCCCCATCAGGGTCAGTTGAGCCTGCAATGGCCCGGCTCGCCCGGACTCATCGGCTATGTGCCACAAGCGCTGGAATTCGACCGTGGTCTGCCGATCACCGTCGACGATTTCATGGCCGCCATGTGTCAACGTCGCCCGGCGTTTCTCGGCCTGTCAAAACATTACGCAGCGGCCATCGGTGAGGCGCTGGAGCGGGTCGGCATGCAGGACAAACGCAAGCGGCGCATGGGCGCGTTGTCCGGTGGCGAACGCCAGCGCGTACTGCTGGCTCAGGGCCTGATCCCGGCGCCGCAACTGCTGGTGCTCGACGAACCGATGTCGGCACTGGATGAGGCCGGCATTCAAGTGTTCGAACGTCTGCTGGGTGACTGGCGCAAGGCAGGTATCACCGTGCTCTGGATTGAGCACGACCTGGAGGCGGTGAAACGACTGGCCGATAACGTCACCGGCCTGAATCGCCGGGTGCTGTTCGACGAAACGGCGGCCACCGCACTGACACCGGACCGCCTGCTGACTTTGTTCTCCGCCCATCCTCGCGCCGCTGCCACATCAAAAGGGAGCGTTGTGTGATGGACTACGAGCAGTTTCGTCTTTTCATTCAAGGGCTGGCGTCGTCCGGCTATCTCCCGGAAGCCCTGGCCTACGGCTTCGTGGTCAACGCGTTGCTGGCGGGGCTGCTGATCGGCCCGGTCCTCGGCGGTCTGGGCACGCTGGTGGTGGTCAAGCGCTTCGCGTTTTTCTCCGAAGCAGTGGGCCATGCCGCGCTGACCGGTGTTGCCATCGGCATCCTGCTCGGCGAGCCCTACACCAGCCCGTACGGCGCACTGTTTGGCTACTGCCTGTTGTTCGGCATCGTCCTCAACTACCTGCGCAATCGCACCGGCCTGGCACCGGATACGCTGATCGGCGTGTTCCTCTCGGTATCGCTGGCCTTCGGCGCCAGCCTGCTGCTGATTCTGGCAGGCAAGATCAACATCCATATTCTGGAGAACGTGCTGTTCGGCTCGGTGCTGACGGTCAACGGCGGCGATTTGTTGGTCCTCGCCGTGGTCGGTTCACTGGTCATGGGCCTGAGCCTGCCGCTTTACAACCGGATCATGCTGGCCAGCTTCAACCCGCAACTCGCTGCCGTGCGGGGCGTTGCGGTGAAAACGCTGGATTACCTGTTCGTGATTCTGGTGACGCTGATTACCGTCGCCGCAGTGAAAGTCATCGGCGCAATCCTGGTGGGCGCACTGCTGGTGATCCCGGCTGCAGCTGCCCGACTGCTCAGCCAGTCGCTGAAAGGCTTCTTCTGGGTATCAGTGGCCATCGCCACCGTCAGCACCTTGTGCGGCATTCTGTTGCCGATTGTTTTCGACCTGCCTGTACCGTCCGGCGCGGCGATCATTCTGGTCGCCGGCATGGCCTTCGCTCTGGCTGCCATCGCTCGCGGCACGGTACCAAGCCTCAAAGGGAATATTGGATAAATGTTGCGTAAATTGACCCTGGCACTGGCCCTCTCCGGCTTGCTTGCCGCCACGACTCACGCCGCGCCCACTGCGCCAGAGAATCAGAAACCTGTACGGGTTCTGGCCAGCCTGCCGATCACCTTCGGCCTCGGGCAGATCCTGCTCAAGGACACCGGTGTAGTGCTGGAACGCGCCGCCGCAGCTAACCTGCCCGGTTCACGCCAGACGGCGTACTTCACCGGTCGCGGTGTCGAAGCGCTGCGTAAATTGTCAACGGATGCTGATGCGGTGATCGGTCTGCGTTCCATCTGGGCTGACGATCCGTTGTATCCCAATGCTCGGCGCAGCAATATCCGCATTGTCGAAATCGACGCTGCACGCCCTGTAGACGGCAGCTTGCCGGGTATTGCCGTCCAGCCGGGCCAGGGCGTGGATGGCCTGAACAGTCAACCGTGGCTTTCCAGCAATAATATGGGCCGCATGGCCGACGTCATGGCTGCCGATCTGGTGAGGCTGGCGCCCGCCGCAAAACCGCGTATCGAGGCCAACCTGTCGGCCCTGAAACAGCAATTGCTGAAACTGACTGCCGACAGCGAAGCGAGCCTGGCCAGCGCTGATAACCTCAGCGTGGTCAGCCTCTCCGACCATCTGAGCTATTTGATCAGCGGCTTGAATCTGGAACTGGCGGGAACACAAATACTGCCCGACGATCAATGGACGCCCGAAGCACTGCAAAAATTGACCGAGACCCTCAAGGACAACGACGTTGCATTGGTCCTGGATCATCGCCAGCCGCCGGAGCCGGTGAAGGCTGCCATCAGCGCGGCAGGTAGCAAGTTGTTGGTCCTGACTCTGGACGGTGAAGACCCACTGGCCGAGTTGCAGGGGAATATCGGGCAGGTGACGCAGGCGCTGGCCGGGAAAAAATAACGGTTCGATGTATCTGCAATCTTGAGGGATTGAAGTACGTCTTATGTAGGAGCTGCCGAAGGCTGCGATGTATTTATCCTGACTTACCGCGATCGCAACCTTCGGCAGCTCCTACAGATCCAGTGCTTGCCAAACGAACGCAACCTCCACACTCAAACGTTTCCAGCCGCCCCAAAGCCGGGCATCACGCACCGGTCGGTGCCACCTTCGGTGACAGGCACGCCGCAGCCCACCAACACAAATCATCTACAGTCCAACAAAACCGGGAACATATTTGCTTGGCCCGGCTTTTGCCTTATCTTGTATATACAGGATGATATAACTCACAAACTCGACCTCGTGGATAATTCCCGAGCCGGTTCGGCAAAAACTACAACTCAAGCAGGAAAGCGCACCATGCCAGCAGCACTTCTACTCAAGCCAGGTCAATTCAATCTCGATCAGTTGCGCGCCATTTATCAGCAGCAAAGCCCTTTCGAGCTTGATCCATCTGCCCGTGAAGTGGTCGACGCCAGCACCCGCACCGTGAACGAAATCATTGCCAACCAACGCACCGTGTATGGCATCAACACCGGTTTTGGCCTGCTCGCCCGCACGTCCATCCCCACCGAGTCACTGGCCAAACTGCAACGTAACTTGCTGCTTTCCCACTGCACCGGTACCGGTCCATTGCTCGATGACGCCAGCGTGGCGCTGATCATGGCGCTGAAAGTGGGCTCGCTCGCCCGGGGTTTCTCCGGGATTCGCTGGGAAGTCATCCAGGCCCTGAGCGCACTGTACGCCGCCCGGGTTTATCCGTGCATCCCCTCGCAAGGCTCGGTGGGGGCGTCAGGGGATCTGGCACCGCTGGCGCACATGTCCGCCGTGCTGATCGGGGTGGGTCGGGTGCGTCATCAGGGTCGCGAAATGGACGCTGTCGAAGGTCTTGCGCTGGCAGGGCTTGAGCCCATGGTGCTGGGCCCGAAAGAAGGCCTGGCGCTGATCAACGGCACCCAGGTGTCCACTGCTCTGGCGCTGCGGGGCCTGTTTGCCACCGAAAAGCTGTTCACCGCCGCCGTGGTCGCCGGTAGCCTGAGTGTTGAAGCCTTGAAAGGCTCAGACGTACCGTTCGACCCACGTATTCAAGCGGTACGCGGTCAACCGGGCCAAATCGACGTGGCAGTCCTGTATCGCGAGCTGCTGGCCACCAGCGAGATCCGCAAGTCGCACGTGGATTGCGGCCGTGTGCAAGACCCGTATTCCCTGCGCTGCCAGCCACAAGTGATGGGCGCATGCCTGGATCACATGCGTTTCGCCGCAGGTGTGTTTCTGCGCGAAGCCAATGCGGTATCGGATAACCCGTTGGTATTCAGCGCTGATGGCGATGTGTTGTCAGGTGGTAACTTCCATGCGGAACCCGTCGCCATGGCCTCCGATGTGCTGGCGTTGGCGATTTCGGAAATAGGTGCACTGTCGGAGCGTCGCATCGCACAACTGGTAGACCCGGCGCTTTCCGGCCTGCCTGCGTTTCTGGTCAAGGAAGGCGGCCTGAATTCGGGCTTCATGATTGCTCAGGTCACCGCCGCCGCATTGGCATCCGAGAACAAGACCCTGGCCCACCCTGCTTCGGTTGATAGCTTGCCCACCTCAGCCAACCAGGAAGACCACGTCTCCATGGCAACGTTTGCTGCGCGGCGCTTGCTGGATATGGCGGGTAACAGCAGCGCGGTGGTAGCGATTGAACTGCTGGGCGCTGCGCAAGGCGTCGATCTGCACGCCCCCTTGCGCACCTCGGAAAAACTCAGCGAAGTGCTCGCCATGATCCGCAGTGAAGTCGCCCACTACGACGAAGATCGCTATTTCGCCCCGGACATCGCGGCGGCGCGTGCCTGGGTCGAAGAAGGTGCATTTGCGCGCTGGCTGCCATTTGAGCGTCTGTACGGCTGATCGCGCTCGCGCTGCTGAATGAGCGTCATCCGCAAAGATGGCGCTCATTTATAAACGGATCGATTGCCGGTCGTCATATTGATCGAACGACCCGGACACAACGTCCTCAGATTTTTGTAAGCCATCGCAGCTGAACAATAATCAGAGGTGAACAATGAGCGATCAAAATCAGGATCCAGTCGACCGTAACGACCCGGCGATCAAGCCGGATAATGCCCCGGACACACCGACTCAGGAGCAGCAGACTCAGGGGTATGATTCTCAATCTCAGGGTAGGCCGCAGGGTCAGCCTGATACCCAGTTCCAGCAGAATCAGGACTCAGGTGGCAACACCTACACGCCTGATTACGAGCCTGAAGAAAAACCGGAAAAAGTCCCCAATAATCTGCATCCAACACAAGGCAAGGATGCAGATATCGATACCGATGGGGGTTAGACTGGCGGCTTCCGTGTCACGGACAGCATCCACCTGGATATCTCTTGACGTGGGACCGACTTCA
Organism: Pseudomonas sp. Irchel 3A5; assembly: GCF_900187575.1. Taxonomy (NCBI): domain Bacteria; kingdom Pseudomonadati; phylum Pseudomonadota; class Gammaproteobacteria; order Pseudomonadales; family Pseudomonadaceae; genus Pseudomonas; species Pseudomonas sp. Irchel 3A5. The sequence continues at coordinate 151,439 of NZ_FYDU01000007.1, read as the reverse complement.
GCCGGGAAGTCGGCTTTTCCGCCGATACAAATGCACTATCTGTATAGGCACATCCCCGGCTAAACCCGGTTCCACGTCGAACTTCATATCCAAAGCTCTGTTAACCCGCATAACGCTGCACACCCTACGCCTCTCCCGCCGAAACATCTGCACACACTCCATCAAAAATCTCATGTTGTACGACGTCTGACGTTATGTTCGACTTGCAGCCGTCTCACTAAAAATAACAATGGGGATACTCCTATGACGAGCACCAGCTCAGTCGATAAAAAAGCTACTGCTGCGCGTGAATCGGTCTTCGCCAAAGTCACCAAGCTTCTTGGCCCCGGCATTATCGCGGTGCTGTCATGGTTGGGGGCCGGTGACCTGATCACCTCTTCAGTGGCTGGCGCCAACTACGGCTACGCCATGATGTGGGTGCTGGCGGTCTCGCTGCTCCTCAGATTCCTGATCGTCAACATCATTGCCCGCTTCCAGCTCTGCAATAACAAGGGTATGAGCATCCTCGAAGGCTACGCCCAACTCCATCCAATCTTTGCCTGGTTCATGCTCGGTTACGCCTTGCTTATGGGGCATTTGATCAATGCCTACATGATCAAGGGCGCAGGCGAAGCACTGGCCATGCTGCTGCATATCAACCAACCGTTGCTGTGCTCTTTCGCAGTCGTGATCGTGGTCTGGTTGCTGGTGGGACGCAACATCTACACCATGATTGAAGGTGTCATGAAGGGCCTGCTGGCACTGATGACGCTGGCGTTTCTGGCACTGGCGATCATGTCCAAACCGGATATGGTCGGAATCCTCAAAGGCACCATTGGCTTCAGCATCCCGCCGGATGAAGGCGTACACGGCGCACTGCTGGTGGCGGTTTCGGTGATCGGCGCAGTTGCCGGTTCTATCGCTAACTTTGTACACCCGTATGTGATGCGCGAAAAAGGCTGGATCGGCCCTGAGCACAAGCGCATGCAGCGTAATGACCTGCTGTTTGCGGTATTCGTCGGCATTATCATCAACCTGGCAATCTGGGTTGTGGGTGCGGAAATTCTGCGTCCGAACGGCATTCAGGTGACCAACCTGCAAGACCTGGGCAAAGCCCTGGAAATGTTCTTTGGCTCGGCGGGCTGGTACATCTTCTTCGTGGGTGTGTTCGCAACGCTGTTCGCCAGCATCGCGGGCAAGACCACCGCCTTCCCGATGCTGATCACCGATGCCTTCCAGCACATCCTCCCGAAACGTCGCGAGAAATACGGGAAGGAGTTCCACAAAGACCCGATGCACAAGTGGTTCATGTTGTTCATTCTGGTCACTCCACTGGTGTGGTCACTGCCCGGCATGCCGGACTTCGTGACCCTGACCATTGGCGTGAACGCACTGAACATCATCGGCCTGCCTATCATCTCGCTGGGCCTGCTGATCATGTCCAACCAGAAAAAGCTGCTCGACAAGCAATACCGCAACAACCTGTTCGAGAACATTGCTCTGGTATTCGCGACAGGTCTGGCGTTGTGGGTAGCGTTCCAGTTGGGGACTGATTTGCTGAGCTAAGGGACGACATGGCTCCTCTGAGCTGAACCCATTCCTCTGGGAGTGGCCGGGGTGGCGATCGCGGTTTACCTGACAAACTGCATCGCAGCCTTCGGCAGCTCCTACAGCTGATGCGCCTTTAGCGTTGAAAACATTTTGCAACAAACCATTGCACAGCAGCCGCATAAAACAGCAGGATCACTCTAGCGTCTGCGTCGAGCAGGCATCCCTGCTCGAATAAACGGAGCCCTGCTGGTAATGGATCGAACCTCTTCACCCACCTCCACCCGGCTGACGTCTCGTGAGTTTCGCGGGATGGTTGCCATTCTGTTGTCTATCGCCCTCGCCACACTGGATACCGCGATCGCGAATACCGCGCTGCCCAGTATCGCGGCTGATCTGAATGCGTCGCCTGCCGCCTCGGTATGGGTCATCAACGCCTACCAGCTCGCTGCAGTGGCGACCTTGCTGCCTTTCGCTGCGTTGGGCGGGGTCATCGGCCATCGCAAGGTGTATTTGGGCGGGCTGATGCTTTTCGTGCTGTCTTCAGCGCTCTGTACCTTTGCCTGGTCGCTGCCGTCGTTGACCATCGCCCGCGTCATGCAGGGGCTCGGGGCGAGCGCCATCATGGCCGTCAATGCGGCGCTGATCAGTTCGATTTTTTCTCACGAGCGCCTGGGCCGGGGCCTCGGCATGAATGCGCTGGTGGTGGGTACTTCATTTGCAGCCGGCCCCACCATCGCTTCTTTAGTATTGTCGGTTGCCAGTTGGCCCTGGCTGTTTGCAATCAACCTGCCGCTCGGCATTTTCGCGCTGGTTTTCGCCTGGAATTCATTACCCGCCAGCAAGCCTGGCACCCTGACTTTCGATCGTCTGACCGCTGTGCTCAGCGTGATTACCTTCGGCGCACTGATTTACGCCTTGAGTGAAGCGGCCCAATTGGGCTCTAAAACCGGGGTACTGGTCGCCTTGGCGGCCTTCCTGATCGCCGGTGCACTGATGTTGCGGCGCGAAGCCGGTCACCCGGCCCCCATGTTCCCGCTGGATTTGCTCAAGCGGCCGATGTTCGCCCTCTCCGCCCTCACCGCTTTCTGTTCATTTGCCACCCAGGGTCTGGCGTTTGTCTCGTTGCCCTTCTTTTTCGAAACAGTTCTGGGCCGCGACCCGATCCAGACTGGCTTCCTGATGACTCCATGGTCGGTGGTAGTGGCTATGATTGCGCCCATTGCCGGACGCCTGTCAGACCGCTATGCGCCAGGAATGCTGGGCGGCATCGGGTTGGCGATTTTATGCGCGGGCATGATTTCGCTGACGATGATTCCCGCCGACGCCAGTGCGTGGGAAATCGGCATTCGCATGATCATCTGCGGGCTCGGCTTCGGGTTCTTCCAGGCTCCAAACCAGAAAGCACTGATGACCAGCGCTCCCAAGGAGCGAGCCAGCGGTGCCAGTGGCACCATCGCCACCGCACGTCTGATCGGTCAAGCCACGGGCGCAGCGCTGGTCGCCTTGAGCTTCGGTATCAGTGGTGAACATGGACCGGTTCTGGCCCTTGCCATTGGGGCCGGTTTTGCGGCTGTTGGCAGCATTTCCAGCGCATTGCGCCTGGTATCGGGCAAATCACCTGCTGGCGCAACCTGAACGACATCACATAAATTTAAAAAACTGCCGTTCGTAGGAAACCTTCTTCAGAGTAAGCCGTCCCAGCTATGATGGCACAAGGCCTCTCAATACCGAGACCACTCTGCGGCTGTCCGGAACGTCTATGCAATTATCATTACAAGCCGAAAAACAACGTCTCGCGGCGGTCCGCGCCATTCAGTGGCTGGAAACGGCCGCCGACGAGAACTTTGATCGCATCTGTCGACTGGCTTCAGCCTATTTCAATGTACCCACAGTGTTGGTGTCGCTGGTGGAGAAAGATCGTCAGTGGTTCGCGGGCAGAGTCGGCTTCCCGAAGCCGCAAACTCCTATCCATCAGTCCTTCTGCGCGCACACGATCAAGCAGGAAGGCGTCATGCAGGTGGTTGATGCCTGCGCTGATCCACGCTTCATGGATAATGAGCTGGTGACGGTTGACGGAGGTATTCGTTTCTACGCCGGAGCTCCACTGATCACGCGCGACGGGCATGCAATAGGCAGCCTGTGCCTTATCGACAAATTTCCTCATCAACTCAGCCATGCCGAAACATTGGTCCTGCAGGATCTGGCCGAGATGGTGATTTCACAGATTGAGCAGCGCCAGCAGACCAGCATGTGCAATGCCACAAGTGGCCTGCCCAATCTTCGGCAGTTTCTGACTGATAACGCAGGTCCATGGCTCGATGCGGAAGCCTCTACACGCGTACTGATGGTCGTTGAAGTCCTTGAAAGCCAATGGACTCATGGCTTTGCCCTGGAGCAGGACTCCGGACTTATTGATGCAAAAGCGAAGAACATCACTGCTCGCCTCAGCCAGGTCCTGGGTGAAGAGCTCACGGCTTACCATATCAGCGAGCGTCACTTGTGCCTGTTGATTCCAGCCAAACCCAAGGATCAAAGCGAGCTGATTCGCACCCTCAGCACACTGGTTTGCGAACCCTGTGCCGAAGACTCGATCTCCACCTTACCCGGTCTTCGCATGGGCATTGCCGTATGCGGAAACGGAAAACAATCAATTGGCGACCTGCTGCGCAAGGCCCGCTCCGCAGCGGACTCAGCTGCCCGGGACGGAATTGACTGGGCTGTCTGGGATGAGGACCCAAATTGTGCGTCTCGTCGTTCCGACGCCCTGATCCACGACGTGGCTGGCGCATTGTCCAGCGGCGATATTTCGTTGGTATTCCAGCCACGCTTCAGGCTTGAGGACGGTCGCCAGGTCAGCGCCGAAGCACTGCTTCGGTGGAATCACTCGGTTTTCGGACCGGTATCCCCTGCTGAGTTCATCCCGCTCATTGAACGTTCCGGGCAAATCAGCATTGTGACGCGCTGGGTTATCGAGAATGCCCTCGCTGCCGCGGCGAGCTGGAACGACATCGAGGCCAAGGTCTCGCTCAACCTTTCAGCCCTGGACTTTCAACACATTGATATCGCCAAGGCGTTGAAGGCGGGGTGTGAAAAACACAACATCGGCCCATATCGGGTCGAGGTTGAGATCACCGAAGGTGAATGGATAAGGGCCAGCAACAATGTTCTGGCCCAATTAGCCGAGATTCGCGCCCTTGGAGTAGATGTCGCCATCGACGATTTTGGCACGGGCTACAGCAACTTTGCTTACCTGCATGAAATCCCGGCCAACGTTATCAAGCTGGACAAATCGATCATTACCGATCTTGAAAACAAACCGCGCAATCGCATCATCGCGCAGTCTGTGTTTCAGCTGGCGCACCAGTTGGGTTATCGAACCGTGGCGGAAGGTATTGAAACCTTCAAGTGCATGGATCTGGTCAGGGGCTACGGTTGCCATGAGGCACAAGGCTTCTTTCTGAGCCGACCGCTTTCCGCCGAACAGATCAGACTGTCGACAATGGGTACCCATTTCCTTCTCAGCGCCTGAACTTCACGAAATCATGTACACAGGCGTTACTCGCCGCTTTTGTAGGGCGGATAGTTTTCATCGCCGTTTACACGCTTGTCCTTGTTCAGGTCATGCCCATCTTCAGGAGACTCCGCTGGCCCTACCGGATCGACTTGCGGGTCTGCAAGGTCAGGAGAGTCGGGGTCGAAGCCCAGGTCCTGCTCGGGGTCGCGCTGATTGGTCGTCATACTCACCTCCAGGTAAATGCCCAACAGCGTTGGGCTACTCACGTAAGAAGCAAGGCAGCTCGCAAAGTGCAGCGTAACTGACGAGTGGACCTCATCACTGTTGTGGCATGGCCGAAGAGTGGTGATTCAGGATGAGCCATTCACCATTAATCTTCTGATAGAGGTAGGTATAGCGTGCCTGGACCTGACGTTTGGTGCCGTCAGCCTCGGTGAGGGTAAAGGTGTACACACCGGTGTCCAGCGCCTTGTTTTCATTCAGGCGACGAATCTCACGGAAGTTGACGACCCCAACCGGTTTCAGCAGCAGAAAGTGGTCGAAGTAATCCTTGATCTCCGCAGGGGTGGTACGCACTTTATTGGACACTGTAGGCTGCAGAATCGCATTCTTCGCATAAAGGGCGGTTACCTTGGCGGAGTCACCGGTCTGCAGCGTGCGATTCCAGCGTTCGAACAGTGCAGCGATTTCGCGATCTTTCACATCAGTCGGTTGAGGGGCGATCTCCGTGTAGGAATGCGGCTTGACCGGCGCGGTGTCCACAGCGTGGACCAGGGGCGTTGCCAGCAGAGCAATCAGAGTCACAGCAGATATTTTTACGTTCAGCTTCATTTAAGGTATTCCTGTCGGCTTTTGGTGGAGCTACTGTGCCGCGTCCCGAAGATGCGGAAATCAGCCGATTGGGGCGATCTGTCTATGCCATTTGGCAGATAGCGGTACTGCACCGGAAAAGGTCTAATGGCGCCACTTTCTGCCGAATGGATCCGGCCCCTGTGTTGGAGCAGTACATGCACAAGCCTTCCGAAGATCCGGCCAGCGCGCTGAACCTGCGCAGTCAGTACCGTCAATGGGAGAGTCGTGCAGCGCGCTTGCGATTGCTCGTGGATACCGGCCAGGAACTGACACGCCTTTCGCCGTCATCCATGCGCCAGCGCGCATTACAAAGGGCCTGCGCGTTTCTGGCGCTGGATCAGGGCATTCTCCTCGAATGGAACGGCGAGGCACCTTCAAGGGTGAGCGCCAGCCATGGCAATCCACAGCGTTTCGACACACTGACGACACTTCTCGACAGAACAATCCTGACGCCGGAGTGGCGAGTTCAACCGTGCGCACAAATCCCCTGCGTATTGCATTTACCGCTACTGGGTGCCGACGGCGAGCCCTTCGCTGCCCTTCTGCTGGCCAACAGCGCGAACATTGCGGCGCCTGATACCGAAGATCTGCAGTCTCTTCAGCTGCTGGCCACCCTGCTGGCGGCACACCTGGAGAACAGCCGTTTGCTCGACGCACTCTCGGCTCGCGAGCGGGCCATGTCCGAACTGGTTCATCGTTTATTCAGTGCTCAGGAAGATGAGCGTAAAAGGGTCGCCTACGATCTCCACGACGGTCTTGCACAAACCCTGGCGGGTCTTCACCAGCGCTTGCAAGGTTTTGCCAGCCAGTGCCCTGAGCTCTCGGAACCGCTGAGCCAGGAACTCTCAACGATTCTGCAACTGGCGCAGCACTGTGTCGGCGAGGGTCGACAGCTCATTGGCGGCCTGCGTCCGGTTGTGCTGGATGACTTCGGTCTCCTTCAGGCCATAGACAAGGAAGCCGATCGCTTGCGCGAAGCCGGCCACGCTGTGCAATGGACGGCCAAATATGCCGAGCGATTGCCGGATGTCATTGAAATCACCTTGTTCCGCATCGCACAGGAAGCCATCAACAACGTCCTCAAGCATGCCGGCCCGTGCAGTGTCCGGCTTGCCCTGCAAATGCGCGGTACGGAAGTAGCCGTACTGATTGAAGACCAGGGCCGGGGGTTTGTAGCCCGGCAAGCGTTGAGAAATGACTCGGCAGACGAATTGGGGCTGACTGCCATGCAGGAGCGCACTCACCTCGTTGGCGGGCGGTTTGAATGCGTCAGCCAGCCCGGCAAAGGTACGCGTTTGAGTGCAATTGTCCCGCTGGGCTACAACGAGGTACGGGCATGAGTAGAACATTAAGGCTGGTCATGGCAGACGATCATGAAGTGACCCGCGCAGGGTTCATCTCACTGCTGGCCGGACACCCCGAGTTTGAAGTCGTGGGGCAAGCCAATGATGGTCAGGAAGCCCTCGAGCTTTGTGAACGTCTGCGCCCGGATATCGCCATTCTCGATGTCCGCATGCCGATCCTAAACGGCCTGGGTGCTGCACGTCTGCTGCACCAGCGGATGCCGGAATTGAAAGTGGTGATGTTCACCATGGACGACAGTCCGGACCATCTGGAAGCGGCCATAGCAGCCGGGGCGGCTGGCTATCTGCTCAAGGACGCCAGTCGCGAAGAGGTCATCAGTGCCTTGCGTCGGGTTGCTGCCGGAGAAGACGCTCTGAACAGCGCGATGAGCGCACGCCTGCTGAGACGCATCGCCACCCGCCGCGCCGCGGGTTCAACGCCTCGGGAAAACCTTACCGAACGTGAGCGTCAGGTTCTGGGACTGGTTGCCGGAGGGTTCAGCAATCGCGAGATTGGCGAAAAACTGGGCATCGCCACCGGCACCGTCAAGGCCCATGTCGAGCGCGTAATCAGCAAGCTCGATGCCTCTGACCGAACCCAGGCGGCGGTGCGCGGCATCGCCCTCGGACTGGTCGCCCAGCCTGACGGAAACTGGACATGAGTCGCTGGTCGGATTTGCCGCTGCGGGGCAAGGCGCTGATCGCGATCGCCCTGCCGCTGGTGATCCTGCTGTCATCGCTGGTGCTGATTTACCTCGCTGAACGGCAGACCGCTCGTGCCGAGGAAGACGTTCGCCGGGTGCTCCTGGTACAAGGTGATATCCAGGCTGTTCATACCCTGCTCGCCGAGGCAGCCGCCAGCGAACGCGGGTATCTGCTCACCCACCGCGAAGACTTCCTGCCGGCCTACAACAGCGCGGGACCGTTGATCGATGCAGCCTTGCAGCGTCTGGATGCAAACGTTCGCGACCCCGAAATCCGTGATCGCCTGCAACTCATCATTCCGTTGATCAAAGTCAAGCTGGGGGCCCTTGCGAAGCTGCGTGAGGGCCATGGCGAGGACCCGGCACTTGTTACCGATATTCTCGTGAGCAACAAGCAGGTGCTAGACACCTTGCGAGAGCAGATCAGCGCCATGCGCAATCGCGAAGCCACGCTATTGGCAGAACGTACTGCAGCCGCGGCGGAAACCCGTGAACGACTGGTGTTTGCCACGTTTCTGGCCGCCTGCTGCGGGGTATTCGCGGCTGTCGCAGCCATGCTTTTGCTGTCCAGAGGTATCGTCAGCCGGGTCGAACATGTGAAGCGCAACGCGCAATTGCTGGCTGCGGGTCACCCTCTGATGCCGCAACCTTCGGAAAAGGACGAAATCGGCCAGTTGGGCACACGTCTGGTGGAGGCTGCGCACCTGCTGGCCCAGCGCGAAGGCGCTTTAAGGGATAACGAAGAACGCTTGCGGCTGATCATCGACGCGGTCAAGGATTACGGTATTTTCGCCCTCGATGCCAACGGCCGTGTCACGACATGGAACGTCGGAGCAGAGCGCATAAAGGGCTACAGCGAACAGGAAATCATCGGTCAACCGTTCTCCGTTTTCTATTTGCCGGAACAATGCCCTCAGCGTCCAGAGATGGCCTTGCGAGAAGCCAGGAGCAAAGGCTATTTCATGGAAGAGGCCTGGCGACGCCGCAAAGACGGCAGTCGCTTCTGGGCCAGCGTGGTCATCAGCGCCCAGTACGACGCCAGCGGTACCTTGCGCGGTTTTTCCAAGGTGACCCGGGATATCAGCGACCGTCATGCTGCCGAAATCGCTTTGAGCGCAGCCCGGGAAGAAGCGGAGCGCGCCAGCCGCGCCAAAAGTGAATTCCTGTCACGCATGAGCCATGAGCTGCGTACGCCTTTGAATGCCATTCTCGGCTTTGCGCAACTGCTGGAGATTGATCCGCTGCCGACACAGCGTCAGCAGATCGGACACATCCTCAAGGCGGGCCAGCACCTGCTGACCTTGATCAACGAGGTGCTCGACATTGCCCGTATCGAGTCCGGGCACCTGCCGGTCAATCTGGAGCGCATTGCGCTGGGCACCGTCCTGCACGAAGCGCTGGCGCTGGTTGCCCCTATGGCCAGTGAAGCGCGGATCCGTGTCGCTCCCCTGCCTGTCATTCGCCCCGAAGAAGGCGTAATTGCCGACCGCCAGCGATTGATGCAGGTGCTGCTGAACCTGCTCTCCAACGCCATCAAATACAACCGCACGGAGGGTGAAGTGACCCTTCAGGTTGCCCGCAGTGGCCAGCAGGTCTCTGTCACGGTATCGGACACAGGCCCCGGCATTGCCAAGGATCAGTTGCACAAACTGTTCAGGCCGTTTGAGCGTCTGAACGCCGACCATCAGGTTGAAGGCACAGGTCTTGGACTGGCACTGAGCAAGAATCTTCTGGAAATGATGGACGGCAGCCTTGAGGTACTCAGCGCTACGGATGAAGGTTGCAGCTTCATTTTAAGTTTGCCCCACGCCGTCATCCAGCCGGAGACCGCGGTGGTCGCTTCGCCCCCCAGTGCCGTGATTGATAATCCGGGGCAAACCTCTTCGCCCTATCGTGCCAGTGTGCTGTGTATCGAAGACAACCTGGCCAGCCTGACGCTGATAGAAACCCTCTTGCAGCGGCGCTCGGGCATTCAACTGTTCTCCAGCATGCAGGGGCAGATGGGGCTGGATCTGGCTACCCGGCATGCGCCGGATCTGATTCTTCTGGATATAAATCTTCCCGATATCTCCGGCATCAAAATACTGCGCCGCCTGCGTCGCGCCGTACAAACTGCGAATATCCCGATCCTGATGATGACCGCCGACGCCACGCCGATGACTCACAAGGTGTTACGCGAAGCGGGCGCTACGGCCATTCTGGTCAAGCCCATCAACGTCCGGATGTTCTACGACCAGATTGATCAGTTCCTCACGGAGCCTGTATGACTCAAGACCTACGCATCCTGCTGATTGACGATCAGCGTGCCAATCTCGAACTGATGGAGCAGTTACTCGCCCGTGAAGGACTGCTGAACGTCCTCAGCACTACCCAACCCACGCACACACTGGAGCTGTTCAACAGCTTCGAGCCGGATCTGGTGATCCTCGACCTGCACATGCCTGAATTTGATGGCTTTGCCGTACTCGAACAGCTCGGACGGCGGATCTCACCCCATGAATACTTGCCTATTCTGGTACTGACCGCCGACGCGACCCGCGACACCCGGATACGCGCTCTGGCTTTAGGTGCGAGGGATTTCATCAGCAAACCACTGGATGCATTGGAAACCATGCTCAGGGTCTGGAACCTGCTGGAAACCCGCGTGCTGTACAAGAGCCTGCGGCAGTTGCTGCCTGCGGAACAGATTGAGCTGCTGCAACAGCGACGTGGAGCGAGCCTGCAAGTGCAAAATCCACAGCGGGAGTGATGTTAGCCGCGAGAGTATCTGTATGAGCGCTACTCATGCCTCGTCAGACCCACTGCCCTCGCGGCTGAAGCCGCTCCTACGATCAACGTGAATCCGTAGAGCGCTACCGTGAATCCGTAGGAGCGGCTTTAGCCGCGAGGCATCAGCAGCCACCTTGCCGCGCACTAATCTCGTTACGCAGCAGCCGGGCCAGTGCTTCCACCGAATACGGCTTTTGCAGGAAGGTAAAGCCCTGGGAATTACCCTGAGCCAGAGCCGGGCTGTACCCACTGGTCAAAACAATCGGCAGCTTCGGATACAACTTCTGGACTTCAAGAGCGAGTTCAACACCGTTCATGCCCGGCATCACTACATCGGAAAACACCGCCTGAAAGGTATCAGCCTGATCTGCCAGTACCTTCAAAGCCTCCAGGCCATTCCTGACCCAGTGAATGTCGTAGCCGAGCTCTCTTAACGTCTGACTGGAAAAATCGCCAATTTCGGGATTGTCCTCAACTACCAGCAATCGGGCACCTTCGCCACTGGTCTGCAGCTCCAGGTCCAGAGCCGCATATTCGGCACTTGGCATAGCCATGGATCGAGGTAGATAGAGAGTGAATTTGCTACCTTCGCAGAACTCGCTTTCGACTATCACCTCGCCTCCGGATTGCTTGGCGAAGCCGAATACCTGTGACAGCCCGAGACCCGTGCCTTTACCGACATCCTTGGTCGTGAAGAACGGGTCAAAAATACGATCCAGCAAGTCCGGCGCGATTCCAGAACCGGTGTCGATCAAAGACACCGCCACATAATCGGCAACCACTGCAGCATGGGTCCGGCGGGCAGGTATCTGACCTACCGCCTCGACGCAAATTCTTAACGTGCCCTCGCCGTTCATGGCATCCCGTGCGTTGACCGCCATGTTGATCAGCGCAGTGTCGAACTGCCCGGCATCGGCATTGATGTAGCAAGGCTGCGCAGGAAGCTCGACCAGCACTTTGATCCGCGCTCCGGTCAACGAACTGATCATCTCGCCTATGGTCCGGACGCTCTTGCCTACATCAAAGACTTCCGGGCGCAGTGTCTGCTGACGGGAAAACGCTAACAGTTGCCCGGTCAATTTGCTCGCCCGATCAACCGCATCGGAGATCGCGTCGATGTAGCGCCGACGTCGCTCTTCATCCAGATTACGCTTGAGCAGATCGGTTGATGCTTTGACCACTGTCAGCAGATTGTTGAAGTCGTGAGCCACGCCACCGGTCAATTGCCCGACCGCTTCCATCTTTTGCGACTGGCGTAACGCGGCTTCTGTGCGGCGCAATGTTTCAGCGGCCTCGCGCTCAACCTGGACATCGCGGCCCACGGCATGGATGTAGGACTGATCAGGTACAGCCGTCCAGGATATCCAGCGGTAAGAACCGTCCTTATGCATATAACGGTTTTCAAAACTGGAGAAGCTGATGCCTTGAGAAAGCTTCGCCGCAGCGGCCGCGGTGCTCAGTTCATCGTCCGGGTGCAAAAATTCCAGGAACGATCTGCCTACCAGTTCCTCGGGCGTCCAGCCCAGCAGATGAGTCCAGGCCGGATTGACCGCCGTAATGGCGCCGTCAAATTCGGCGATCAGCATCAGGTCAGTCGACAACCGCCAGATACGGTCGCGATCCTGAGTGCGGGCCTCGACCCGCTCTTCAAGTGTGGCGTTGAGCTTGCGTAAATCTTCTTCGGCAGCACGAGTTGCGGTGATATCGCGGGAAATGCAGAGGATCTTCTCCACCGCCCCTGCGGCATCGAACATCGGCGTGACCTGCACATCCCACCACTTCGGCGCCCCCAGATAGGTGTTGGCAAACCCCTGAAAGCGACCTGACAAACCGGCTTTCGCACTTTCGATGGCAGCCTTGGCGTCGATATGCCCCTGATCTTGCCAGAAGTCAGGCCAAGGGCAGCCACGCACCGCATTGAAATCACTGATTTCCATGACACGCATGCCGCCTTCGCTCATGAACGCCAGCTTGCCATCCAGATCAATGACTTTGATGCAGTCATTGCTACTGGCCAAAACCCGGCTGTTGAATTCTTCGGTATCACGCAGGGAGGATTCGATACGCCGAACTTCAGTCACGTCCTTGAACAGCATCGCGATACGGTTCTGTGCGTGCTCGTCGACCTTGTAGGCGTAGATCTCATACCAGCGCCCGTTCAGGGCAACGGCAGGTGCATTGAACCCCATCGACTTGCCGCTCAACACGACTCGCGCATAGACCTCAAACCAGGGCACCGGTCGCCCTTCGGCAATGTCGCGCAGGCTCTGACCGATCTGCTGTTTAAGCTCGATCATGCCTTCGAAGGCAGCGTTTATCTCAACGAGATGGCAGCCCGCCAACGCATCACCGGCATAGGACACTTCGAGCACACAGAAACCGATATCAATGTTGCTGAACAGTGCGCGGTAACGTTCGTCGCTGGACTTGAGTTGTTGGTCCACGCGCACCGAGTCAGTGGTTTCGACGGTGTGGCACAAGACGCCCAGCACCGACTCTTCAAGCTCGTCGTATATCGGCGAAAATGAAAATGTCCACCAGGTCTGCTCTTCAACCCCATAGCGCGCCATGCTGATCGGCTGATTTTCATAACGACTGGATTCGCCGGCAAAAGCACGCTCCACCACGGGCCGGACCTGCTCCCAGGCGTCAGCCCACAGTGTGGTGACGCTCTGCCCCAGAGCGCCTTCAAGACGTGGGCCGAGAATCGGTCGATAGGCATCGTTGAAAAAGAAATTGAGATCCTCCCCCCAGAGCAGATACAGGCTTTCAGGGGAGTTAAGCATGATGCTCAACGCCGACCGTATAGGCGCAGGCCACTGTTGCATGGGCCCAAGGGGGGTCGCAGCCCAGTCAATCGCTCTGATGGCTGCGCCAGTCTCGCCGCCGGGAAGCGTGCGCGGAGTCGGGCTGGTAACGGGGGTCATTGGCATTTACTGACTGCTAAGGCGTCACAGGACGAAGATGATCGGCCGAATCAGCGCAAGAGGACCGCTGAGTCTGGATGCTGGCAAACAAGTGCACTTAACGCATTTTATGCGGATGCTGGCTTATTGCACACAGATTGACACTTGGGACGCGAAAACGTTCTGCGGGGGCTCAGCTCAGGGTTCCATACAAGCCGTGTTATAGACAGCTGCCGTATACTGACGGGCCGCACCCGCACTTAAGGAATGAATGCCAATGCGCGCACCGTCCTCCGCCATTGTTGTCGAACGCTTTACTGAAGCACACGCCGAAGGCGTAACCGCTTTGTACAACGTCCCCGCAGTCGCCCGGCAAGTCCTGCAGATGCCTTTTCAATCTGCTGACATCTGGCGCAAACGGCTGGACAGCAGCAACGAACGATTGGTCAGCCTCGTGGCGCTGCACAAAGGTGACGTCATTGGGCAAGGTTCTCTGGAGCAGTTTTCCCGTATCCGCCGTGGTCACAGTGGCTCGATTGGCATGGCTGTCGCGCAGGACTGGCAAGGCCAGGGCGTCGGTAAACAGCTTTTGACCGCGTTACTGGATGTAGCCGATAACTGGATGAAACTGCGCAGGGTTGAGTTGACTGTTTATTCAGACAATCAGGCGGCAGTGATTCTCTATGAAAAGCTCGGCTTCGAGACCGAAGGGCTATTGCGTGATTATGCCGTTCGCGATGGTCAGTTCACCGATGCCCTGACCATGGCGCGCATTCGTGCCTGATGCGATTGCGAAAATGGGTATGGGACCGGCTTTAGCCGGGAAGGCTGGAGTCCGATAGAAAGGCTGCGGCAGTACCGGCGCCCTCCCGGCTAAAGCCGGTCCCACGTCAGTTAATCAGCTCGCAAGCCATTTATCGCTTCCTCCGTAACCTGGCAATAACGCCCGCCTCAAGCCCCCTCACGCTGAAACGATTAACCTCTAATTCAATATGTTTCCAGTTTTTACGGAACTAGCCCGACTGACCACCCCCTAAGGCTTCAAGCCATCGGTCTGGCAGGACTTTTACCGTCAACCTGTTACAGCATCGGGATGTTTCCTGCCCGGCCGCCTCATCGTTCAATCAAAGGATTTGCAGTTCATGTCCTCAAACACCACAACCGCCTCCTTAGGTGGCGATAAAGGCGGGCAGCATATTTCGGCCCGCAGGTTAGTATTTATTTCCGTACTCGTTGCAACCATGGGAGCCCTGGCGTTCGGCTATGACACCGGCATCATCGCCGGTGCGCTGCCGTTCATGACGCTGCCTGTCGAGCAGGGTGGACTGGGGCTGAACGCTTTTACCGAGGGACTGATCACGTCCTCGCTGATTGTCGGCGCAGCATTCGGATCGCTGGGCAGTGGTTATCTGTCCGACCGCTACGGACGCCGCGTGACGCTGCGCCTGCTGTCGCTGCTGTTCATCGCCGGAGCCCTTGGGACTGCCATCGCGCCGTCGATTCCGTTCATGGTCGCCGCGCGTTTTGTGCTGGGTATCGCGGTCGGTGGCGGATCAGCCACGGTCCCGGTGTTCATTGCAGAAATTGCCGGCCCGAAAAAACGTGGCCGACTGGTCAGCCGTAACGAACTGATGATCGTCAGCGGGCAATTGCTGGCTTACGTCCTCAGTGCGCTGATGGCGGCGTTGCTGAGCTCATCGCACATCTGGCGCTACATGTTGGCTATCGCCATGCTGCCCGGCTTTCTGCTACTGATCGGTACCTTCTTCGTCCCACCGTCTCCGCACTGGCTCGCCGCCAAAGGTCGCTTTGACGATGCCCAGGATGTGCTGGAAAAGTTGCGCGATACGCCTGAGGAGGCCAAGCGCGAAGTTGAAGAAATGAAGGCGCAGAAGGAAAACGCCCGCAAGCGTCCGCCGGTCTCCGAGCTGCTGCGTCAGGGCTGGATAATCAAGCTGTTGCTTATCGGCATTGGCCTGGGTTTCACCGCTCAGTTCACGGGCGTGAACGCCTTCATGTATTACACCCCGATCATTCTCAAGACTACCGGCATGGGCACCAACGCCGCTTTGACAGCCACCATCGGTAACGGCGTCGTCTCGGTGATCGCCACCCTGCTGGGCATCTGGGCCATCGGCCGTTATGGCCGTCGCCATTTGCTGATGACCGGGTTGGTTACCGTGATCCTGGCCCAGATCGCACTGGGCTGCGTATTGCAATTCATGCCGCAGAACCTGACCCAGAGTTACGCCGCCCTCGCCTGCATCCTGTTGTTCCTGCTGTTCATGCAGATGTGCATTTCACCGGTTTACTGGCTGCTCATGTCCGAGCTGTTTCCTTCCCAGATCCGTGGCTTGCTGACGGGTACAGCGGTGTCCATGCAGTGGCTGTTCAACGCAGCGGTGGCATTCCTCTTCCCGATGGCGCTGGACACACTGGGTAACCCCACGTTCTTCGTCTTTGCGGTAATCAACGTCGGCTCTTTGCTGTTCGTATTCTTCTGCCTGCCGGAAACCAAGGGCAAATCCCTGGAAGAAATCGAGAAGCACATGAAAAAAGAGCTGTAAACGCCTCAGGCCTGCTGCTCTAATCGCAGGAGCTTGCAGGCCTGACAGGCTCGATGGCTCAGTAATACACCCGGCGGACGCTCGAACGCTCAAGCGTCCGCCAATTTTTTTTGCGAGGATTCATGAGTACCTCTGCCGACACCCAACAGACCAGCTGGATCAGTGTAGGCGCACTGGCAGTAGCAGCTTTCATCTTCATCACCACCGAGTTTGCCCCGGTGGGTCTGCTGTATGCCATTGGCAGCAGCTTCGACATGACCGCCGCGCAGGTGGGGCCGATGCTGACGGTCTATGCCTGGACGGTGTCGCTGATGTCCTTGCCCATGATGCTGCTGACTCGCAACGTCGAACGACGGCTGTTGCTTAAAGTGGCGATCGGCACGCTGATCGTCAGCCACATCGTGCTCAGCCTTTCACCCAATTTCACCATGGTGGTGATCAGCCGGATCGGCATTGCCCTGGCGCATGCTGTGTTCTGGTCAGTCACCGCTTCGCTGGCGGTGCGCCTTGCCCCTGGCGGTAATCGATCGCGAGCGTTGAGCCTGCTGGCCATGGGCGCGTCGCTGGCCATGGTGCTGGGGATTCCCATCGGCCGTGTGCTGGGCGAAAGCATGGGCTGGCGCGCGACGTTTATCACCATCGCCGCTGTCGCCGCGCTGATCTGGTTTCTGCTGGCCAAAAAGCTGCCCCTGCTGCCGAGCCAAAACAGCGGCAGCCTGAAAAGCCTTCCTATCCTGTTCAAACGCCCGGCGCTGGTTTCCCTGTATGGCATCACGGCGCTGGTGGTCACCGCCAACTTTACCGCGTACACCTACATCGAAACCTTTGTGCAGTCGGTCGCAGGCTTCAGCGAAGAAACCACCACCTGGATGCTGCTGCTCTTTGGCCTGGCCGGATTGATGGGGTCGATATTCTTCAACACGTTGTACACCCGCTTCGCCAACCACCTGACCACCATGGCCATCGGCTCCTTGTGCATCTGTCTGACGCTGATGCTCTGGGCCTCATGGAGCATTTACACGCTGGTCGTGGTCTTTGCGCTGTGGGGGCTGGCGATGTTGTGCTTCGGAATTCTGATGCAGTCGCAGGTCATCCAGTTGGCCCCCGATGCCACTGATGTCGCGTCCGCCATGCACTCGGCCATTTACAACGTCGGCATCGGTGCCGGTGCGTTGCTGGGCAGTATCGTGGTGCATCACCTGGGGTCGGCGTGGGTTGGCTTCATAGGCGGTTTCCTCGCCTTGTGTGCTCTGATCATCAGCCGGGTGACGAGCAAGCGTTATGGCAGTGCAGAGCCGTTGCCTGGCAATGTAGACATCATCCACTGAAGCGGGTTGTTTTGAACTGGCTACCTTGAATCTGCTTGCCAGAGCCGGGAGGAAGCCAGTTCAGCCGCTGAAATTCGGTCGTCAGGAATGCTCTCTTCCCGGCCAAAGCCGGTCCCAGCAGGTTCGCTTCTTACATCTGCTGGCGGGCAAACACAGTTCCTCCATAGGCAATCGACGCAAAACCGTGACGGCTTCGTCGTCAATGCCTGATCGCCCTGCTCCACGCCTGATCCTTGCTGTGCTGCCAGTCCCGGTCCGCCTCGCTGTCGATGCCCACATGGCGCTGAAAGTCGCTAATGGTGCTGGCCTGACACTGGCGGAAACCGTCGTCCCAGCCCGTGGCGTACTTGCGATCCTCCAGATAGACCGGCACGTTCTTGCGAAACTCGCCGAGTGCTCCAGCGGCTTGTCGACCGCTGCCGCAGCCGTCGTCAAAGCCACTGGCATAGGGTGCGGGATACCCCTGAGCAAGCAGTCGCTCTCGGGTGCTTTCACAGCCTGCCAACACAGCGACAGACAGAAACAACGACAACACCGTAACGGCACGTCCACCCGGGACTCCCATGCGCTTCATGTTCAGCCCTTCCCGCTTACCGCTTCAATGGATTCAGGGTTGAGCGACGTCGGTGCTTGCGGACGATAGAGAATCCAGCGGTAGCAGAGCACACAGATCACCCAGTCAAAGAGTAAAGTCCAGATGTTGTGGGAAAGAAAATGCGCCCCCTGCATCATCCGCCCCACCGACAAAATCACCCCCAAACCGAGTGCAACCCCCAAGGCAATTCGTGCCCTGCGCGGATGACGGTCGCGCAAGGCAAAGAACAAGGCCAGCAACGAAAAACCGGTAGAAGCATGCCCGCCCGGCCAGCAGCGACCGGGCTTGAGGGTATCCGGACGCTGGCTGAGCAGTGGCGTGTAAGTCTCGCTGCCACCGAAATCACTCAAGCTCCACGGGCATTGCACGGCAGTCACCACTTTCAGCGGCGTAACAATGGAAGTGGTCAAGGCAATCGCCAGAACGGTGTACCCCAGCGGTCGGCGCCATTCAGCAAGCCGGGAAGAAAACCAGCTGCTCAGGTACGCAATTGTCAGCACTACGAACAGCAGAATTACTGCCTGCTTAACGCGGTCGTGCAGGATGTCTTCCAGCCAGTAACTTTTACGTCCAATAAAGCCCTCGCCCGGCACATAAAACATCTGGGCGATGGAGAAATCCAGAGCCGTTGGATCGAGCAGCAACATCAGCCCCATCAAAACGATGGGGATACCTAATGCGAGTCGAAAATCAAAAGGTCGCGATGCGCGAAGCGGTAGTGCAATAGCCATGGACAGGTTCCGTTATTGGATTACAGATGCAGTGCTTGTTAAGTGTTGAGGCTCCGGGGGTAGCGACATGGGCTCAATCCGAGGCTCTGTGCCTTGCCGGACCGGCTGCTGCAACGCCGAGCGACCGTAGAAAAATAGCGCCACCAGAAATGTGCTCAGCCAGACAAAGATGCCCGCCCAGAAGGTATGCGACAGGTAATGCCAGCCCTGCAAAACCCGCGTTGTGCCATAGACGAGGCCCAACAGAATCACGCCTGCCAGCAACAGCCTGGAGTGCTGCCAGCGGTAGCGTCGTGCGACGAAATACACGGCGAACAGGCTGAATGCACTGGAGGCATGCCCCCCAGGCCAGCAACGGCCGGCGCCCGCTTCACGCCAGAACGTGAAATTCTCGAACCATTCCTTATGCAACTGTTTGCCGCCATACAGCGTAGTTTCCACCGGGCAATAAATACTGGTGTGGCTTTTAAGGTAATGAATCAACCCGGTACTCAGTGCGAAGGCAACGATGATGAAAAAGAAATCCAGCCGGTGCTGCCGAATAAATTTCAGCGGGCTTGCTACTCGTGAGCGGGCGATAAATTGGCCTGGCCGTGTCTGGCGATAGCGCTCCACACACGGCCAGACGAACGACAGCAATGCACCAATAATGGCCAGCTCACCCGTCCAGTCCGGAATGATCCGGGCCCACTTGTGAGTGATCTTTTCAAACAGATGACTTTGACCGATGGGAAACGCGCCTGCGACCGGGTCGTAGAACAGGTTGCTGAACAGGCGATCGAGATCGGTCAGATCAAACGCCAGGAACGTCAGCAACGCCAACAGCAAGGGCAAGCCCAGATAGACGGAATAGAAGCCGGAACGGGTCTTCATCAATTCACCTGCCCGATCGTTATGTTTTTCCACTGCGCAGCGTCCATTGAACCGATGATGCTTGGCGCATGCTTACCGTCTACCTTGACGAACACCGCCTGGGCGTAATCGCTGGAACGGTCTCCTGCGCGAACGCCCATCTTGCGTTCAAATTGATCGATGCAACCGCTGTGAGTAATCAGCACCAGATTTTGTGCGACTTGCTTGTGGGCCAGAACAGCGTCTTTAAAGCCGCTGTTGCAATCACTGGCCCAGCTCTGGGTCGGCGCAGCTCGCCCTAGAATAAGGTCAGCCGTCTGGCGAGTTCGGGTCAGCGGGCTGGCAATGATCCGGGAGTTTTCAAGGCCCATTTGCTGCAAGCCGACGCCAACTGCACGCGCTGACTGGCTGCCGTTGACAGTGATGCCATCCGCACTCCCCAGGCAGGGGTTGCCGGAGCGATCGCAACGTTCTGCATGTCGGACCATGACCACCACATCTCCCCGGACCCAGCGGTCATACAATTTAGAATTGTTAAAGTTGTTATTAATACTTAGATCGACAACGGGAGTCGCTTTGTAAAACCAGACAATTAATACCACAGCAAAAATAGCCGCCGCCACGGCTATTACTGAACGGCCGCTGAACATAGCCGCGAAAGAGATTTTACCGGGAATAACTGATTCATTGATCAGGGTAGTGCTCACGCCTTCGCTCCTGCAAAAAGACCATGGCAACCGTCAGGCGTCGCCCCCCTGAAGTTGTCGTACTGTGAGCAAAGCCTAAAGTTAACAACGTGGGAGAGCAGTGAAAACGATGTGAAAAATAAGTCGCAAACAGCCCGCAGAAATGTAGCTATTCAGCCGCCGTTCAGTTGATAACAATTAGCATTAATTTCTACAAGTACACCCACCTTTTATTGGCATGTTTTTCACAAAAATTTGATGATTCCCTGCCTAGAGTCTGCGCCATTGGAGACACCATGCTCAATCACCCGAGCGACCTCCCTAATTCAGTGAAGCGGAATCACATGTTTAAAATCAAATACCTTCGCCCCGAGGTTGCGACGGCGCTCGCCAGCGCCTTCCTGTTACTCGGATTCAACAGCACCCTTTGGCAACACCTCGTGAGTATTACCGACCACAACGCGATGCTGCGTCTGGCGTTCGGGATCATGCTGTTCGGCGTTTTTAACATCACGCTGACGCTGCTGGCATTTCGCAAAACATTTAAACCGGTACTGATCGCCTTATTCATGATCAGTGCGGGCGTCGCCTACTTTATGGGACGTTATGGGGTACTGATTGATGCCGGCATGTTAAGAAACTTTGCCGAAACCAACGCGACTGAAGTAAGAGATCTACTATCACCTGCACTTTTTCTCTACATCTTACTGCTGGGTATAGTGCCATCGTTGCTGTTATGGAAAACGCCAATCAGTTATCGCCCACTGCACCGCGAACTCATCAGCAAGACACTCGTCACTCTCGGTTGCGCCGCCGTCATTGGCAGCGTCGCATTGCTTAACTATCAGGGATTATCGTCGCTGTTCCGCAATCACCACGAGTTGCGTCTGATGGTCGTACCCAGCAACTACATTGGTGCCTCACTTGGCTACCTGCGTGAACAAGTGGTTACGGCGCAAAAACCTTTTCTGAAAATCGGCGAAGATGCCAACCGAGACAGTGCCTGGGTGCAACGCCCACGTAAATCTCTCACCGTACTGGTCGTAGGCGAAAGTGCCCGCGCCGAGAACTTCGGCATCCTCGGCTATAACCGGGATACGACTCCGCAGTTGCGAGCAGAACAAGGCGTGATCGCCTTCACGGACGTCCATTCCTGCGGGACTGAAACGGCAGTGTCGGTACCGTGCATGTTTTCCAATATGGGACGCAAGAACTACGACGCACCCACGGCCAAAACCGAGGAAGGTCTACTGGACGTTCTCAAGCGTGCCGGAATAGACGTGATCTGGCGTGACAACCAGTCCGGCTGCAAAGGCACATGCGACCGGGTTACGCTGCAGGATGTCAGCAAACTGAAAGACCCTGAGCTGTGCGCCAACAGTGAGTGCCGGGATGAAATCCTGTTGCAGGGGCTGCAGAATTTCATTGAGCACCTGGACAAAGACACGGTGCTGGTACTGCATCAAATGGGTAGCCACGGCCCGGAATACTTCAAACGTTATCCAAAGGAGTTTGAGAAATTCACCCCCGTCTGTGAAAGCAATGCGCTGGATAAGTGCAGTCGGGAAAGTATCGTGAACGGTTATGACAATACGCTGCTTTATACCGACCATGTACTGGCGAGCCTGATAGATATCCTGCGCCGTAACCAGGCCAACGTAGACACCGCGATGATCTACCTTTCCGACCATGGCGAATCGCTGGGCGAGTACAACCTGTTCCTCCACGGCACGCCCTACATGCTCGCTCCTGACCAGCAAAAGCATGTGCCGATGATGGTCTGGTTTTCCGATAGCTATCAGCGGTCATTTGCCCTTGATACGGCGTGCCTGCAACAGACCCGTAACGCGTCCTTGAGCCAGGACAACCTGTTCCATTCGATGCTGGGTTTACTGAAGGTGCATACTCACGTTTACGACCCGTCGCTGGATATGTTTGCCGGCTGCAGAAACGGTACTGCCGACGGCGTATTGGCCAACAAATAACAAACGTCATGTCCGGGACAGAAACACCCCTGTCCCGGTAGACCAGAAAATAATGTGAGCCTGATGCGCATACTTGTTATCGAAGACCATAAAGATATTCTCGCCAACGTTTCGGAGTACTTCACGCTCAAGGGCTGTGAAGTCGTCGGCGCGCTGGATGGGCTGACGGGGCTGCATCTGGCGACGACGGGCAATTTCGATGCGATCATCCTCGACCTGATGTTGCCCGGCATGGACGGCAATCTGCTCTGCCGAAAACTGCGCGAAGACGCCCGACAGCAGGTTCCGGTGCTGATGCTGACTGCCCGCGATCAACTGGAAGATCGTTTGACCGGCTTCAACGTCGGTGCCGATGACTACATCGTCAAACCTTTCGCGCTCTCAGAGTTGTATGCCCGGGTTGAGGCCGTGACGTGGCGCTCAACCGGCATGAAGAAGAACGTACTCAAGATCCATGACCTGACCTACGACCTGGATTCGCTGGAAGTCAGGCGCGGCGGAACACTGCTCAAACTCAACCCCACCAACATGGTGCTTCTTGAATTGTTGATGCGTAAAAGCCCAATGGTGGTCAAGCGCAAAGAGTTCGAGCAAGCCGTCTGGGGCAGCAATACACCTGACTCCGACAGCCTGCGCACCAGCCTGTACATGCTGCGCAAAACCATCGACAAGCCGTTCGATATCACGTTGCTGCACACCGTTCATGGCATGGGTTACAAGATGCAAGGACCACGTTAAGGAACCTGCTTCTTGTGCTTATCCTCCGGGCACGAGCAAACTTGGCGGTTCACCTTGTCGTTTCTGGAGTCTGTACTTGCCCTCATCCGTCTCGCTGAGCCCTCAAGGCGCCCGACTGGTCGAAGCGTGCGCACTGAGTCGTATGGATCAAAACAGCGCTGCTTACCTTCTCTACCCGGTGAATTTCACTTTGAGTGGCGGAGACAGAGTCGCCATAACCGGCTCGTCGGGGTCAGGTAAAAGCGTCTTTTTGCGCACGCTGGCGTTACTGGATGCGCCCGGTTCCGGTCAAGTGGTCTGGCACGACCAGCCCGTTCAGGCCGCGCAGATCCCCGGATACCGCAGCAAGGTTTGCTACATTGCCCAGCGCCCTTCCATGATGGAGGGAACAGTTGAAGACAACCTGCGTTTTCCCTATAGCCTGAATATTTTCAAACAACAGAAGTTTGATATCGAAAAGGTCAAAGACCTTCTGCGTCAGGTCGGCAAACCGGAAAACTTCTTGCTGAAAACCGCTGACGACCTTTCCGGAGGCGAGGCGCAGGTGGTTTCACTGATTCGCGCCATTCAACTGGATCCTGAGGTAATGCTGCTGGATGAACCCACGGCTGCGCTGGACCCGCAGTCCTCCAGCCATGTAGAGAAACTGGTCAACACCTGGTTCAACGGTGGCGCGGCGTCCACGCGCGCTTATATCTGGGTCTCGCACGATCTCGATCAGGCGCAACGGATGAGCAATATCAGACTTGAAATGCACGCAGGTGTGCTGACGGCTATGGGTAACACATGAACTATCAAAGCTTGTCAGCTGCGGACATCGCCATCGCCGCGTGCCTGATTCTGATCAACGGGGCGTTATCTCTGGGTTTGAAACTGGGGCTGGAGCGGCAACTGATCTGGGCGTCGGTCCGCACGGTCGTTCAACTGCTTGCCATTGGCTACATCCTCGGCTGGGTGTTCGAGTTTGCCTACTGGTATGTCGTGCTGCCGCTGATGTGCCTGATGACGCTCATCGCCGGTATTTCAGCTGCCGGACGAGGCAAGCGGACCTATGCCGGGCGTCGTGTGGACAGCATCGTTTCAGTGTGGGGCAGCTCGTGGCTGGTGACGGCTATCGGCTTGCTGCTGGTCATTCAGATTCGGCCCTGGTACGAACCGCAATACGCTATTCCAATTCTGGGAATGATCCTGGGTAACACGCTGACCGGCGTGTCGCTGGGTATTGAGCGCATGATGCAGGAACTCTCGTCAGGCCGAAGTCACGTGGAAATGATCCTGGCACTGGGCGGCTCACGCTGGGAAGCCGCTCAAATGGCAGCACGGCAAGCCGTAAGAGCCGGCATGACCCCGACTCTGAATCAGATGAGTGTGGTGGGCATTGTCAGTTTGCCGGGGATGATGACCGGTCAGGTTCTGGCCGGACAATCACCCGCCGAAGCCGTACGCTACCAGATCGTGATCATGTTTCTGATCGCCGCGTCTTCAGCATTGGGAACGGTGTGCGCGGTATTGCTGACCTACCGCCGCCTGTTCTCGGCGGATCACCGTTTCATGATGCATAAGCTGACCAATAGAGTCTGATGGAGACGCACCAGGCTGACAGACCGCCATCGCAGCCTTCGGCAGCTCCTACAGATCAAGCGTTTACTGCACAACTCGAAGCACATGCGGAATTTCAGGCACCACGGTGAAGCGGTGCATCGGGCAGAACACAATAACGGCCTCGCCAACAAGCTGATTTAAGCTCAGCGCCCCAACGCCTGAATGAAGCTGATAAAGGCCCTCAACGGCGCAGGCACATTTCGTCGCCCCGGGTAATAAAGCATTAACCCTGGCTCATCCTGGCACCAATCATTCAGCAACAATTGCAGCTTTCCGTCAGCCAGACTTTGCGCGACAGCCTGCTCCAGGACAAAAGCCACGCCAAGGTCACCTTCGGCAGCTTCTATCATCAGGGCCATGCGGTTGACGGTCAGCGAGCCCGGAACATCCAGTTCGATTCTTTCGCCCTTGCGCTCAAATTCCCAGGCATAGCGCTCGCCTCTGGGCATTCTGATCCGGATACATTTATGCGCCATCAACTCTGCCGGGTGAGCGGGACGACCGTATTGCTGGAGATAGTCCGCAGAAGCCACGGGAACGAAACGTGCCTTGCCGCCAAACGGCACGCCAATCATGTCAATCGGTACACTGCCGCCCAGCCGGATGCCCGCGTCACAGCCATCGGCGACGATGTCCACCGGCCGCTCCTCGTGGCGTAGCTCAAGCTCAATGTCCGGATGAAGCTTCATGAACGATGGCACCACCTCCTTCAACAGATAAAGTGCCGCAGCAAATGGGGTGTTGATGCGCAGCTCACCGCTGATGTTGCCCTCCTGCCGCTGATTGATTTCGTCGACAGCAACGCGGAGCTCACCGAGTACCGGACGAATTCGGGACAGGAAAGCTTCCCCTTCCACCGTCAGCGCGACGCTACGGGTGGTGCGATGGAACAGGCGCAGCTTGAGTGTTAACTCAAGTTCAGTAATTGCGTGGCTGAGACTCGAAGGCGCCATTTCAAGCAATCGAGCGGCGCGGCGGAAGCTGCCAGTGTCCGCGACGGCCAACGCCATGCGCAGGCTTTTCAAGCTAAGGTCATGGATTGATGTCAATTATCGATCAGCCTGTTCGTGATTGATGGTCTATTCAGAACAGCATGCCAGTCCCATCCTTGATTTGAAATCCACAAACAAGTGAGGACATCAACATGCCTGCTTCATGGTTTATTACCGGTGCGAACTCCGGCTTCGGCCGACTCATGACTGAAATACTGCTTGAACGTGGTGACCGGGTCGCTGCCACCTACCGCAGTGATGGCGCGATGGATGATCTGCCGCAACGCTTTCCGGAATCGCTCGTTCCCATTCAACTGGACCTGACCGATAGCGACCGCATCGCCCCGGCCGTCGCTGAGGCATTTCAGGCATTGGGGCGTATCGATATCGTCATCAGCAACGCCGGTTACGGGACCTTCGGGGCTGTGGAAGAGCTTTCCCAGGTGCAGATCAGACGTCAGATCGAGACCAATCTGCTCGGCTCGATCTTTTTCATCCAGGCGCTGTTACCTCACCTGCGTAAACAAGAAAGCGGTCGTGTTCTTCAAGTCAGTTCCGAAGGCGGAAGGATCAGCTATCCGGGCTTCAGCCTGTACCACGCCAGCAAATGGGGACAGGAGGGTTTTATCGAAGCAGTTGCTCAGGAAGTCGCCCACTTCGGCATCGAGATGTGCCTGTTGGAGCCCGGCCCAACGGCCACGAACTTCCTTGCCGGTATTGACAGTGCGCAACCGTCCGCCGCTTATGAACACAGTCCAGTGGGCGAGCTGCGCAATCGCCTTCAGAGTGGCGAGTTCAGCCCTCACATGGGCGACCCGGTCAAGATCGCTCAGCAAATGATCGCCATCGCACAAGCGGATGTACTACCCCTTCGAGTGCCGTTGGGCAGTATTGCCTGGGACAATATCAATACGAAATTGCACGAGCGCCAAGCCCTGTTAAACACCCAGAAAAACGTGGCTTATCGTTGTGATGTCGACATGTAGTATGAATTCCATCAATTCCGACAATCAATGGAAGCATTTGAAATTATTAATGAAATAGCGTCCCCTTGCGAACCGCAATTATCAAGTTGCCTCGCAAGTCTGGAGCTTTCGTTTTGCCCCTCATTTTCAAAGATTTAAAAAATGCGTCGCTCATGTTCTTGTTCAAGCTTGTTTTGACGGGCATCGTTTTCGGGATGATCTGGCTGGACATCGCCGTGTTTGATACTCAGTTGCTGGAGACTTCATTTACTGAAATCTCTCAGGAAATAATGCTGTTCGCCTGCGCCCTGCTCTTCTGGTTTTCACCTGCAAACGACGGCCAGAGGGGCTTCAAGGTTTTGGTTGCAGGCTTCTTTGCCTGTCTGCTGATGAGAGAACTCGACGGTCTTTTTGATCCCATCAGCCACAGCGCCTGGTGCTGGCCATTTCTGCTGATCGCCATCACGTCGCTGACCATTGCCTTCAACTCGACGAATCGTCAGGACACCCTACGAGCCCTGGCTGCCTTCACCAAAACCCCGGCCTTCGGTACGTTGTCCACCGGATTATGCGTGCTGGTGTTTTCCCGGGTATTCGGCATGGGCGCGCTTTGGCATCTGATTCTGGATGACGGTTACGCACGCCAGGCCAAAACGGCTGTGGAAGAAGGGATCGAATTGATGACCTACGCCATGTGGCTGTCAGCGAGTGTCAGTTACTGGCTGCAACAGCGGTCTGTGGCTGCAGATGTTCTAGGCCGAGTAGGTAACTCAAACCTGCAAACAAGCGCTGTCTGATTGCCAGGTTAAATCACAACCCGGACCCCTGCAGGCGCTCACCGAGGTTACGAGGCCAGCGATGGCGGAGTGTCAGACAAACCGTGATCGCTGGCCTCGTAACCTCGGTGAGCGCCTACAGGATCGGGGTGCAACCAGAAAAACTATTGCAGCCAAAATCAAACGCTGTCTGAAACGCCCAACAATTGCTTCGTTGTCGTCATCGACGTCTGCAAAGGCTGACCATCGCGTTGCAGCTTGTTGAGCAGGCTGGCACCCAACCACATTTGATAAAGCGTTTCTGCCAGCTGTCGCGCATCGTGGCCGGGCAGGCACCCTTCGGATTGCCCCTGGCGGATACACGCCGTCAGCCGCGCCACAATTTGCTCGGCACCGTCACGCAAGGTAATACGCATAGACTCGGACAAGTCCGCCACTTCAGCGCTCAACTTGACCACCAGGCACTCATTGCCGCTGAACGGCTCGACACAACGCTGCTGCCATCCAAGCCAGTAATCCATGAGCCGTTCGCGAGGCGTCAACCCTGGCAAGGCAAGGCGTCTGTCCATGTCAGCGAGATAGCCGGCAAAGTAATCTTCCAACAAGGCCTGCCCGTACTGCTCCTTGGATTTGAAGTAGTGGTAGAACGAGCCTTTGGGCACGCCAGCAACTTGCAGGAGCTCACTGAGCCCCACACTGGTGAAGCCCTTCCCCGCCATCATGCGGTGGCCGGTATCGAGCAAATGCTGGCGAGTGTCGTCATAGGTCGGTTTCATGAAGCGCAAAATACCAAAAATTAGACCAGTCGTCTATTTTTTGAACGATCAAGCGAGATACGTGACCAACCTTGTGGAAATGATCTGAAAAAAACTCTAGACGACTGGTCTATTCCGAGTCTAAGCTTTGTCCATCGGTGACCTGACGCGCTGATATTTCAGCTCCCGCGTCGCTTCGCTTCATTGCCAGTCCTTCACCTTCAAGGAGTACCGTATGAAAATTCTGATGGTTCTGACTTCGCACGATCAACTGGGTAACACCGGCAAGAAAACCGGCTTCTGGCTCGAAGAATTTGCTGCTCCCTATTTCGCGTTCAAGGATGCGGGTGCGGACATCACCGTCGTCTCGCCAGCCGGTGGTCAGCCGCCGCTAGATCCGAAAAGCGACGAGCCTGATGCGCAAACCGCTGAGACTGATCGCTTCCGCAAAGACGCTGAGGCTCAACGCGTACTCGCCAACACTGGCCTGCTGTCAGATGTACGCGCTGAAGACTTCGACGCAGTCTTTTACCCAGGTGGCCATGGCCCGTTGTGGGATCTGGCTGTAGACAAGAACTCGATTGCACTGATCGAAGCCTTTGATCGCAGCAACAAGCCTCACGGCTTTGTCTGCCACGCACCTGGTGTGCTGATTAACGTCAAAGGCGCCGATGGCAAGCCACTGGTAAGCAGCCGTAAGGTTACTGGCTTCACCAATTCGGAAGAGGAAGCGGTTGGCCTTACCGACGTGGTGCCGTTCCTGATTGAAGACGAGTTCCAGCGTTTGGGTGGGCAGTATTCCAAGCTAGGCGATTGGCAGGTTTATGTTGTTGAAGATGGTCAGTTGGTCACTGGCCAGAACCCGGCCAGTTCGGCAGCCGTCGCTGAAGCACTGCTGAAAAAATTGGGTTAATCCCCCAGTTTTACATTCCCTGCGACACGATTCCCCGTGGACGCTGCGCCTGACGGCAAAGCGTCCATTATTTTTAGATTAGAAATAGTCGACTGGTCTAATAAACACTGAGACCGTTCAACGTCGAACAAGGCAGATCAATGAGCAATTCAGTCAAAAACAGCAATTTCTTCACCCCGACCCAACTGGGACATCACACCCTCAAAAACCGTATTGTCCTGCCACCCCTCACCCGGCAGCGCAGCACTCAGCCTGGCAACGTCGCCAACGAGCTCATGGCGCAGTACTACAGCCAGCGCGCAGGTGCGGGATTTCTGGTCACCGAAGGCACGCAAATCGAACCGCGCGGTCAGGGTTATGCCTGGACGCCGGGTATCTATACACCCGAGCAAATCGCTGGCTGGCGCAAGGTGACGGAGGCGGTGCATGCAGAAGGCGGCGTGATCTTCGCCCAGCTGTGGCATGTCGGCCGGGTGTCTCACACCGCGCTGCAACCGAATGGCGAAGCCCCCGTATCGGCCTCGGCCATTGCAGCGGACCAGGTGAAAGTGTTTATCGAAACCGCGCCGGGCGCAGGTGAACTGGTCAAACCTTCTGTACCGAGGGCACTGACCACTGATGAAGTTCAGGAGCTTGTTCAGCTCTACATTCAGGCGGCACGCAATGCGATGGAGGCCGGCTTCGATGGCATCGAACTGCATTGCGCCAATGGCTATCTGGTCAACCAATTCATTTCTGCTCACAGCAATCATCGCGAAGATCAGTACGGCGGCTCGCTTGATAATCGCCTGCGTTTCCTGCGTGAGATCGTTGCGGGTGTCGCCGAATGCATTGGCAAAGAGAAGGTCGGCGTACGTTTTGCACCTCTGTTCACGACGACGGATGAAGACCGCACTTATCTGGGGTTGGTCGAGGAAGATCCGCACACCACGTACATCGAAGCCATCAGGATTCTGGAGAACGCCGGTATCGCTTATCTCTCCATCGCCGAAGCCGATTGGGATAACGCGCCAGCCATGCCGGAAGCATTTCGTCGTGACGTGAGAAGCACCTTCAGCGGAGCCATCATGTATGCCGGAAAATACACGGCACAAAGCGGCTCAGCGCTGCTGGATTCAGGCTTGGCGGACCTTGTTGCGTACGGCCGCCCATTCATTGCCAATCCAGACCTGCCAGCCCGGATCGCCAATGACTGGCCGTGGAATCCGATCAATCCAGCCACCGTGTATGGCGGCGATGCCGAAGGTTATGTGGATTACCCGCTGTATGCGCAGTAATCGGTCAGGTATGTAACAGATACCCCGAGTTGATCTTATTGCGAGCAAGCTCGGCTCCGACTGGGTCTGCGCCATGGCGCAATGTCGTGGGACCGGCTTCAGCCGGGAAAAGGTCAGGACAGTCACTGAAAATGTGTCGTCAGAGATATCGCTTTCCCGGCTAAAGCCGGTCCCACGTCAACTCGCGGACAAACATAGAACTTCCCACAAATTCAACTGAACTCGCAGAACTGCCCGCTTCAGCCTGCTACGTCCTCAAGCGAGCCAGCAAAACCTGCAGCGGATGGAGCACCGTTGTGCCCTCCTGACGTTTGACCTGACTGCGGCACGAATAACCGTCAGCCACAACACGTCCGGACTGGTTGAATTTCTGGATCAACAGCTTCCATGATTGCCCGTAGATGATGTTCGACGTGGCAGCGTTTCGTGTTTCGTGACCGTAAGTCCCCGACATTCCGCAACAGCCGCTGGCCTGGACCTGCAGCTTCAGGCCCGCGCGCTCAAAAATCTTCTGCCACAGGCCGATGCTACCGGGTTCGTTGGTTTTCTCGGTGCAGTGCGGCAGGAAATGATAAGGCTCCGCCTCCTTCAACGCCTCGCTTTGCGGCAGCGCATTGATCAGCCACTCCTGCGCCAGCAGCACCAACGGAGCCTTATCGACATCCAGCGTTTTAGCGTACTCCTGGCGGTAAACCAGAGTCATGGCGGGGTCCAGCCCCACCAACGGCACGTCATACTGCTGAAGATTGAACAGCGACTGGCCATTAAAGCTGGCAGCCTTTTCAAACGCTTTGAGAAAACCCTGCACTTGCAGCGGCTTGCCATTGGGCGCGTAAGGTGCGAGATAAACCTTGTAGCCAAGCCTTGAGATCAGCTCTACCCAATCCGCCAGTAACGGGGTTTCGAAGAACCGGGTAAACGCGTCCTGGACGAGAATCACACTTTTCGCCCGCTGCGCATCCGAAAGCACGGAGAGGCGCTGCGGGGTGGCGACTTCGACGTTCCAGCGTCGGCACACTGCGGTGAAGTCCACCAGACTCAGCAACGGGCTGTCGACCATCCCCGCGATGCGCTCAAGCCCCCACCGAACAGGGCGAGCACTCATGACGAAATTATAAAGTCGCGGCATTCTGGCGATGTAAGGAACGGTGTATTCCAGAGAGCCGATCAGATAGTCCTTGAGCGGCCGCAGATAGCGGGTGTGATAAAGCTCAAGAAAACGCGAGCGGAACTCGGGCACGTTCACCTTCACGGGGCATTGCCCGGCACAGGATTTACACGCCAGGCAACCCGCCATCGCGTCGTAAACCTCATGGGAAAAATCGTCCTGCCCGAGCTTTTGCCTGACGGTGTTAACGGCTCGCCGGGCGATGTTCTGCGTCGCGCCCGAGGCCGCCGCCAATACATCAACATCCTGCGCGCCCTGTAACCGAAGCCATTCCCGGAGCAGCGAGGCACGGCCTTTGGGCGAGTGAATACGATTGCGCGTGGCCTTCCAGGAAGGACACATGGCGTCATCGGGATCGAAGTTGTAGCACGCGCCATTGCCGTTGCAGTGAAGCGCGGCGTCATAGCTCTGCCAGACACGCTCATCGATCGTGCGGTCCAGCTCGCCACGCAACCGGACTTCGTCAACCAACGTCAATTTCGCGGTTGGCACGGTACCGGGTGTAGCGATTTTGCCCGGATTGAGCTGGTTGTGCGGGTCGAACGCCGCTTTCAGCGCTTGCAATGCTGGGTAAAGCGCACCGAAGTAGTCAGGCACATATTGCGAGCGTAAGCCCTTGCCATGCTCGCCCCACAACAGGCCGCCATGCTTTTGCGTCAGCGCCGCGACCGCATCGGAAATCGGCCGGATCAGCGCGGCCTGAACCGGATCTTTCATGTCCAGAATCGGCCGAACATGCAGCACGCCCGCATCGACGTGACCGAACATTCCGTATTGCAGGTTGTGGCTGTCCAGCAGCGCCCGGAACTCCTGAATGAAATCAGCGAGGTTTTCAGGCGGGACCGCAGTGTCTTCGACAAAAGGCTGCGGTCTTGCCTCGCCCTTGACGTTACCGAGCAAGCCCACCGCTCGTTTGCGCATGGCATAGATACGTTTGAGCGCATCAGCGCCTATCGCAAGGGTGTGGCCAAGGCGCACCACCGACAGGTCGCGCTGCAAGTGCAAAACGAAATCGTGGACTTTCTGCTGGACGACCTCTTCGTCATCACCGCTGAACTCGATGATGTTGATGCCAAGGGTCGGCGTGTCGGGATTTTCCGGGAAGTACTCGGCGACGCCGTGCCAGACGATGTCTTTCATCGCCAGCATCAGTACTTTCGAGTCGACGGTTTCAATGGAAAGCGGCTTCATTTCCATCAACGCTTTTGCGTCACGCAAGGCATCCATGAAGCCGGCGTAGCGCACATTCACCAGAATCGAATATTTGGGGATCGGCAGGACGTTGAGTTTGGCTTCAACGATAAACCCGAGCGAGCCTTCGGAACCGCAAAGCACACTGTTCAGATTGAAGCGACCGTCGGCCTCGCGCAGGTGCGCCAGGTCGTATCCGGTCAGGCAGCGGTTCAGTTTCGGGAACGTGCTTTCAATCAGTTCGGCCTGGGTGTCGACAATATCCAGTGCACAGCGATAAACCTCGCCGATGCGGTCAGTCCGGTTAGCGAACGCCTGCAATTGTTCGGCATCAACCGACAGACTGTCGAGGCGATGGCCACCCAGCATGACCGTAGAAAGCTCAAGCACATGGTCGCGGGTCTTGCCATAGGTGCAACTGCCCTGCCCGCTCGCATCGGTGTTGATCATGCCGCCAATGGTGGCTCGATTCGAGGTTGAAAGCTCCGGCGCAAAAAACAGCCCGTGAGGCTTGAGCGCGGCGTTCAGCTGATCCTTGACCACGCCGCTCTGCACTTTGACCCAGCGCTCCTCGACATTGATCTCAAGGATATTGTTCAAGTGCCGCGACAGGTCGACGACCACACCATCCGTCAGCGACTGGCCGTTGGTGCCTGTACCGCCGCCACGAGGCGTAAGCACTACCGAACTGTGCTCAGGTTCAGCGACCAGCCGCGAAACAATCGCAACGTCCTGCTCATCCAGCGGAAACACCGCGGCCTGGGGCAGCCGCTGATAAATGGAGTTGTCCGTTGCCAACACAGTCCGGCCGCCATAATCACGCGCAATCTCCCCTCGAAAGCCCGCCGCTCCAAGGGCATCAAGAAAGGCTTCATACGTCGTGCTTTGGGCAACTGCCGGGGACAAACGGGCGATCATATGGAATTCCTGCAGGCTAAGAAGCTAATCTATGCATTCACGTTGCGTATGCTCGGCTTCACGGGCACAGAGCATCAGATTCTGTTTTTTGTTAATTTTTACGCCTCTCAGCTTTTGTCACAAGCGTAATTCCTGCTGATTTTGCATGAGCTTTATGAATGAACCCCAGAAGACTGACCCCATCAATGTCGCTGCTGATTGCTTTCGAAGCTGCAGCTCGACATGGCAGTTTCACCAAAGCCGCAGAAGAGCTGACGCTGACCCAGAGTGCGGTCAGTCGACAGGTGCAGACGCTGGAGGCCCAACTTGAAGTCGAGCTGTTCAGGCGAGACGGGCGCAAGATCGAACTGACCGCCGCAGGCGCGCTGTATCAGCATGAATTGGCTGCTGCGCTAGGCCGCATTCGTAGCGCGACCCTGCAAACCATTTCATACAAGAATGACGGCGGTCCTTTGAATCTGGCGGTGCTGCCTACGTTGGGCTCAAAGTGGCTGCTGCCGCGCATGCATGAGTTCTATGCCAAACACCCTGGAATACTGGTGCACATCCACTCCAGGATTATTCAGGCGGAAACCCAGCCCACGACTCACGACATGGACGCAATCATCTGTGTAGGTTCGGGGGAATGGCCCGGCTATATTTCGCATAAGCTGCTCAGCGAAAAACTTGTGGTGGTCGCCAGCCCGGCTGCACTACCCGGGTTTCGGCTAATGACGCCTGCGAACGTTGCCGAGCATGCACTGCTCAACGTAGTGTCGAGACCCAACGCTTGGTCTGACTGGTTTGACAGCCATGATGTCGATCACCGAAACATGAGATCCGGCCCGAGCTTCGAACTCACCGCGCATCTGATTCAGGCGGTATCGGCGGGCATCGGGATCGGGCTGGTGCCTGAGATTCTCGTGCAGGATGAGCTCAAGAGCGGCGAACTGGTTGCGCTGTTTGACGCCATGGACAGCGGCCGCAGTTACTACCTTGTCTACGCAACCCGCTATCAGCATCTGCCGTCGTTGAACGCGTTCAGCACCTGGCTACTGTCGTTGCCGTTTCCTGACAAGTAAAAACACAGTCTGTGAGTGAATGCATTTATTGCAGGAGCTGCCGAAGGCTGCGAAGCATTTGCCGCCATCGCAGCCTTCGGCAGCTCCTACAAGTGAACATGTCTCAGACTACAAATCCAACAAGCGGTCGGCGATTAATCCCGATGCAACGCTCTCCACCGAACCAATCAAAAATACTGGCCCCATTCCATCCCATCGAACCGTCACGGTCCCGCCATCACATTCAACCTCGACTGTATTGTCCAGCAGGCCACGACGTATTCCGTTAACGGCCGCGCCGCACGCGCACGAACCCGAGCCCAGAGGAATACCTCCGCCCCGCTCCCAGATACGTAGCCGGATGTGCTTGCGGTTAATAATCTGAACGAAATGCACGTTCGTCTTGAGCGGAAACAAGTCATTGGTTTCAAGAGCCGGACCGATTTTCGCAATATCAACATCGGCCAGGTCATCGACAAAGTAAGTGCAGTGCGGATTGCCCATGCTGCAGGCTGTCGGGCGACCGGCCAGTGGCAGCACTACCGAATCCAGCTCCAGAGCCAGGGGGATGTCTGCCCAGCTAAAGAGGGGTTTGCCCATGTCCACCGCGATATCGCCGGTCGACGCTCGCTCGCACGCCAACAAGCCGCGATTGGTCCTTAACGTTACAGACGTGACGCCCGCTTCGCGCATCAACAGATCCGCAACACCCCGAGTGGCGCTCCCGCACGCATCCAAGGGAGAGCCGTCCGCATTCCAGAATATCAAGCGCGCCGCAGCATCATCACAATCAAGCAGCACCGCGAGCTGATTGAAACCGAGCCCTCGATTCCGGTCGCCCAATCGACGGGCGATATCACTGGTGAACGGGTTGGGGGCGTTTCGCGTGTCTACAATGACGAAGTCATCGCCATTGGCATGCATTTTATGAAAACCAAGCGGCATCACTGGATCCTGCAACAAGACGTGGAGATGATGTTTAAAGCGTATTAGTCCACCACAAACAACCTGGCACCGGTAGTGGTGAACGAGCGATGCCCTTCGGCGTCATTACTGACCTGATAGCTCATCCCGGCAGTGAGCACGAATTGGCGACCATCCTCAAGCTCTGTGTGCAATTCACCCTCAAGGCACAGCAGGATATGGCCTCTCCAACACCAGTGATCAGCCAGATAACCGGGGCTGTATTCCACCATACGAACGCGGACCGCACCAAACTGACAGGTGCGCCAATAAGCAGTACCGGTTTCACCGGCATGTTCTACGGGTTCGATTGTCGACCAGTCGGTTGTGCCGAATGGAAAAGCGGTGAGTTCAATCATGGCTGGTTCCAGACAAGAGGGATGCAAACCGTATCAGCCTGAAGGAATGGCTGACAGATACAGATTGCTTGTAGTCGCGGGATACAGCGCGCCTCAGTGACTGCGGCAAGCGCCGTAAGT
Organism: Pseudomonas sp. Irchel 3A5; assembly: GCF_900187575.1. Lineage (NCBI taxonomy): Bacteria > Pseudomonadati > Pseudomonadota > Gammaproteobacteria > Pseudomonadales > Pseudomonadaceae > Pseudomonas > Pseudomonas sp. Irchel 3A5. The sequence goes on along the minus strand of NZ_FYDU01000007.1, from coordinate 115,300 downwards.
AGGCTGCCGCGCAATACGGCCCCCCTTCAGACAGCATTACAACAAGGCGGAGTCGTACTGAAACATGAAAGCGCCCTCTTGAAGCACAAACGACTTAGCATGGCAGCCGTATCCAGCTGAAACTCATCATCAATGGCGAGTTGCTTCATTTATGACGCCGCCGGTTCTGCCCCTCCTACTCTGGTAAACTCCACCCTTCATCGCCGTGATCAGCGACGACTGACACCGTCCAGAATTGGTACAGATACGTTGAACACCATGTCGCCCGAAGCTTTCAACAATATTCGCACTACATCCCCTGAACCCTCACGCCGCTTCAGCGTCGCTCCGATGATGGACTGGACTGACCGCCACTGCCGCTTCTTCCTGCGCCTCCTCTCAAAGAACGCCCTGCTCTACACCGAAATGGTCACCACTGGTGCGTTGCTCAACGCTGACCCGCATCGCTTTCTCCAGCACGACGAGGCGGAGCATCCGCTGGCGTTGCAGTTGGGGGGCAGTGTTCCGGCGGATCTGGCGGCGTGTGCGCGGATGGCTGAGGCGGTGGGTTATGACGAGGTCAATTTGAATGTGGGCTGTCCGAGTGATCGGGTGCAGAACAATATGATTGGTGCGGTACTCATGGCGCATCCGCAGTTGGTGGCGGATTGCGTCAAGGCGATGCGTGATGCGGTATCGATTCCGGTGACGGTCAAGCATCGGATCGGGATCAATGGCCGCGACAGTTATGAGCAGTTGTGTGAGTTCGTCGGTACGGTTCGCGACGCGGGCTGCACCAGTTTTACGGTGCATGCGCGGATTGCGATTCTTGAGGGCCTGTCGCCCAAGGAAAACCGTGATATCCCGCCGCTGCGTTATGACGTTGCCGCGCAGTTGAAGCGTGATTTTCCCGATCTGGAAATCATCCTCAATGGCGGGATCAAGACGCTCGAACAATGCCAGGAACACTTGCAGGTGTTCGACGGCGTAATGTTGGGCCGCGAGGCGTATCACAATCCGTATTTACTGGCCGAGGTCGATCAGCAGTTGTTCGGCAGTCAGGCACCGGTAATTTCCCGGGCTGAGGCGCTGGCAGCAATGCGTCCGTACATTGCCGCGCACATTCAGAGCGGCGGCTCCATGCATCATGTCACCCGCCATGTGCTGGGCCTCGGTACGGGGTTCCCCGGCGCAAGACGCTTCAGGCAGTTGCTGTCGGTGGACATCCACAAGACTCAGGATCCGCTGGCGCTACTGGATCAGGCGGCCGGGCTACTGGAAGGTCGCTGAAAGCAGGGAACAAGCACGGCGGATCGCGCTCCAACCAGTCTGGATCGAGTTTTCGCCCGCCCGGGCAACAGGCCGCCCTGTTCTGGCGCGGCGTTATGCTTTGCGCCCTTGAGTGGGCGGCACCGCTCGGGTAATGTCACCTAACCGCACAGGACAGAGCACGCTCATGACTTCCAAGCTGGATCAACTCAAAGCATTTACCACCGTTGTTGCCGACACCGGCGATTTCGCAGCCATCGAAAAGCTCAAGCCGGTCGATGCGACCACTAACCCTTCTCTGCTGCTCAAGGCCGGTTCAAGCGACAGCAATGCTGATCGCCTCAAGGCAGCCTTCAGCGGCGCCAATGGCGATATCGGTCTGGCATCTGATCGTTTTGCCGTCGCTATCTGCCAGGAAATCCTCAAAGTCGTTCCTGGCCGCGTTTCGACTGAAGTCGATGCCCGCCTCTCCTTCGACACCAACGGCTGCATCGAGCGCGCCCAGCGCCTGATCGACATGTACGAGTCGGCCGGCGTCAGCAAGGATCGCATCCTGATCAAGCTGGCCTCCACCTGGGAAGGCATCCGCGCGGCCGAAGTGCTGGAAAAGAAAGGCATCCAGTGCAACCTGACGCTGCTGTTTTCTTTCGCCCAGGCCCAGGCGTGTGCCGATGCTGGCGTATTCCTGATTTCGCCGTTCGTAGGTCGTATCTACGACTGGTACAAGAAGGCTGAAGGCAAGGACTTTGTAGGCGCGGAAGACCCGGGCGTGAAGTCTGTGACCCGCATCTATAACTACTACAAGGCCAATGACTACAAAACCGTGGTCATGGGTGCCAGCTTCCGTAACCTGAGCCAGATCGAGCAATTGGCCGGTTGTGACCGCCTGACCATCAGCCCGGATCTGCTGCAGAAGCTCGCAGAAGATACTGGCACGCTGGAACGCAAACTGGCACCGGGCAATGGCGGCGAGCCACGCGTAACGCTGAATGAAAGCCAGTTCCGCTGGGCGTCCAACGAAGATGCAATGGCGACCGAAAAACTGGCGGAAGGCATTCGCCAGTTCGCACGCGATCAGGAAAAACTGGAAGCGTTGCTAAGCGCCAAGGTCTGATCTAAACGCGAGAAAAAAAGGGCGGCATCCTCACGGGTGCCGCCCTTTTTGCTATGTATCGTTCAGCCTTTGATCAATGGCGCTCGAGGGCATTGACCAGATCATGGAAGGCTTCGCGATTGGAGTCATTGAGCCCCATGAGTATCTTGTGCGCTTCCAACACCTTGGCCTTGACCACTTCCTCGCACTGGTCCTGGGACGGCAGGTCCGTCAGGCACTCAGGGCACGGGATCGGCCGGTCAACGATATTGAATACCTGATCGAAACCCATCGACTGTAAAAGCCGGGTAATGTCTTCATGGGTGGTGACCAGCGTTGGCAACAACCCTACCTTTTGACGCGACAGGATAGACAGCTTGGCCAGCAAGCCGAGTGTGGTGCTGTCTATGCTGCGGGTTTCGGTCAGATCAATCACTACCGTTGAAAAATTCAGCGCAGTGAAGATCCGCTCAATCGTCGCATCCAAAGCCGAACATAACGTCAGACGCACTTCCCCAACAAACTTGAGGACAAACGTGCCTTCCTGCTCGGCGAACTGGATTCTACCGGTACTCATTCAAGGTTCCTGCTCAACACTAACAAGGCGATATCATCCGGCATCTCCCCTAGCGTGGCCAATCCAAAAGTCTGGCGCAAGCCATCCAGGCTGCCGCCCGCCGCCTTTACCAGTTCAGGTAACGCGGCTTCTTTCTCTTTGAGTGTATCACCGGGAAGCAGGTCCAGAATGCCATCAGACAACAGGGTCAGACTAAACGACTCGGGCAAGTCGATCACATGATCCTGATAGGTGGCTTCGTTGAAAAGCCCTACCGGCAGACCACGACCTTCCAGATAGCGTGCTTCACCCGGTGTATACAGCACAGGCAACGGCAGATGACCGCCGACTGCGTACGTCAGTTGCCCCGACTCCTCGTCAATCACACCGCCGACCATCGTTACATGCTTGCCCAGCTTGCAACTGATCAGACCGCGGTTGATATGGCCGAGAACATCAGAAGGCTTGAATTCCGGTAGCGTACCACCGCGCTTGGATTCGAACAGCAACCGCGTGGTCATGAACTTGAGCAACACGGTGATGAACGCGGACGAAGCACCATGACCGGAGACATCTGCGAGATAGAACGCCACCCGGCGCTCGTCAACGCGGAAGTAATCAACGAAATCACCCGACAGGTAGAGCGAGGGGATGATTTCATGAGCGAAATGGAACTGATCGATCGACCACGGGCTGATCGGCAGCATGTTCATCTGCACCTGGCGACCGGCATCCTGGTCTTCCTGAAGCAGATGCAGGCTGGCTTCCAGCTCACGGTTTGCCGTTTCCAGCTTCTTGCGATATTGCTGGTTTTCCTGCAGCAGACGCGCACGATCAAGCGCACGACGCACTGAGTGCTCCAGCACGGCCAGATCTTCCAGAGGCTTGATGAGGTAATCGGCAGCCCCCAGACGGAGCGCCTCGACAGCGTCATTCATGACGCCAGCACCCGACACCACGATCACAGGCGTTTCCGGCGCGATGGCCGTCACCTGACGAATCAGCTCAAGCCCGCCCATTTGCGGCATGCGCAAATCGCAGATCACCAGATCAGGCTTGTCCTGTTCGAATATCTGTATGCCCTCCAAGCCATTATTCGCTTGCAGGACGCTGAAGCCACTGTCTTCCAAATAGGCGGCAAGGCTCGCTCGCACTACTTCGTCGTCATCGATTATCAGCAGCGTGGCACTGGTTTTCTGCATGTGGGCAAACGGCGCCAGATAAGGTTGGCGTAGGCACCCCGGTTCACGGGTCTGCGTACTGGATTCGCTTCTAGCCACTCTGACCGCACGACCGGACTTATGATCCCGTCAGTGGCGTTTCAGAGGTGCCCTTCAAGGCGCAGACGGTACTCCCATCCGACGGGCGTTTCAAGCACGCGCCGGTGCCGACATTGCGTCTTTACACGGCAAATCGCTCAGAGTTATAAGAACCCTGAATTCAGCAATGGAAATGAAGGACTGGACATGAGTCTAAATGATCGAAGCTACGAGGAGAAACGAGACTTCATCCGGATGCGCGTGGAGGCTGACATCAGCTTGATCTACGCAGGCCAGATCATCCCGGCTGTATGCATTGATTTATCGAGCTCCGGGATGCAGGTACAGGCACCCAGAACCTTCAAGGTTGGCGAAAAACTGAGCGTGAGAATCGATTCTGACCATGCAGCCCTCACAGGCCTTGAGGCAGAAACAGAGGTTGTATGGGTCACTGACGAAGCTGATGGCGGACAGAAACTGGGCCTGACCATCATCAAGATGAGCTGAGATCCGGCGGAACTGGTTCACAAATGGTAAAAAATAAAGGCGACCACAGGTCGCCTTTATACATTCAGCGGATTGCGATCAGAAATCGTCAACCACCTGACCATCCTTGACGCGGAACTCGCGGTTCTGCAGATACGCGTTTCGGATGAAGATGTACTTGTCGCCATTGATCAGCCGCTCGGCCGACAACAGGCTGGCGCGAGTATCCACCAGGTTGATGCCCAGCGCAGTGTTACGGGTGGGCACGTGATCAATGTAGCGGTACGGCGAGGTGTAGGTGTCCGGGTACTTGGCGACAGCGTCACGCACAGTGCTCGGACCAAACAATGGCAGCACTACGTACGGACCGCTTTGTACGCCCCAGTAACCCAGCGTCTGACCGAAGTCTTCGTCACTGCGCTGCAGGCCCATCTTGGTGCCGACATCAATGAAGCCCAGCAGGCCGAAGGTGGTGTTAAAGATCAGGCGTGCAGTATCAACACCCGCTGCCGCCGGTTTAGCCTGCAGCACGTTGTTGGCGAGGTTTCCGACATCACCGATGTTGTTGAAGAAATTATGCACGCCGTCTTCAACGAATTGTGGAGCAATGAATTGATAGCCCTGAGCGATAGGCTTGAGCGCATAGGTATCAATGGTGTCATTGAAGCGGAAAGTGAGCCGGTTGACGCTTTCCCACGGATCTTCCTCAGCGGCCTGCGCGACCACTGGAACCAGCGCCATACCGGCACAAACACAAAGCTGAGCAAGACGATTGAACACACCTGCACCGGTCACGGGCATAGCTGAAACTCCTGGTATAAGTAATGAAGCGGGCGCTACGCCCCCACACGTCAAGGCGAGGAGTATAAGGCCATATGACAGGAATTAGGCAGCACCTTGGTCATTCAAGTCTGTAAGACCGGTGAAACACCTGTAAACACCATCACCGGACATTCATCTTACTGTCACAAATGACCCGTAGCGTTCAGCGTTATTTCAGAGATATCGCCATGCTCGCGCCTGTGACAGCTCCCCTGCCCGCTTTTACCGCCGTTCTTTTTGGTCTCAGTGGCTGCCTGGTGGACTTTGGCGCCCAAGCGCGTAATGCGTCCGGGCTGAGTGATGAACACTCGCTGCCCACGCCTGGCGCCTTGAAAGCATTACAGAGGCTGCACCAGCAGGCGGTGCCTTGTGCGTGGCTGGACGAATTGCCCAGCGACCTTACACATACGCTGGCTCAACCATTGAGCCATCTGATTCGTGCCACCCCTGCCGCCCAGGCACAGTGGCCCGCCCCTCATGCTTGCTGGCAGGCGCTTATGGAGCTGAACGTCAGTCAACTGGACGGCTGTGTCCTCGTCAGCGGCGAGCCACGCTTGCTGCAGGCCGGTCTGAATGCCGGACTATGGACAGTAGGCCTCGCATCGTGCGGTTCACTGTGCGGCCTGTCTCCTTCGCAATGGCATGCCCTGACCGATGCAGAGCGCGAATACCGCCGGGGCCAGGCGACGTTGGAGCTTTACGCCCTGGGCGTGCATTCGGCGATTGATCATCTGGGCGAACTGGAGTCCTGTCTGGCAGATATCGCGCTGCGCCGGACCAAGGGAGAGAAGCCCTGACCCTGACATGAAATTTTCGGGTGCACCCCTCATGCCGAGTCGCAGGACCGGCTTTAGCCACGAGGGCAACAGGATTGGACGCGCGATTTGAAGGCAACCCGCACCAGAGTAGATTAGTCTTGTCACATACCCATTAAGAACCTTTGGCCCCGGGCCGGGGTCCATGGGACAGACTTATCAAAGAAGGAGCACGTCATGCCTGCCCGCGAACTGCAAGAACAACTCAATACCCTGCGCGAGCAACTGGAGCAGAACCCGCCGCTCAACCCAGAGGAGCGCGCCGACCTGGAAACACTGGCGCAGCAGATTCAGTCACAGATCGAACTGGAGTCCGCCACTCAGGACCCGAGCCTGGCCGATGGCGTCAATCTTGCCGTCGAGCGCTTCGAGCTTGAACACCCAGGTATCGCAGGCACTTTGCGTAATATCGTCGTGACCCTGGGCAATATCGGTATCTGATGTCTTAAGACGTCAAACCGAGCCGCCTGCCGCCAAGTAGCAAAAAGCCCGTCAATGACGGGCTTTTTGTTGCCTACTGCCGGGCCAGTCTACGATTATCCGGGCTGATCGACTCAGTGCTGCGATACGGATTGATATCCAGCCCGCCACGACGCACGTAACGCGCATAGACGGTCAATTTCTCCGGCTTGAGCAAGCGCTGCAAATCGAGAAATATCCGCTCGACACATTGCTCATGGAAATCCGAATGCTGGCGGAAACTGACGATGTACGCCAGCAGGCTCGCGGGATCCAGCTCGGCGCCGCGGTACTCCACTGCTACGCTGCCCCAGTCCGGCTGGCTGGTCACCGGGCAATTGGACTTGAGCAAGTGGCTGTGGAGGCTTTGTTCGACAACACGGGAATCATCGCAACGCAGCAGTTCTGGCTGCGGTCGGTCGTAGCTATTGATGCTCACATCAAGCTCGTCGATACACAGGCCCGGCATCGTCGCCACGCCTTCGCCTTCAATATCCGCCAGAGTGCGGATACGCACACCTACTGGCTTACCCGCCGCCGCCGACAGGTCTTTGACCAGCGTCGCGGTCAGGTCGGCGCGATCAGCAAACGCCGTCTGATTAAGCGAGTTGAGGTACAGCTTGAATGACTTCGACTCGATGATATTCGGTGAATCAGCCGGAATGCTGAACTCGGCGATGGCCACCACCGGCTTGCCGGATGGCAGCAGCCAGGACAGCTCGTAGCAATTCCAGAAGTCCACACCTTGATACGGTAACGTCTCGGCAGTCAGACCCAACTCGGCCCATTTGGCGGCACGCGGGATCGGGAACAACAGAGACGGCGTGTAAGTGGCGATGTATTCGCTGGACTTGCCTAGCGGCGAATGTTCGGCTGCGGGGTGCATGAAAGTACCTGAATCACATAAAGCTGACGGAATAAGCGCCAAGTTTATAGGGTTTGCGCCGAGCTTTCAGCGGCTAGTCGGTAATTGTCAGTTTGCCGACCATACCGGCCTGATAGTGCCCAGGCAGATTGCAGGCGAACTCCAGATTGCTGGCCTTGGCAAAGGTCCACGTCAGTTCGGTGGTTTTGCCCGGCTCTACCAGCACACTGTTCGGATCATCGTGCTTCATTTCCATGGAGCCATGGCCCATGTCGTGATGCGCCATGCCGGTCGGCGTCAGCATGCCGCTCTGTTGCATCTTGATCATTTCCTGTTGATGGCTGGCGTGCATCGCCGCATCCCCCAGGTTGAACTCATGCAGCAACTGGCCTTTGTTGATCAGCACGAAGCGCACCGTCTCACCCGCCTTTACCTGCACCGCTTTAGGGTCGAAATACATATCCCCCAATACCAGTTCGATAGTGCGCGAAGCCTGGGCGGCAGGCGCAGCATGTCCGAACGTGAGGACTGGAGCTGGCGAAGCGAGCAATGGCTGGCTGAGTGTCAGCAGCGCAGCAATCAGTGTGAAGCGGGCAATAGAGGGCATGGTGTTCTCCAGAGTGGCGACGAACAATGGCTGAAGTTAATGCAATGAATTACCGGGCCTGACGAACAGATCAAGTCAGGCCCAGACCATCAATCACTCATACCGCAATGCATGCGCCGGCTGAATCTGCGCCGCGCGCCAGGCTGGGTAAAGCGTTGCCAGGAAGCTCAGGATAAAGCCTGCGCTGCAGATCAGCACCACATCGCCCGCTTGCAGCTCGGAAGGCAGATTGCTGATGAAGTACACATCAGAGCTGAAGATGTGCTGACCACTGACCCGCTCTATCCAACCCACAAGGCTGCTGACGTTGATAGCAGCAATGATCCCAAGCACACCACCAATGATCGTCCCGACGATACCGATGACCGTCCCCTGGACCATGAAGATGGTCATGATCTGTCCAGGGGTCGCGCCGATGGTACGCAGGATCGCAATGTCTGCACCCTTGTCGTTTACCACCATGATCAGGGTGGCAATGATGTTGAATGCCGCGACGGCGACGATCATCAGCAACAACAAGCCGATCATGGTCTTCTCCATCTTCATCGCGCTGAACAGACTGCCCTGGGTGTGGGTCCAGTCATCGGCGCGATAATCTGCTCCCAGGCCTCCGGCAATCGCTTTCGAGACTTCAGGCGCTTTGTAAAGATCCTTCAGGGCCAGACGCACGCCTTGCACCTGATCAGGCTGCCAACGCTTTATCTGCGCAGCGTCTGCGACGTTGATCAAAGCCATGGAGCCGTCGAGCTCGGCACCCACCTTGAAAATACCGACCACCGTCAGACGTTGCAGGCGTGGCGTAATACCGCCCGGTGCGCTGCTGACTTCCGGCACAATCAGGGTCAGCTTGTCGCCGACATTCAGACGAAAACGACGAGCGCTCAACTCGCCCAACACGACACCAAACTCGCCTGCCTTGAGATCTTCCAGCTTGCCTTGCACGATGTGCCGGGTGACGATCGACACCTCGTGCTCCAGCGCCGGATCGACGCCACTGATCTGAATCGGCTGCATCGCGCCCTTGTAGGAGAGCATCCCGTCCATTTCGGTGAACGGCACAGCGGCGGTGACTTGCGGATTTTTCAGCGAAGCGTCGGCAACCGGCTTCCAGTTATCCAGCGGCTTGACGCCCGCGATCACTGCATGGGGCACCATGCCGAGAATGCGCGAGCTCATTTCCCGCTGAAAACCGTTCATCACAGACAGCACCACAATCATCGCGAGCACGCCGAGCGCCAACCCGATCATCGACGTCATTGAAATGAACGAGATGAAATGGTTGCGGCGCTTGGCACGTGTGTAGCGCGCGCCAATAAATATTGATAACGGTCGAAACATTCGTATAGCACCGTGGGAAAGATTGCCGCAAAAATGAAACCCCGGCGCGATCGATTGCGCCGGGTTGGACAGGTCAGGCTTCTACCAGACGACCGCCTTCCAGGCGCCATACTCGATCCATCTGTCTGGCCAGATTCATGTCATGGGTCACCACCAGAAACGCAGTACGCGACGAGGTGCTCAGCTCCAGCATCAGGTCCTGAATACCTTGCGCAGTGTGGTGATCGAGGTTACCCGTCGGCTCATCAAGCATTACCAGGCCCGGCTGGTTGACCAGAGCCCTGGCGATCGCTACCCGCTGACGCTCGCCGCCGGACAATTCAGAAGGTTTGTGAGCCAGACGATGTCCCAGCCCTACCCGCTCGAGCAACGCGGTGGCACGCTGACGAGCCTCCGGGATTGCAGTCTTGCCAATCAGCAGCGGCATGCAGACGTTTTCCAGCGCAGTGAATTCCGGCAACAAATGGTGGAACTGATAAACGAAGCCCAGCGCCCGATTACGCAGCAGGCCTCGGGCCTTTTCACCCAAGGCGGAAAGCTCTTCGCCAGCCAGCCAGACACTGCCTTCGGAAGGTGTATCCAGACCGCCCAACAGGTTGAGCAAGGTACTTTTGCCAGAGCCTGAACTGCCGACAATCGCCACGCGCTCGCCCGGAAACAACTCCAGCTGCAAACCCGACAGAACCACTACCGACTCAGGGCCTTCCTCATAGGATTTGCCCAGGTTACGGCAACTCAATACTGCTTTATCACTCATGCCCGACTCACTCATAACGTAACGCCTCCGCCGGTTGGGTACGCGCTGCGCGCCAGGCCGGATACAGGGTGGCGAGGAAACTCAGGACCAATGCCGCGCCGCAGACCATCAACACATCTTCGGCCATCAATTGCGATGGCAAGTAGTCGATAAAGTACACATCGGCATTGAGAAACTTGTGGCCGATCAGGCCTTCCAGCAGGGAAATAGCAGCACTGACGTTGAGCGCTGCGATAATCCCCACGACAGCACCGATGAACGTGCCGACCACACCTATCACTATGCCCTGGACCATGAAAATCGCCATGATCTGCCCGGGCGTGGAGCCCAGAGTGCGCAGGATCGCGATATCGCCTTTCTTGTCGTTGACCACCATCACCAGCGTTGAAATGATGTTGAACGCCGCCACGGCCACAATCAGCAAAAGCAGCAGCCCGATCATGGCTTTTTCCATGCGGATCGCCTGATACAGGTTGCCATGGGTGCGGGTCCAGTCACGGGAATAGTAGTTGTGCTCGCCAAGGGTCTGGGCGATTTGATAAGAAGTGCGAGGTGCCTCGAACAGGTCCTCGAATTTCAGGCGCAGCCCCTGCACTTCGTTGGCTTTCCAGCGATGCAGGCGCCCCAGATCGTCGATATTGGTCAACCCAAGGTAGCCATCCAGTTCACCGGCCCCCACGTGAAAAATGCCCGTCACGGTAAAGCGCTTCATGCGCGGGAACATCCCCGCAGGCGTCACCGTCACTTCAGGGGCAACGAACGTCACCTTGTCACCAACGCCAACCCCAAGCTTGGTGGCAGCCTTGTCGCCGATCACGATGCCGAAGTCACCGGCAGCCAGATCATCCAGCTTCCCCTGCTTCATGAAGTTATCGATGATAGAAACTTTCCGCTCTTGCGCCGGGTCGATGCCATTAAGCAGGACCTTTTGCACGTTGCCGTTATTGGTCAGCAAGCCCTGCATCTGGGTAAACGGGGCAACGGCCAGCACCTGAGGGTTTTGCCTGACCTTGTCAGCCACACCCTGCCAGTTGCCGATCGGCTCACCGGCTTCGATGGTGGCGTGCGGGACCATGCCGAGTACGCGAGTACGCATTTCATGATCGAAACCATTCATGACCGATAACACGACTATCATCACCACTACGCCCAGGGCGAGACCGATCATGGAAGTCAGGGAAATAAAGGAGACGAAATGATTACGGCGTTTTGCACGGGTGTAACGCGTGCCTATGAATACAAAAAGAGGTCTGAACATTTAGGGACTTGTTCGGAGGAATGGGAACGTCCTTGTGGCGGGCCTGAGCAGGCAGCTTTACACTCGAAATCACTCTGAGCACTGCGAGCAACCACTATGACCATCGCCGCTACCATGGGTTCGCCATGTCGACATTAGATGAAGAAGAACGCCGCGAATACTACCGTATCGAGGACAGCGTCGCACTGGAAATTAACCTGTTATCCAGTACCGACGAGACGGGGCACCAGGCCATGCGCGAGACCTCGGCCCTCTTCGAGCTGCTCAGCGAGCTGCACATTGCCGAGTTCGAATCCCAACATCTTTTACGCCAGCTGGACGACCGCGACCGGGTGGTGAACAGCCTGATGCAATCGTTCGGCAAGCGCATTGAGCTGCTTGGCCGGGTGGTGGCGCAAACCACGCTGGGCAAGCTGGGCGCCCCGCAACCCGTGACGATTTCCGAAGGTGGCGTGCAGTTTCAAAGCGCCACAAGCTTTGCCGTCGATGCCCAGCTATCGATAAAAATGGTCTTGATGCCGCAGGCGTCAGCACTGATGCTGCACGCCAAAGTGACCCATTGCGACATCCTGCTAGATGGCCAATTCGAGATCGGCACCGAGTTCATCGACCTGCCGGACTCGCAACGACAGCTGCTGGCCCGATACATTTTGCAACGACAAGCTGCTATACGGCGTCAGGCGCTTGAGTCGAAAGAGGCGCAATAACCTGTCTTCGGTAGGAGCGAACTTGTTCGCGAGGCGATGTGTCAGGCAAGACGTCTCGCCAACAAGTTGGCTCCTACCGGACAGTGCTCGCTGCGCGACAAAACTCTCCGGACTCAGCATCATGCAACTACACCAAAACCAACGCCTTAAAGGCCACCAGGAGTAGACGTGACCCTTATTTATGGCCATCGCGGCGCCAAAGGCGAAGCACCGGAAAATACTCTGACCAGCTTTCAGGAATGTCTGAAGCACGGCGTACGTCGTTGCGAGCTGGATCTGCATTTGTCCCGTGACGGGGAATTGATGGTGATTCACGACCCGACCCTGAAACGCACCACGGACAGGCGCGGCAAGGTCATCGAGCACAGCGCCGCCGACCTGGTCACGTATGACGCACGCAAAGGCGGTCCTGGCTGGATCAATCCTTGCCCGATCCCACGCCTTGAAGAGCTGTTCGAAAAGTGCGCTTTCGAGCATTGGCAGTTGGAAGTCAAAAGCGCATCCCGCACCCGTGCCGCATCCACCGTGCTGGCCATCCGTGAAATGGCTCAGCGCCACGGCTTGCTGGACAAGATCACCATCACTTCAAGCTCTCGGGAAGTGCTCAAAGCAGCACTGGAACTGACACCGGACATCTCACGCGGCCTGGTAGCGGAGTACGCATGGCTCGACCCGCTGAAGGTCGCGCAAAGCTATGGCTGTGAGTACCTGGCATTGAACTGGACACTCTGCACCCCTGAGCGCCAGCAAAAAGCTCAGCGTCAGGGCTTGCATGTGTCGGTGTGGACGGTCAACGAACCTGCACTGATGCGCAGGCTCGCCGACTTCGGCGTGGACAGCCTGATTACAGACTTTCCCGGTTTGGCCAGCGCCACCCTCGAGAATCACTGAAATCGGTCTCCCCGGCCGGCTCAGGCCACCGGCCGGAGTCGCTTAAAAAAGCCGGTTCAGGCCGTCGTAAGCAGCGACCCGATAGGCTTCTGCCATGGTCGGGTAGTTGAACGTGGTGTTGACGAAATACTTCAGGGTATTGGCTTCACCTGGCTGGTTCATGATCGCCTGCCCGATGTGCACAATCTCCGAAGCCTGGTCGCCGAAGCAATGCACGCCGAGCACTTCCAGCGTTTCACGATGGAACAGAATCTTCAGCATGCCCACGCGTTCCCCGGAAATCTGCGCCCGCGCCATGCCTTTGAAGAACGCCTTGCCCACTTCGTAAGGCACTTTCGCCTCGGTCAGTTCGTGTTCGTTTTTGCCGATCGAGCTGATTTCCGGAATCGTGTAGATGCCGGTCGGCACGTCATTGACGTAACGCCAGCTGCCGTTGTCGACCACCACGCCCGCGGCTGAACGGCCCTGATCGTATGCAGCACTGGCCAGACTCGGCCAGCCGATCACATCACCCGCGCCGTAAATATTCGGCACGTTGGTACGATAGCTTTCATCGACTTCAATCTGGCCGCGACCGTTAGCCTTGATGCCAACATTCTCCAGACCCAGTTTGTCAGTGTTGCCGGTACGGCCGTTACACCAGAGCAAGGCATCTGCCTTGATCTTCTTGCCGGACTTGAGGTGCAGGATCACACCGTTATCCAGGCCTTCGACCTTTTCATACTCTTCGTTATGGCGAACCATCACGTTGTTGTTGCTGAAGTGATAACTCAACGCCTGAGAAATTTCCGAATCCAGAAAGCTCAGTAGCTGATCGCGGTTATCCACCAGTTCGACCATGACGCCCAGACCGCTGAAGATCGAGGCGTATTCACAACCGATCACGCCGGCGCCATAAATGATCAGCTTGCGCGGGGTGTGGCCGAGACTGAGGATCGTGTCGCTGTCGTAGATACGCTTGTGGGAGAAGTCGATATCTGCAGGGCGATAAGGGCGCGATCCCGTGGCGATAATGATCTGGTTGGCCACCAGCTTCTCCACAACACCGTTGCCGCATACCACGTCAATGCTGCGCTCGTCAGCAAAACTGCCGGTGCCGAAAAACACATCAACGCGGTTGCGGGCGTAGTAGCCGGTGCGCGAGGAAACCTGCTTGGAAATAACCATTTCGGCGTTTTTCAACACGTCCGGAAACGAGAACCAGCGTGGCTCGCCTATGGCCCTGAACATAGGGTTGGTGTTGAAGTGGATGATCTGCTTGACCGAATGACGCAATGCCTTGGACGGGATAGTGCCCAGGTGTGTGCAGTTACCGCCAACCTGCCGACGGCTGTCGACCATCGCTACCTTACGCCCTGCCTTGGCGGCGTTCATTGCCGCGCCTTCTCCGGCAGGGCCGGAACCCAGTACCACTACGTCGTAGTTGTAGACAGCCATGCGTACTCCTTAGAACAGGCCGAGGTGCCACTCTGGCATCTCTGGCTAAATCACGTCGCGGCCAGCGACATGAAGGATCAGAATCTGGTGCGCAGTTTAAACCGCCACCGAAGCGTGGAACATTAACCGTTGGTAGCGCCGCAAGCCACTTTTGTCTGCGACAAAATGACGCTCCTGTTTTTTACCTGGCATTCCACGTCATGCAGACGGCAAACAGTCGAGCCCCACAAGGCTGCGAATGATAAAGCGCTTGCCGTCGCAAATCACAAAAAAACACCAATGCAGCTTTTCAAGCCGCTATCCGACCGATTCCATTCAAGGGGTCAACACCAGAAACAGGCGCTGAGCGACCTCCTTGCCAATCGAACTGCGGTAAATACTGACCACGTCCTGATTGGCCTTTGCTGCCCTGACCAGTGCCTTGTAACCCAGAAGCCGCTGCGCCGGTAATTTCAGATGCGCCGCCGTGAACGCGTCAGGGCTGGCATTTTCAGTCGCGTAGTGAAAATGCGCCCACCAGAGTAGTTGATGGTCTTTATCGCGAATGGCGAATTCCTGGAGGAAATCATCACGCCGGGCGCCAGACATATTTTTTCGGCTGCCGAAACTGGAAATATCGATCTCCCGCTGCTGATGGAGATAATTGATACGCGCGGCAGTTGGCGGCTGTGCCTTGATCATTGCGATGCGAATCAAGCGTCCCTGATCCTTGAGCCGGGCAGCTGCCGCAGTCAGTTCCTGGATATCCGTGGCGAAAGCTGAAGCAGATGCCTCATCACTTAAAGCCTTCATCTGCTCAATCAGCACGGTCAGCTTTTCAGCCCTTTGCACCAGAATATCTTCCATGTCCTCCGGTTCGCTCGCCCGTTTCGATTGCCTCCAGGCGCTGTTGATACTGCCCTCCACTCTTGCAAGGTGTTCTCTGGCCTGTCGCTGCAACTCTGTCGGCGAGGCGCGGGAGATGAGTGGCTTCGCGGCGGGCTCGGGCGTCACGATCTCAACCCATTCACCGCCAGCGTGCTGATGCCATGAGTTGATCACTTTACTGGTCAGCGCATCGGAGACATCCACCACTTCGCCCTCAGCCTGCGCGTCACCCTGGCGAATGCTGCCGATGAACGTCCGGTGGCCGCGGGTTTTGATCACCCGCTTGCCAGGCCTCGCCACCTTCGGCACCTGTTCAAGTAATGTATCTGCTGCTTCGGTATTTTCCTTGATCAACAAGGTAAGCCGTTGCAATGCAACATCGTGAAAGGCACTGAGTTGAGCAATGAACTGCTCAAGGTATTGCCCTCTCCTGCCCGAGAACTCCAAGGTATGAATGTAGGTGCTGATGTCACTCGCCCTGCCGTACTCTTTGAGCGCACTTTCCAGAACACTGATGCTTTCAGCCAGTGAATAGGTATTGGGCCTGTCCAGCTCCAGATGGGATGCAATCGCAGCATGCAGATTCTGGTCGTTACGCAGCATCCTCAACTGCTTCAGGTCTTCACCGAACATGGTTTCGGGACGACTGAACACCAACTCAAGCGTCGAAAACATATGGATCGCCTTCCACTCCAGATTCGAAGGCTGATTGTGGGCATATGCCTCTGTGACTTCACTGCGCCAATATTCCTGACCTACCTTTGGAACGTCACGCAGTTGCAACCATATCGCCTCTCGCTCCTGTGACCAGTGCAGCCCCTTTGTCTGGGAGATCGTCAGCTTGCGGAGCATCTCGAAGTAAGCGTCAGCATTCTCAGCTGTCAATGAGGCGCCAGAGGCCAGGGTTCGCAGGTTCACGAGCTCATTGTTCGCAATCACTGCCTGATCCTTGAACAGCAGGCCCTCAAAGTAGCAAATTTGCCGGGCCAGACTTTGCAGATCACTGGCAACATCCTTTTCTGCTGGACGGTCGCCCGGCCGGTGTTCCTGCGCTAATTTGACATGCTCTCGCATCACACTGACCAGCTCAGTCAGATCGCTTTCATAACGCTCCATAAAAAGCTGACGCACTGTGCCTTGCGCAGTGTCCAGCTGCAGATCGTAGGCTTGAATGTTTTTCAGCAACACATCACTCCGTTTCACGAGCTCCGACAGGCCATCGTTGATACGCCGAACATTGGCTGCGTTGGCCTGCGCCAGTTTCCGGGCATTCTGTTTTGGGCCGCCACCGCGCAGATGCAGCCCCAGATTCAGCCGCCATTGCAGCCCGCTCCGGGTCAGCCATGGCCCCGTCACGCCAGGATCATCGTCCTGGACGATATACGCGCTGCCTTCATCAGCAATGACACGAAACAGATTGCCCTCAACGCGTGCGTACCACTTTCCTTGGTCCTCGTACAAACCGGCGTAAATGCCAGAGTTGACCATTGCGCCAAGGGGCGGCTCGGGAAAGACATTAAAGGTCAGGAGCCTGGAGCGCTGGGTTGCGGTAAGACGAGAAAGCGGGTTGGACCAGCTGAAATCGAGCCCGTCCCTCCCGGCCGCCATATCCAGCGTCTGCGTGGCCATCGGGCTTGCTTTCATCTCTTGAGAGGTGAGCGGCGCATCAACCAAAGGCTCACCACTGCCAATCGCCGGGCCTGTGGCTGATATGACGCCCTGATGCAGAACAATCATCGCAACGTTGAGCAGCAAATCCGCAAGGGCCGCCGAACGAGCCCCCTGATCGGCATCAGCAGGCAGAGTGAGTATCTGGTCGGCGCTACTGAGCAATTGCAAAAGCCATGCTGACTGACCCAGCGAGCCACCAATCAGGGGCAGCAACGTGTCGAGCAACAGCCAGCCTCCTTCCTTCAGGTTCGCCCAACGGTTTTCGACATTGGAGACCGATTCGCGATCTGCCAACTGCACCAGCGCCATGGCGACGGCCTTGAACAACGCCTCAAGCGGGTCTCCCGCCATGACATCGCGACTCAACACCGTTGGCTGCGGCCGCTCAAGCGGCTGGAACTCGGAGCCGAGCCCGAAACGGATGATATGTGGCTCATCAAATCCTCCGTTGGCATAAACAGGACGTGCCGTATCACTCAGCCAGATCAGTACCTGTTGTTGCAACGCACCAGGCTGAGCAATGGCGTCACGCAGCGTCGTCCAGTTGCTGAATTCAGTCAGGGGCGTCGCCTGAAAGGGTTGATAAAGCAGGTAAGGGCCCAACTCAATGTTCGCCGGGCCAATCACAAACATATTGCCGACCCTGTCCACCTGCCCCGTTGGCCTGGCCTTGAACCCCAGCATGCGCAGAACAACAGACTGCGCGTCCTCTTCACGCGTGGGCGACAGGTCGTCCATCAAGGCAGAAATCAACCGGCAACCGGCGTCACTTATCGCACCTTCGCGTTTGAGCTTCTGCTCCAGAGCCTTCAGGGGAAGCTGGATACGCAATTGATTGCAGAAGAGTAATCGACGTCTGTCAGCCTCTTTGGCATTGGTAATCAGCAGCGTGCGCAGTAATTGCGGATAGGCCTGGCCGACATTGACTACCTGAATAAGGCGTTTGGCATAAGCTACCGTCAGCCAGTCCGGCAAAGGCTGATCAGTGGTCCTGCGTAACGTCACGGCACCAACCGGTAATCCAACAAGATTCTCCAGAGCACAATCACACAGCGTCATGCGAACCTGTTCCACTTCACCCTGAGCAAACATCTCTCCACCAGACGTGGCGGCCACAGCCGTCACTTTGTCGATAACCAGCTCTATCTCGTTCAAAGGCACCTGTACGGCGTCTGGATGATCCTCAAGCATCTGCCTGGCCATGACCTGAGAGGCAAACTCCGCAATGGGCGGCAAGTCCTCGTTAAACGTCCTGCCTTGCGTATTCGCCTGCAATACCGCCAATGCGGTCATGGATCGACTGTAGGAGATTCGCTCCGAATCGCTGGCCTTTCCAAGCCAGTCGGGAAGCGATTCGGCATAAGCCTCGGGTTGCTTGACAAACAAGGAGCCGACATCTGTCGACGCTTCCAGGTACCGCTCAAGCTTCGCAACTTCCAGGTCCGAGTAATAATTCAGGCAGTGCACGTCTCTGATCTGATTCTCCAGAATGGCACGGGCAAGGTCATCGAACACATCGTTATCCGGCTCGTAGAAGCCCCAGGCCAGCGATTGATGCCGGGGGTCCTGAATGAAATCATCCCGCAGTCGCATCACCCAGCTAGTCAGTGTGTAGCGTTCACACTGCCCGAAAAGACGGTAAACCAATACCTCCGGGTTGGCTGTCGACTGGTCGAGTGCCACTAACGCCGGTATCGCCCGTGTTTCGGAAACACCGTCTTGAATCAGCGTGACATACGCAACACCCGCCTGCCCCTCAGACGGTTCATCTTTACCGCACAGGGTATTGATCGTACTGAGCATGGCACGCTGATCTGAAAGAGACGTATCGGGCGCTGCCAGCCGATCGCGCACGTCTCGCCGAATCAACGTCGAAAGCCAGGCCCAGCGGGTCGTGAGCTGGCTGCCGATAACGCAGGGCTGGCTCCAGAAATCAGCGATAGCTTGTTTGAGACCGCTGATCAGACCCAATGCCGACTGGTCGACGATGGTGCTGATTTCAGCCATATCCACTGCTAATGGCCGCGCAGGCGAGTCGCCAGGATTGGCGATGAGCGCGAAGCCAGCGTCTGTCCATTGCGGTGTTGCCCGGCGTAGAAAATGCTCCAGCAGGGTATCCACCAGGGAAAGCCGCAATGATTCGGCCGACATAGCCGGGACGCCAGAGGTCAGCGCCACTACCGAAACCCGCTCGGGGTCGATGGCGAGGTCCGGATAACGCACGTTTAAAGCACTGCGCAGGCTGCTCGTCGCCAATTCACGCAGTGAAGGACGGGAGGCGAATTGCTCCGCCACGGCCAATTTGATTGTCATGGGTTGAACTCGTGATGAATGAAATATCTCACCGGAGTTAACACCTTCGACGGGCTGGCAATGACATACAAAAGTAATGCAATCCGGCCCCTGCCAGCGGTCTGCCAAACCCGCGTACAAAGTATCAAGAGTTGTCTTTAAGGCGTTTTACACATATCGTTACAATTGTGCAGCGCGTGCAGGCAGGAGCCTTGACCGGTGCAGCAGGACATAAAAATACAACGGATCCTTTGGGGCCCTTGTCGCGTCAACATAACCGGGCCAGAGCCTTCTGGCTAATGTTGAACACGTATGAGGCCCTGACCAGATAGCCCAAGCGAGTAATTTTCAATGACCTCGAACACCGGCAAAGGCAAGGCGATATTTCGCGTTGTCAGCGGCAACTTCCTTGAAATGTTTGACTTCATGGTCTACGGCTTCTACGCCACTGCCATCGCCAAAACCTTCTTCCCTACCGACAGCGCATTCGCCTCACTGATGCTTTCACTGGCGACGTTCGGCGCCGGCTTCCTGATGCGTCCACTGGGGGCGATTTTCCTTGGCGCTTACATTGACCGTCACGGCCGTAAAAAAGGTCTGGTGGTGACGCTGGCAATGATGGCGATGGGCACAGTGCTGATTGCCTGCGTGCCGGGTTATGCAACGCTCGGCGTCGCTGCGCCGTTGCTGGTATTGCTGGGTCGTTTGCTGCAAGGCTTTTCGGCTGGCGTGGAACTGGGCGGTGTCTCGGTTTATCTGGCAGAAATCTCTACCCCGGGCCGTAAAGGCTTCTTCGTCAGTTGGCAGTCCGCCAGTCAACAAGCCGCGGTGGTCTTCGCAGGTTTGCTGGGTGTTGCGCTGAACCACTGGCTGAGCCCGGAAGAAATGGGTGAATGGGGCTGGCGCGTGCCGTTCCTGATCGGCTGCCTGATCGTGCCGGTGATTTTCGTGATTCGCCGCTCGATGGAAGAAACCCCGGAATTCGAAGCCCGCACTCATCGTCCGACGCTTAAAGAAGTGGTGCGCTCGATTGGCCAGAACTTCGGTCTGGTCCTCGGCGGCATGGCACTGGTGATCATGACCACCGTGTCGTTCTACCTGATCACCGCGTATACGCCGACATTCGGTAAAAACGAGCTGCACCTGTCCGACCTCGACAGCTTGATCGTCACGGTTTTCGTCGGGATTTCGAACTTCATCTGGCTGCCGGTGATGGGCGCGCTGTCTGACCGTATTGGCCGCAAGCCTTTGCTGGTTGCCGCAACCGTTCTGGCCATTGCGACGGCCTACCCTGCCCTGTCCTGGCTGGTGGCCAATCCGAGCTTCGGTAATCTGCTGATGGTCGAACTATGGCTGTCCTTCCTGTATGGCTCTTACAACGGTGCGATGGTGGTTGCCCTGACCGAGATCATGCCGGTGGAAGTGCGCACGACCGGCTTCTCCCTGGCCTACAGCCTGGCAACTGCAACCTTTGGCGGCTTTACCCCGGCAGCGTGCACCTACCTGATTCATGCACTGGACAACAAGGCTGCACCGGGCATCTGGCTGACGGGCGCAGCAGTGTTGGGTCTGGTGGCAACACTGGTGCTGTTCCGTAAGGGCGGGCAAAAGCTGCAAGCGCCTGAGGCCGTGACTGCTGGCTGAGTAAATTCCGTAGGAGCCGAAGGCGGCGATCGCGGTTTGCCTGACACACCGCGATCGCTGCCGTCGTAACCTCCGACAACTCCTACAGAGCCCAAGGCGTGCCCGCCATCCGTAAGAGTTGGACTACAAAAAACGCCCCGACCAGTTACCGGTCGGGGCGTTTGTATTTCAGCTTGTCGCTTAAAGCTTAAAGCTAATAACTGCTCTTAACGCGGAAACGCTGGTGGGTTAACACCCGCCATGTCTTCCATCACGCGAACCACCTGGTGGCTGTAACCGAACTCGTTGTCGTACCAGACGTACAGAACAACGCGGTTATCGTTGGCGATGGTTGCTTCAGCATCCACTACACCGGCGTGGCGCGAGCCGACGAAGTCAGTGGAAACCACTTCCTGCGAGTTAACGAAGTCGATCTGCTTATGCAGGTCCGAGTGCAGCGCCATATAGCGCAGGTACTCGTTGATCTCTTCGCGGGTGGTCGCTTTCTCAAGGTTCAGGTTGAGAATCGCCATGGACACGTTCGGCGTGGGTACGCGAATCGCGTTACCGGTCAGTTTGCCAGCCAGCTCAGGCAGTGCCTTGGCAGCAGCAGTGGCAGCACCGGTTTCGGTGATCACCATGTTCAGCGCGGCGCTACGGCCACGGCGATCGCCCTTGTGGAAGTTGTCGATCAGGTTCTGGTCGTTGGTGTACGAGTGAACCGTTTCAACGTGACCGTTGACGATGCCGAACTTGTCGTTGACGGCCTTGAGCACCGGCACGATGGCGTTGGTGGTGCAGGACGCCGCCGAAACGATCTTGTCGTCAGCGGTGATTTCACCGTGGTTGATACCGTGCACGATGTTTTTCAGCTTGCCTTTGCCTGGAGCGGTGAGCACCACGCGGTCAATGCCCGGGCATCCAAGGTGCTGACCCAGACCGTCGGCATCACGCCATACACCGGTGTTGTCCACCAGCAGTGCGTCCTTGATGCCGTACTGGGTGTAATCCACCTCGGTCGGGTTCTTCGCGTAGATAACCTGAATCAGGTTGCCGTTCGCAGTGATGGTGCTGTTGGCTTCATCAACCGTGATGGTGCCATCGAAAGAACCATGCACAGAGTCGCGGCGCAGCAGGCTGGCGCGCTTGACCAGATCGTTCTCGGCGCCTTTGCGGACGACGATTGCACGCAGACGCAGGCCATCGCCGCCGCCGGTTTTTTCGATCAGGATACGCGCCAGCAGGCGACCAATCCGGCCGAAACCGTACAGCACAACATCAGTGCCCTTACGTGGAGAAGCATTCTGCTGACCCACCAGCTCGGCCAGTTCTTCACGAACGAACTGCTCGGCGGTGCGGCCGTTGCCTTCAGTCTTGAACTTGACGGCCAGTTTGCCGAGGTCCACCGAGGCTGAACCCAGCTTGAGCTCGCTCATGGCCTTAACGAGCGGGAAAGTCTCGTGTACGGACAACTCGCTTGCATCGGACTGGCGGTGACGCGCAAAGCGGTGGGCTTTGAGAATCGCGATAACCGATCGGTTGATCAGGCTGCGGCCATAGATCGAACTCACCACATTATTATTGCGGTAGAGCTGACCGATAAGCGGGATCATCGTCTCGGCGAGAGCTTCACGATCAATCCATTCACCAAGACACTGGTCGGGCTTCTGAGTCACGGGAACCTTCCACATGTAGGGGCTGAAAAAAGGGGCTACATTATGCCGCCGCCTTTGTTTAAGGGCAATGCGCGGTAGTCAGATCAGCGAGCACTACATTTTGTTCCGCTGCACTTCAGAAAATGCCCGGGCGTGCACTTCTGAATCACAGCGTAGTCTTAGACCTGACATTTGCACCCTTCCCCCGGTACAATCGCGGCCCTCGTCGCAACGCTTGGAGCTCAATCTTCCGTGCCTGTTCTGCGTCTACCGCTACTCCCTGCCGCGGCAGGCAAACAACACTGGGGCAACCTTCCCGGTGCCTCGCTGAGCCTGGCGATTGCCGAGGCTGCCAGCGCCGCCAAGCGCTTCACCCTGCTTTTGACCGCCGACAGCCAAAGTGCCGAGCGACTCGAGCAAGAGTTGAAATTCTTTGCGCCCAGCCTGCCGGTGCTGCATTTCCCGGACTGGGAAACCCTGCCCTACGATTTGTTCTCACCGCACCAGGACATCATTTCCCAGCGGATTGCGAGCCTCTATCGCCTGCCAGAGCTGGTCCATGGCGTTCTGGTAGTGCCAATCACCACAGCCCTACATCGTTTGGCACCGACCAAATTCCTGCTGGGCAGCAGTCTGGTGCTGGATATTGGCCAGAAGCTCGACATCGAGGCCATGCGCACCCGCCTGGAGGCCAGCGGTTATCGTTATGTCGACACGGTTTATGAGCACGGCGAATTCACAGTACGCGGCAACCTGATCGACCTGTTCCCGATGGGCAGCAAACTGCCGTACCGGATCGACCTGTTCGATGACGAAATCGAAACGCTGCGCACCTTTGATCCCGAAAGCCAGCGCTCCATCGATAAAGTCGACTCGGTTCGCCTGTTGCCTGCACGTGAATTCCCCCTGCAAAAGGAAGAAGTGACACGCTTCAAGGCCCGTTTTCGCGAACGCTTCGATGTGGATTTCCGCCGCAGCCCGATCTTTCAGGACCTGAGCAGTGGCATTACACCGGCCGGTATCGAGTATTACCTGCCGCTGTTCTTCGAAGAAACCTCGACCCTGTTCGACTATCTGCCTCAGGACACTCAGGTGTTTTCCCTGCCGGGCATTGAACAGGCCGCTGAAAATTTCTGGAATGACGTTCGCAACCGTTATGAAGAACGCCGCGTAGACCCCGAGCGACCTCTGCTGCCTCCCGCTGAATTGTTCTTGCCGGTAGAAGACTGCTTCGCTCGCCTGAAAAGCTGGCCGAGAGTGGTTGCCAGCCAACAGGACGTCGAAACCGGCGTGGGCCGCGAGCGCTTCCCGGCGCAACTGCTGCCGGAGCTGGCCATCGAAGCCAAGGCGAATCAGCCGCTGGCTGCCTTGTCGAAGTTCATTGAAGAATTCGACGGCCGCATCCTGTTTACCGCTGAATCAGCGGGTCGCCGCGAGGTGCTGCTGGAGCTGCTCGAACGTCTGAAGCTGCGACCTAAAACCGTCGACAGCTGGAATGACTTCGTTGATGGCAAGGATCGCCTGTCGATCACCATCGCTCCGCTGGATGACGGCTTGCTGCTCGAACAACCCGCCATTGCCCTGATCGCTGAAAGTCCGCTGTTCGGGCAGCGCGTGATGCAGCGTCGGCGTCGCGAGAAACGCACCGACGGCGGCAATAACGATGCCGTCATCAAAAACCTGACCGAGCTGCGTGAAGGCGCGCCGGTGGTGCATATAGACCACGGCGTCGGGCGCTACCTGGGTCTCGCGACACTGGAGGTGGAAAACCAGGTCGCCGAATTCCTGATGCTGGCCTACGCCGAGGACGCCAAGCTGTACGTCCCTGTAGCCAACCTGCACCTGATCGCCCGCTACACCGGCAGCGATGACGCTCTGGCGCCGCTGCATCGACTGGGTTCGGAAACCTGGCAGAAAGCCAAACGCAAAGCCGCCGAACAAGTGCGTGACGTTGCAGCCGAGCTGCTGGACATTTATGCCCGCCGTGCAGCCCGGGAAGGCTACGCATTCGCTGACCCCAAGGCCGATTACGCCACGTTCAGCGCGGGCTTCCCGTTCGAAGAAACGCCGGACCAGCAGACCACAATCGATGCCGTACGCGCCGACATGCTCGCGCCAAAACCCATGGACCGGCTGGTCTGTGGCGACGTGGGCTTCGGCAAGACCGAAGTGGCCATGCGCGCGGCGTTCATCGCTGTACATGGCGGCCGTCAGGTGGCGATTCTGGTGCCCACCACCCTGCTCGCCCAACAACACTACAACAGCTTCCGCGACCGCTTCGCCGATTGGCCCGTGAGCGTTGAAGTGATGAGTCGCTTCAAGTCCGCCAAGGAAGTCAACGCCGCCGTCGCTGATCTGGCCGAGGGCAAGATCGACATCGTCATCGGCACGCACAAGCTGCTGCAGGACGACGTGAAGATCAAGAATCTGGGCCTGGTCATCATTGATGAAGAACACCGCTTCGGTGTGCGTCAGAAAGAACAGCTGAAAGCGCTGCGCAGCGAAGTCGACATTCTGACCCTGACCGCAACGCCAATCCCGCGCACGCTGAACATGGCGGTGTCGGGCATGCGCGATCTGTCGATCATCGCCACGCCACCGGCTCGACGCCTGTCCGTGCGCACTTTCGTCATGGAGCAGAACAAGCCGACGGTCAAAGAGGCCTTGCTACGTGAACTGCTGCGCGGCGGTCAGGTGTATTACCTGCACAACGACGTGAAAACCATCGAGAAATGCGCTGCTGATCTTGCCGAACTGGTGCCCGAAGCACGGATCGGGATCGGTCATGGGCAGATGCGCGAGCGCGATCTTGAACAAGTGATGAGCGACTTCTATCACAAGCGCTTCAACGTGCTGATCGCCTCGACCATCATCGAGACCGGCATCGACGTGCCTAGCGCCAACACCATTATCATTGAGCGCGCCGATAAATTCGGTCTGGCGCAATTGCACCAGTTGCGCGGCCGGGTTGGGCGCAGTCACCACCAGGCATACGCTTACCTGCTGACACCGCCACGCAAGCAAATCACGCCGGACGCAGAAAAGCGTCTGGAGGCCATCGCAAACACTCAGGATCTGGGTGCCGGTTTCGTTCTGGCCACCAACGACCTGGAAATCCGTGGCGCTGGCGAACTGCTGGGCGACGGCCAGAGCGGGCAGATTCAGGCAGTAGGCTTCACGCTGTACATGGAAATGCTTGAGCGCGCGGTGAAGTCGATCCGCAAGGGCGAACAACCGAACCTTGATCAGCCGCTGGGCGGCGGACCGGAAATCAACTTGCGCGTACCTGCCTTGATCCCGGAAGCCTACCTGCCGGATGTACACACACGGTTGATTCTCTACAAGCGCATCGCCAATGCCGCGGACGAAGACAGCCTCAAGGATCTTCAGGTAGAAATGATCGATCGCTTCGGCCTGCTGCCGGAGCCGACCAAGAATCTGGTGCGTATCACCCTGCTCAAATTGCAGGCCGAGCAACTGGGTATCAAGAAGGTCGACGCAGGCCCGCAAGGTGGCCGCATCGAATTTGCTGCGGACACGCCGGTTGACCCACTGACCCTGATCAAATTGATTCAGGGCCAACCCAACCGCTATAAATTCGAAGGTGCCACGCTGTTCAAATTCATGGTGCCCATGGAGCGTCCGGAAGAACGCTTCAACACCATTGAAGCGCTGTTCGAGCGCCTGACCCCGAAAACTCCTTGAAGGATCCATTCATGCGTGTGCTCCACTCACTCATCCTGCTGCTGACGCTGATCGCGCCCGCAGCATTTGCCGATGGCAATTTTCAGGTGGAAATGATCCTGTTTCGCCAACAGGGCGAGCCGGCTGCAACCCGTCAGGTCGCACCTGAGAACTGGGCAGCCAATGCACAGAAGATTGACGCGCAGAGTGAGCGCGGCGTTGCCTTGAAGGATCTGGCGGACAAACTGAACGCCAGCGGCACTTATCAGGTGTTGCTGCACCGCGCCTGGCAACAGAGCCTCAGTGCAGAGCCAGGTAAAGTGGCCGTCACCGGCGGTGAAGAACAGTGGGCCCACTTCCCGATTGAAGGCACTTTGAGCATAGGCATTGCACGCTTCACCGATATCGCGGCAGACTTCTGGGTCAATCAGCTTGATGCCCACGGCGTGCTGACCAGCAGTGAACGCCTGAAACAGACCACCCGGGTCAAGAACGGCGAATTGATCTATATGGACCACGGAAGTCTGGCCATGCTGGTGAAAGTATCGCCTCTTTAACCATTCAAGTAGCGCAACACGTGCTTCTTTTCCCATTCGAGCATCGCTACGGCGTAGGGCTGTCCTGAACTGTGTCGTCCAATCTTGAAAAAGTCCTCGCTTCGTCCTGGACGTATATCTTTACCAGCAAAACCGTTGAGCGGGGGTTTGACTACGCCCATGAAGACCGCATCCAGCTTGAGGATCTCAATCCAGACTCGGCTCGCACCTTGTGTAAAGGCTCGGGTTCCGAGGTATACGTCCAGACCCTGAAATTCAGGGATCCCGAACGTTTCAAGAATGCTCTGGTTTGTAAATGCACGTGCCCCGTCAGGGAAAACTGCAAGCATTGTGCGGCGGCCCTGTTTTATCTACAGGCCCCGCAGAATCGAAATGCGTTGCAGGCTGCACTGGACCAGACGCCGTCCGTGCAGGCACCGCGCATCGAGAAAGCGCCCGCCCTGCCTGAGCGACTGGTCGACGACATCAAGCCGCAGCCACGCCTGATGCTGGCCAGCGTCGAGTTCAGCGCTTATGAACCGCGTAACGGCCGCATGCAAAGGCACATCCAGCATCGCGCGGCACTCGCCTTTCGTTATGACAAGCACTACGCCATTGGCACTGCCAACGTCAGTATCCTGGTCAGTTCTCTGGGCAGCGACCTGGTTAACCAGAAAAGCGACATCATCGAGCACAGGGAAACCGAGACCCTGCGCATCCGGCGCCAGGGCGAGCTGGAACGACAGCAGCGTCAGGTCCTGCAGGACATGGGGTTCAGGGTCGCCACCCGCCAGAGCAAGGCACTGCCTGACACCGCCGGTGACATGTTTGACCTGCCCAACGACAAAGCCTGGCTGCACTTCGTGCTCAACGACTTGCCGCGCCTTGAAGAACAAGGCTGGGAAATCGTCATCACCGAGGATTTCGCTTTCGACGTGACGCCCGTGGACGACTGGTACGCGGTCATCGACGAAGAGGCCGAGCGCGACTGGTTCGATCTGGAACTGGGCATTATCGTCAATGGCGAACGCCTGAGCCTGCTGCCGATTCTGATCAACCTGCTGCGCAGTCACCCGGAATTGATGAGCGCGGCCGGGATCGCCAAACGTGGCGACGATGAACAACTGCTCGTGCAGCTTAATCACTTCACACAAAATGGCGGCGGCCCGGTGCAGATCGCCCTGCCCTACGGCCGTCTGAAACCGGTATTGGCCACCCTTGGCGACTTCTACTGGCGCGAAGAAGGCAGCAACTCACTGCGCCTGAATACTGCCGACGCCACGCGCCTAGGTGAGCTCGATGATTTACCCCTGAGCTGGCAAGGCGGCGACCGCCTGCGCCAGTTCGCGGACCGGCTGGCCAATATCAAGGATGCCCCGGTCGACGTGCCCGAAGGCCTCAACGCCACGTTGCGGCCCTACCAGCACGAAGGCCTGAGCTGGATGCAGTCGCTGCGTGAACTGGAAGTCGGTGGCGTGCTGGCCGATGACATGGGTCTGGGTAAAACCCTGCAGACCCTGGCCCACCTGCTCATGGAAAAACAGGCCGGTCGTCTGGATCGTCCGGCGCTGGCTGTGATGCCCACCAGCCTGATCCCCAACTGGCTGGACGAAGCCGAAAACTTCACCCCGCAATTACGCGTGCTCGCTTTGTATGGCGCCAATCGCCACGCTGATTTCGACAACCTGGGCCAGTACGACCTGATTCTTACCACCTATGCCCTGCTGCCGCGGGACGAAGAAGTGCTGGCGAAGCTGTCGTTTCACACCCTGATCCTCGATGAAGCGCAATACATCAAGAACCCCAACAGCAAAGCCGCCCAGGCCGCGCGCAGTCTCAATGCCCGACAACGCCTGTGCCTCAGTGGTACGCCGCTGGAAAACCATCTGGGCGAGCTATGGTCGCTGTTCCACTTCCTGATGCCGGGCTGGCTGGGCAGCAGCAAGGAATTCAACAGCAACTACCGCAACCCTATCGAGAAGCACGGCAACATGGAGCGCCTGCAGCATCTGAACGCGCGAATCAAACCGTTCCTGCTGCGCCGCACCAAGGAACAGGTCGCCACCGAGCTGCCGCCCAAGACCGAGATCATCCATTGGGTCGAACTTAACGAAGCCCAGCGCGATGTGTACGAAACTGTACGCTTGGCCATGGACAAGAAAGTCCGCGACGAGATCACCCGCAAAGGTGTGGCCCGCAGTCAGATCATCATCCTTGAAGCGCTGCTCAAGCTGCGTCAGGTGTGTTGCGACTTGCGTCTGGTCAACAGCGCTCCGGCCAACCCGCGCCAGGGTCACTCCGCCAAATTGCAAAGCCTGATGGAGATGTTCGAAGAGCTGCTGGCCGAGGGCAGGAAGATTCTGCTGTTCTCGCAGTTCACTTCGATGCTCACCCTGATCGAAGCCGAACTCAAGCAACGCGGTATCGAATATGCCCTGCTGACCGGCTCGACCCGAGACCGACGTACGCCCGTGCAAGCGTTCCAGGCAGGCAAGCTGCCGATCTTCCTGATCAGCCTGAAAGCAGGCGGTACCGGCCTGAACCTGACCGCTGCCGATACCGTGATCCATTACGATCCATGGTGGAATCCGGCAGCCGAAAACCAGGCCACCGACCGTGCTTATCGCATCGGCCAGGACAAGCCGGTATTCGTCTACAAGATGATTGCCCGAGGTACCGTGGAAGAGAAAATCCAGCGCCTGCAGCAGGAAAAATCAGCACTCGCAGCTGGGGTGCTGGATGGACGGGTAACGGGTGACTGGAAACTGCAAAGCGAAGACATTGCCGCACTGTTTGCGCCGTTGCCAGCGCAGACCAAGAAGGGCAAGAAGTAAGGACATCACATCACGCCCCTGTAGGAGCTGCCGAAGGCTGCGAAGGCGGTCTGTCTGTCACACCGCCTTCGCAGCCTTCGGCAGCTCCTACAGGGATCGCCGATTTGTGGGAGCCGGGCTCGCCCGCGATTCAGACACTGCGGTTTATCGTGAATATAGAGTCATCGTTCATCGCGAGCTAGCTCGGCTCCTACACAGTAAACCTTGTCAAACCGCGCCCAGCACCCGCGCCAGGGTCGCCTTCACTTTCCCCATCCCGTCATGCAAGGCCTGTTCGATTTCGGCCATGGTGATGACTGCCGAAGACTTGCCCGCTGCCGGATTGACCACCAGCGCCAGGCAGGCATATTCCAGTTCCAGCTCGCGAGCCAGCGCAGCTTCCGGCATGCCGGTCATGCCCACGATGTCGCAGCCATCACGCTCAAGGCGGATGATCTCGGCGACAGTTTCAAGACGCGGTCCTTGAGTGCAGGCATAAACACCCTGCTCGCTGAATTCACAGCCTTCGGCAGCCAATGCTGCAATCAGACGCCCTCGCAGCGCTTCACTGTAGGGATAGCTGAAGTCGATGTGGGTCACTTGCTCCAGGTCATCAGCGAAAAACGTGTGCTGGCGACCACTGGTGTAATCAATCAGGTCGTGGGGCACGCAGAAATGCCCGGTGCCCATGGCAGGATGAATCCCGCCCACCGCATTGACTGCCAGAATCGCCTCCGCACCCGCGTGCTTCAGAGCCCAGATGTTGGCTCGGTAATTCACCTGATGCGGCGGGAAACGATGCGGGTGGCCGTGGCGCGCCAGAAACATCACCTCGCGACCGGCGTAATCGCCGATCTGGATCTCCCCCGAGGGTACGCCATAGGGCGTATTCACCGGCAGAGACTGACGAATGCTCAAGCCCTCAAGCTGAGTCAGCCCGGTACCACCGATAATCGCGTAAACAGTCATGGAAAATCCTTAGTCGATCAATTGCGCAGCGCGCAAGGCTTCAAGCGCGGCAAGCCAGCGCGGATGTTGACGATACTCGGTGCTGGCAAAAGCCTGACCGCGCATCCTGGCAATACGTGGCGAAGGCTTGACCTTGAGCCGTTGTGCAGCCGTCAACGCCAGTTCTGCAGCGGCACGATCGTTACAGACCAGCCCCATGTCACAACCGGCACTCAACGCCGCTTCAATGCGACTGGCCGCATCGCCGACCACGTGGGCACCAGCCATGGACAGGTCGTCGCTGAAAATCACGCCGTCGAACTTCAGCTCACCGCGCAAGATATCCTGCAACCAGCGCCGGGAGAAACCGGCAGGTTGAGGATCGACCTGCGGATAAATCACATGCGCGGGCATCACGGCCGCCAGTTGCTGGCTCAGCCGGGCAAATGGGACCAGATCGTTGGCGCGGATATGCTCCAGGCTGCGCTCGTCATTGGGTATCGCCACATGGGAGTCAGCCTCGGCCCAGCCGTGCCCTGGAAAATGTTTGCCGGTCGCGGCCATGCCAGCGGCATTCATCCCTCGAATGAAAGCGCCCGCCAACAACGCCGCTCGCTCGGGATCACCCTCGAAAGCGCGTGTACCCACAACAGCGCTACGCTGGTAATCCAGATCAAGCACAGGCGCAAAACTCAGGTCCAGACCCACTGCCAGAACTTCCGTCGCCATCAGCCAGCCGCAATGCTCAGCCAGCATCTCGGCATCAGGCTGGTGAGCAATCGAACGCATGGCTGGCAGTCGCACAAAGCCCTGACGCAAGCGCTGCACGCGACCGCCCTCCTGGTCCACTGCCAACAGTAGATCAGGCCGCACCGCGCGAATCGCCGCGCTCAGTTCGCGAACCTGACGGGGATGCTCGATGTTGCGGGCAAAAATGATCAGCCCGCCCACTTCGGGCTGACGCAGAAACTGGCGATCTTCGGCGGTCAACCAAGTGCCCTCGACATCCACCATTAAAGAGCCTTGCAGGCCAGAACTCATAAAAAAACACCATTGCCGATATCCAATCCGGGCAATGGTGCTTGATCATCGAGTCTGGCGCAATGCGCGAACAGTCAGGCCTTCGCAGTACTGGGGACAGGAGAGCTGCTTTTGCTGCGCGGCTTGAGTTGCGCGGCAATCATCGCGGCGTCGGTCACACCGGTTTCGGCACGCATGCCTGCGGCCAGGAACGGCACCATCAGGCGCATCACCTGCTCGATCGAGGTGTTGACGCCAAAATCGGTTTCGGCAATCGCCCTTAGCGCCTTGATGCCGGACATGCTGAATGCCGCAGCGCCAAGCATGAAGTGCACACGCCAGAACAGTTCAATGGGAGGGATGCGAGGCGCGGCCTCATTGACCAGCACCATGTAGCGGCGAAAAACCTTGCCGTACATGTCTTCCAGATAACGGCGCAAATGGCCCTGACTCTGGCTGAACGCCAGACCCAGCAAGCGCATAAAGATCGACAGATCATTGTTGCTGCGTGGCTGTACCACGAGGGCTTGCTCGACCAGCATCTCCAGCAACTCTTCCAGGGTCGGCTTCTGATCAGGTCTGGCCTGACGGCGCTCCAGTTCACGGTCAAGACTGATACAGAAGGGTCCCAGGAAGCGCGAGAACACGGCCTGAATCAGCGCCTTTTTGGAACCGAAGTGGTAATTGACCGCCGCCAGGTTGACCGACGCCTTGCTGGTAATCAGCCGTAGCGACGTCTCTGCGAAGCCTTTCTCCGCGAACAACTGCTCGGCAGCATCAAGAATGCGTTCAACTGTTTCCGACTGGGCCATGGTTCTCTGCCTGACAAACACTTGTTTGAAACATACGTTTCAGATTATGTACCTGTCAAGTCCGCGATGCTCCATGGTCCGACAGGGGCGTATTTAACCATATAAACCGTGGCCTGTAGCCACCCGCGTAACCCGGCCCGCCATCCCGCCGGGCGCGATCGAAAACCGGCCTGATAAAAGGAAGATTGCCAACTCGCTCGTACTGTATATAATCCCAGTCACTGTATAAAAAGACAGAGCGATCAACATGATTAAACTGACGCCACGCCAAGCTGAAATTCTGGGATTCATCAAGCGCTGTCTTGAAGACAACGGCTACCCGCCTACTCGTGCGGAGATCGCTCAGGAACTGGGTTTCAAGTCGCCCAACGCTGCAGAAGAACATTTGAAAGCCCTGGCTCGCAAAGGTGCTATCGAGATGACGCCGGGCGCTTCCCGGGGCATCCGCATTCCAGGCTTCGAAGCAAAGACCGAAGAAAGCGGATTGCCCATCATCGGGCGCGTCGCTGCAGGTGCACCGATTCTGGCTCAGCAACACATTGAAGAATCTTGCAACATCAACCCTGCGTTTTTTCATCCGAGTGCCGATTACCTGCTAAGGGTGCAAGGCATGAGCATGAAAGATGTCGGCATTTTTGATGGCGATCTACTCGCCGTGCACACCACCCGTGAGGCCCGCAACGGCCAGATCGTGGTAGCACGTATCGGCGACGAAGTGACGGTCAAGCGATTCAAGCGTGAAGGCAGCAAAGTCTGGCTGATTGCCGAAAACCCGGACTTCGCGCCCATCGAAGTGAATCTCAAGGATCAGGAACTGGTTATCGAAGGTTTGAGCGTCGGCGTTATCCGTCGCTAAGGAGACATCATGCAGTTTGTCCAGGCCCCGCAATCACAACTTCCACTGTTTGAAGCATTCCTGGCGCAACCCATTGCGCCCATGCTCAAGGAAGCAGCAGTACCGTCATGGAATAATGGACCTGAGGTGTTCAGTGAGCTGTCATTGCGTGGTGCAGCCGGGAACTGCTTGAGTCTACTGGCGCCGATCCTGCGCGAGCTGAGCGAAGAGTCCAACGCTCGATGGCTGACCCTGATCGCACCACCCTCCAGCCTTACACAAAGCTGGCTGCGTGATGCAGGACTCAACCGCGAGCGGATCTTGTTGCTGCAACCGCGCGGGACGCAAAGCGCATTTGAACTGACGCGTGAGGCGCTGCGCCTCGGCCGCAGCCACACTGTGGTCAGCTGGATCAATCCGCTCAGTACAGGATTGCGTCAACAGTTGATCAGCGCGGCAAAAATGGGTGACGCACAGAGCCTGAATATTCGTCTGGGCTAAGTCTTCCGGGCGAGTTCAGCCTCAATGAAGAACTCGCGGACCGGTATCCTTCTCCAGCTCGCCTTCAGCCAGACGACCCGCCATCTGTACACCGACGCTCAACATTGCCTTGGCGATCTCGACGTGTTGCCCTTGCAGGAACTCTTTGGCATCGGCCGAGAAATCCAGGGTCACCAACGAGCCTTCGTCGTCAGCACGACGCAGCTCAATCCGACCGTCAGGCAGTTCCACAATTTCAAGAAACGATGTTGGCATCAGGGCAGTACTCCACGAAAGGCCGACATTGTAGCAGCCTGTCGACCCAGTCCCTAGGGTCTGTTCCCGTTTTATGACAAGCCGCATTGCCGCAGCCGTCTTCAATCAGAAGGCTTTGAGCCATCCCTCACTGCACAATCAGCACTCGCTCAGGCCTTCGCGGAAGCGAATTGCCAGCCCCTTGAGCTGCTGACGCCAGCTTTCCAGTTCCTCGCGGGACAGTTCAGGTTCAGATTCTTCATCCAGATTGACCGCCACAATGAGTGGCTGTGTTACATCGCCTTTCACTTTTTTCGGCGCACGAGGCGGCTCGAACAGGCTGTTGTACTCGGCAAGCAACTGCGCGAGCCAGGTTTCCCGGTGTTGAGCCAACTCGACCAGCTCGGCCATTTCCGGGATCGCCAGGGCATCCAGCACATCCTGGGTGAGGAGCATCTCCGCACGTGGCGCATTGGCTTGCGGCAGACGGTAGTAGCCGGCGATCTCGTGACACAGCCCCAGCAGGGCGCCATACAGATGGAATAACGCCGACTCACGCTCCGCCTGCAACAGCGCCTGGGCGTTCATCGCACGGCCTTCCTGCGCCTTGCCCATGGACTCCAGAGCCAGGCCGGCGAAATAAATCTTTTGATTGGTGCGGGTATAGAGTTCGTGGGCCATGGCGGTCGCCTCCGTAGCGATGAGCAAGACCTGAAGCCAAGCCTTGTCAAAATTACCTCAATTAAATGCTTTCCGGTAGGAGCGAACTTGTTCGCGAGGCGGCGTATCAGCCACGATGGCTCGCGAACAAGTTCGCTCCTACCGGGGTTCAACCCAACCAAAGCAACAAAGCCCTCGGCACATACAGCATACCGAGGGCTTTGCGTTCAGTCAGGCGTTAGATCAACGCTTGTCTTCAACCTTCCAGGCCTTGCCGTCGTAGAACGCTTTCCAGCCGGTTGGCTTGCCTTCCACTTCAGTCTGAACGTACTGCTCTTTGGTCTTGCGGCTGTAACGGATCACTGTTGGGCGTCCGTCCGGATCTTTCTTCGGCGCGTCACACAGGAAGTGGTACTTCGGATCGATCTCGTCCTTGTGCGGTGCAATCTCCATGACCAGCGGCGCACGGGTTTCACGGTTTTTCGGGAATTGACTGGCCGCCAGGAACAGACCGGATGCGCCGTCACGCAGGATATACGTGTCGTCGACCTTGTCGCACTTGAGCTCAGGCATCTTCACCGGATCCATCTTCGGTGGAGCAGCGTCGCCGCTCTTGAGTAGCTTGCGAGTGTTCTTGCAATCAGGATTGGTGCAACCAAAGAACTTGCCGAAGCGGCCTGTCTTGAGCTGCATCTCGCTGCCGCACTTATCGCACTCCAGGCTCGGGCCTTCGTAACCCTTGATCCGGTAGTTACCCTCTTCCACTTCAAAGCCAACGCAATCCGGGTTGTTACCGCAGATGTGCAGCTTGCGCTTCTCATCCAGCAGGTAAGCGTCCATTGCCGTGCTGCAGATGTGGCAACGATGCTTGCCGCGCAGAACACGAGACTCGGACTCGCCCTCATCATCTTCGGCGATTTCATCGCCCGGCGTCAGGTTGACGGTAGCCTTGCAACGCTCTTTCGGTGGCAGGCTGTAACCCGAGCAACCAAGGAACACGCCGGTAGATGCAGTACGAATCTGCATCGGACGGCCGCACACCTTGCACGGGATATCAGTCATCACCGGCTCGTTGGAGCGCATCCCGCTGTCCGGCGCTTCAGCCACTTCCAGCTTCTTGCGGAAATCGCCATAGAACTCGTCCAGCACGTTTTTCCAGTCACGCTCGCCCTGGGCCACATCATCGAGGTTTTCTTCCATGCCGGCCGTAAAGCCGTAGTCCATCAGGTTGGAAAAGCTCTCGGACAGGCGTTCAGTAACGATATCGCCCATTTTCTCGGAGTAGAAACGGCGATTGTGCAACGCGACGTAGCCGCGATCCTGAATGGTCGAGATGATCGCCGCATAAGTCGACGGACGACCGATGCCACGTTTTTCCATTTCCTTGACCAGGCTCGCTTCCGAGTAACGCGCAGGCGGCTTGGTGAAGTGCTGGCTCGGATCGAGCTTGATCAGCTTCAGGGTTTCGCCCTGAGCCATGTCCGGCAATACGTCGTCATCGCCTGGCTTGGTCATCTGCGGCAAGGCGCGGGTGTAACCGTCAAACTTCAGGATGCGACCCTTGGCACGCAGCTCGAAGGTCCCGGCCGCGACACTGACAGTCGTCGACAGGTATTGCGCTGGAGGCATCTGGCACGCCACGAATTGACGCCAGATCAGCTCGTACAGGCGCTCAGCATCGCGCTCCATGCCGCTCAGCTTGCTCGGATGCGTGTTGACGTCGGAAGGACGAATCGCTTCGTGGGCCTCTTGTGCGCCTTCCTTGCTGCTGTAGACGTTTGGCGATTCCGGCAGATACTTCTTGCCGAATTCGGCTTCGATGTAAGCGCGCGCCATGCTCACCGCATCAGCGGACAAGTTGGTCGAGTCGGTACGCATGTAAGTGATGTAACCCGCTTCGTAGAGACGCTGGGCCATCATCATGGTTTTCTTCACGCCGAAGCCCAGGCGGTTACTGGCAGCCTGCTGCAGAGTCGAAGTGATGAAAGGTGCCGAAGGCTTGCTGCTGGTCGGTTTGTCTTCACGCTTGGCGATGCTGTAGCTGGAAGCCTTGAGCTTTTCCAGTGCCGCCATGGCTTGAGCTTCGTTCAGCGGCTTGAACGCTTCGCCGTTTTCCCGGGCGACTTCGAAACGCACGTTCGCGCCCTTGGCGGTACCCAGATCAGCGTGTACTTCCCAATACTCTTCGGGGTTGAACGCACGGATTTCCCGCTCACGCTCCACCACCAGCTTTACGGCAACGGACTGCACACGACCGGCGGACAGGCCACGAGCGATCTTTTGCCACAGCAGCGGCGAAACCATGTAACCCACGACCCGGTCGAGGAAACGGCGTGCCTGCTGAGCGTTGACGCGGGCGATATCCAGCTCGCCAGGCTTGGAGAAGGCTTCCTGAATGGCTTTCTTGGTGATCTCGTTGAACACCACGCGCTTGTAGCGGCTGTCATCCCCACCAATGGCTTCGCGCAGGTGCCAGGCAATGGCTTCCCCCTCGCGGTCCAAGTCCGTCGCGAGATAGATGGTGTCGGCATCCTTGGCGAGCCGGCGCAGCTCTTCGATCACCTTCTCTTTACCGGGAAGGATTTCGTATTTGGCTTTCCAGCCATGATCCGGATCGACGCCCATGCGGGCCACCAGTTGCTTCTTCGCCTTCTCTTTCGGCGTGAGCACCGGGCCTTCGCCAACTGCGGCCTTGCCACGTTTGACGGGTTCTTTACTGGCGCTAGCCGAACCGCTGGTGGGCAGGTCTCGGATATGGCCGATACTCGACTTCACCACGTACTGGTTGCCCAAATACTTGTTGATGGTCTTGGCCTTAGCCGGGGATTCCACGATGACCAGCGATTTGCCCATGGATCAGAAAATTCCTGAATACTGAAAATGAAAGACGGTTGGAACCTGTCAAGGCCCCGCTATATATAGTGGCTACAAGATGAGGTCAAGCACGGGATAGTGATCGAACTCGCCTCACGGCCTGGAAAAGCGGCTCGGTTCGACTTGAACCAAAGCAAAGCGCGGGACCTGCTCGCCGTCAACCTCGACGGACTCCAGAAACATGCTCAGCGGCCGCACCCACATCCCGAAATCGCCGTACAGCGCTTGGTAAAACACCACTTCTTCTTCGGTTTCGGAGTGCCTGGCAACACTGAATACGCGGTACTCGGGGCCTTTGTAATGGCGATAGAGACCTGGCTGTAAATTCATGTTGCTGTCCTCGCGAAAAAAACTGAAAAACTTTTCTGGAATGGCTTGTACAAAAATACAAAAGCCGGGGCACCTGGCCCCGGCTCGCATCAAACAAACGCGTCAGACGCGTTCGAAGACGGTAGCGATACCCTGCCCCAAACCGATGCACATTGTTGCAACACCGAGATTGGCGCCATTTTGCTTCATGACGTTGAGCAAAGTGCCGGAGATACGAGCGCCGGAGCAACCAAACGGGTGGCCCAGGGCGATGGCACCGCCGTGCAGGTTAACCTTCTCATCCATCTTGTCGAGCACTTTCAAATCTTTCAGCACTGGCAAGGCCTGTGCAGCGAAAGCTTCGTTGAGCTCGAAGACGTTGATATCAGCAATGCTCAGACCCGCGCGTTTCAAGGCTTTCTGAGTCGCGGGAACCGGACCATACCCCATAATCGCCGGATCCACACCTGCCACAGCCATGGAACGGATCACTGCCAATGGCTGAATACCAAGGTCCTGAGCGCGCTGGGCGGACATCACGATCATGCACGAAGCACCGTCGGTGATTTGCGAAGATGTGCCCGCCGTCACCGTACCGCCTTTCGGGTTGAAGGCTGGCTTCAAGGCCGCGAGGCTTTCCAGAGTGGTCTCGGGACGGATGGTTTCGTCGTAGTCGAAGACCTTGAGGAAACCGTTCTCGTCATACCCCAGCATCGGGATGATCTCGTCCTTGAACTTGCCTTCCAGCGTGGCCTTGTGGGCCAGGCGATGGGAACGCACGCCAAAGGCATCCTGCTGCTCACGGGTGATGCCATGCATTTTGCCGAGCATTTCTGCGGTCAGGCCCATCATGCCGGATGCCTTGGCGGCATACAGGGACATGTGCGGGTTTGGATCAACGCCATGCATCATGCCGACGTGGCCCATGTGCTCGACGCCGCCGACCACAAACACATCGCCGTTACCGGTCATGATTGCCTGGGCGGCAGTGTGCAAGGCACTCATCGACGAGCCACACAGGCGGCTGACCGTCTGCGCCGCCGAGGTGTGTGGAATCTGCGTCAGCAATGAAGCCATACGCGCGATGTTCCAGCCCTGCTCCAGGGTCTGGTTGACGCAGCCCCAGATCACGTCTTCAACTTCGGCGGGATCAACCTTGTTGTTGCGTTCCAGCAGCTTGCTGATCAAGTGCGCGGACATATCTTCTGCGCGGGTATTGCGGTGCATGCCACCCTTGGAGCGGCCCATGGGTGTGCGACCGAAGTCGACAATCACCACATCTCTTGGATTCAAACTCATACATTCACTCCTGAAAGACGCTTAACCGAAGCTCTCAACCGAAGAAGCTCTGGCCGTTTTTGGCCATCTCACGCAGCTTCGCGGTCGGGTGGTACAAAGCGCCCAAATCAGCATATTGATCGGCCAGGGCAACGAAATCAGCGACACCAATGGAGTCGATGTAGCGCAACGCACCACCACGGAACGGAGGGAAACCGATACCGTAGATCAAGCCCATATCAGCCTCGGCGGCCGTTTCGACAATACCGTCTTCAAGGCAGCGTACGGTTTCCAGGCACAACGGGATCATCATCCAGTTGATGATGTCTTCGTCGGACACTTCACGCTGTTCGTAGATGATCGGCTTGAGGACTTCGAGCACCGCAGAGTCGGTAACCTTCTTCGGCTTGCCCTTCTTGTCGGTCTCGTAAGCGTAGAAACCTTTACCGTTCTTCTGGCCCAGGCGTTTCGTCTCATAAAGAGCATCGATAGCCGAACGGCGATCATCTTTCATGCGATCCGGGAAGCCTTCGGCCATGACGTCGCGACCGTGGTGGCCGGTGTCGATACCAACAACGTCCATCAGATACGCAGGGCCCATTGGCCAGCCGAATTTCTCCATCACTTTGTCGATGCGCACAAAATCCACACCGGCACTGATCAGTCGGGCGAAACCGCCGAAGTACGGGAACAGCACGCGGTTGACCAGGAAGCCCGGGCAATCGTTGACCACGATCGGGTTCTTGCCCATTTTCTTGGCATAGGCCACGGTGGTGGCTACTGCCAACTCACTGGACTTCTCGCCACGGATCACTTCCACCAGCGGCATCATGTGCACGGGGTTGAAGAAGTGCATGCCGACGAAGTTTTCCGGACGCTTGAGAGCTTTCGCCAGCAAGTTGATGGAAATGGTCGAGGTGTTGGAAGCCAGAATCGTGTCTTCGCCCACCTGGGCTTCGACTTCCGCCAATACCGCCTGTTTAACCTTCGGATTCTCGACGACAGCTTCGACCACGAGGTCGACGTTGCCGAAATCGCCGTAGGACAGCGTCGGACGAATCGCATTCAGCGCTTCGGCCATCTTGGCAGCAGTCAGACGGCCTTTTTCGACACGGTTGCCGAGCAATTTCGAGGCTTCGTTGAGACCCAACTGGATGGCGTCTTCACGAATGTCCTTCATCAGGATCGGTGTACCTTTGGAAGCCGACTGATAGGCAATGCCACCGCCCATGATGCCAGCGCCCAGTACCGCAGCCTGTTTCACGTCCTTGGCGGCCTCATCGTAAACCTTGGCTTTGCGTTTCAGCTCCTGATCGTTCAGGAACAAGCCAATCAGGCTCTGCGCAGCAGAGGTCTTGGCCATTTTGACAAAACCGGCAGCTTCGATTTCCAGCGCCTTGTCACGACCGAAGTTGGCAGCCTTCTGGATTGTCTTGATCGCTTCGACCGGGGCTGGATAGTTCGGACCCGCCTGACCGGCGACGAAACCCTTGGCGGTTTCGAATGCCATCATTTGCTCGATCGCGTTGAGCTTGAGCTTTTCCAGCTTTGGCTGGCGCTTGACCTTGTAATCGAACTCACCGGAAATGGCGCGTTTGATCAGATCCAGCGCAGCTTCCTGAAGTTTTTCAGGAGCGACCACTGCATCGACTGCACCCACTTTCAGGGCGTCTTCGGCGCGATTTTCCTTGCCGGAAGCAATCCACTCGACAGCGTTGTCGGCACCGACGATGCGCGGCAGACGTACCGTACCGCCAAAACCAGGATAGAGACCCAGTTTCACTTCAGGCAGACCGATTTTGGCGCTGCTGGACATCACCCGATAGTCTGCGGCGAGACACATCTCCAGACCGCCACCCAGGGCGATACCGTTGATGGCCACCACGGTCGGTACGCCAAGGTCTTCGAAATCGCTGAAAATCCGGTTGGCTTCCAGATTGCCCGCCAGCAGTTCTGCATCCGGCAACTTGAAGTTGTCGACGAACTCAGTGATATCGGCACCGACGATGAAAACGTCCTTGCCGCTGGTGACAACCACGCCCTTGATGGAGCCATCAGCCTTGATGGTATCCACAGCCTGACGAAGGTCGTTGAGGGTGAGACGGTTGAACTT
The DNA here is from genome assembly GCF_900187575.1 of Pseudomonas sp. Irchel 3A5. Taxonomy (NCBI): domain Bacteria; kingdom Pseudomonadati; phylum Pseudomonadota; class Gammaproteobacteria; order Pseudomonadales; family Pseudomonadaceae; genus Pseudomonas; species Pseudomonas sp. Irchel 3A5. Next base: position 73,977 of record NZ_FYDU01000007.1, on the reverse strand, counting down.
GTTGACGGACTCACCCTTGAGGTCGAAATTCAATTCGACGATGCCGCTCTCAAGAGCCTTAACCGTGATGGCTTTACCTTCGTAAATCATCAACTGATCTCCACGATATGGAAGCTGAACAATACACACCGGACGCTGAAATCTGGCGCGGCTACGACGTTATCGTCGGTGAAACGCCAAATCTTCAGGCACACCCGTCGATGCGGTAGCCGGGATCTGTAAGAACTGTCTTACTACCAAACGCTCAATTCATACGCCCGTTTGATTTGGGTGCGCCTACCTTCATGCAAATCCTGCGGTTTGTCAATTCGACGAATCACCGACAAATGCGGGTCATCCCCTAAAGCATCGCACGTCTGGAACCCCTCAAGCCCAGCGTGATCAGCCTCTATTCACTGTGTTTATCGGGAAAAACCGAACCTATGTCCAGGCAGTTTTTGCACCACATAGGGTCACTCATAAAAATAATTAAGAGAAAGCGCGACAAATGAGAGCAAAGCGTCTACATTCAGCGCACGACAGCACGAGGTGAATTTTTCGGATTCGTCGAAGCTTGAGTCACTCGCTTTGGGCATTGCACCGCAAAGCGCTACAGAATTACCGGCCTGCCTGGCCAACCCGAGCCCGATGTTGTTATCGGGCTTTTTAATGCCTGAAATTTGATCCGGCGAACGTTACGCCAGCGCTTTCAGCACCGCAGCAATACGCTGCAACACCTCTGCCTCGCCCTTCTCGCCCCAATACAAAGTGATCATCTGCGGGGCTGCCTCGACCTTGTAGACGTCTGCCGGCAGGGTATTGAAATGCGTCAGCAACACAGCATCCTCACAGGGCTCACGCCACTGATTGAGCCAGACGCCGGCCTCAGCCTGCCAATACACCCACACGGACGGTTTGCTGCCGCGTCGGGGCCGATGATATTGCGCGCAGGGGCTTGGCGGCTCTTTGGCCAGCCAGTGCGGCCAGTCCTGCGCCGACAGCTGCATGGCAAGCCCCATGCGCCGGGCCTCCATACGCAGGGCCATTCTGCCGCCCTGCTGACGGGACGGCCGCAGCCACACTAATGGGCTGAGCATTACGCCAACGATTGACAGAATTATCCAGAACGTCATATTGCTTGCTGCCTTTTATCTGCTAACCCATTGATGAAGATAATGGCCTGCCCAGGTCGGGCTGAAAGAGCCATACTGAATACATCGCAACCTTAAGGAGGACTTCCTCATGAAGTATGAACACGTTCTGGTCGCCGTTGACCTGACTGACGAGTGCAACCCTGTCCTTTCCCGCGGTCGCGAAATTGCCGAGCGCAACGGGGCCAAACTGTCGCTGGTTCATATCGTCGAGCCGATGGCCATGGCCTTTGGCGGCGACGTGCCGATGGATCTTTCGCAACTTCAGCAGCAGCAGTTTGATCAAGCCAAGGAGAAGCTTGCTGCATTGAAGGCTCAGTATCCGGATACCCACATTGGTGAAGCTCATCTGGTTTATGGCCAGCCTCGCCAGGAAATCCACGAGCTGGCGATCAAGGAGAAATGCGACCTGATCGTCGTAGGCAGTCATGGCCGTCATGGCCTGGCATTGTTGCTTGGTTCAACAGCTAACGACGTACTGCATGGCGCACCTTGTGATGTACTCGCAGTTCGCCTGAAAAAGGCGGAGTGATTCAACAACAGGATTGATGCATTTGCTGTGGGAGCGGTGCTTGCCCGCGATAGTCTGTAAACCCAATCGCGGGCTAGCACCGCTCCCACATGAAAATCGTATCTACTCAGTGATTTATATTTTGTTTGCCAGTTGCGCCACCCAATAAAAAGCCCGGATCAGTGATCCGGGCTTTTTATTTGCCTTGAGTATCAGGCGTCAAGCTCGGCCCAGCGCTCCAGCAAACCGTCCAGTTCCGCCTGACGGTTTTCCAGTTGCGCCAGTACCGCAGCTGTTTGCTCGGCAGGACGCTGATAGAAACCAGGTTCGGCCATTTCGGCTGTCAGGGCAGCAATCTGCGCTTCGGTCTCGTCAATCTGCTCAGGCAGTGCTTCCAGCTCGCGCTGCAGCTTGTAGCTGAGTTTCTTCTTGGCGCTCGCCACGGGTATTTCCTTGGCCTCAACCGGCACAGCTTCAACCACTGCAGTGGCCAGTTCGGCCTTGCCCGACTTGGAGTCAGTCACACCCAGCAGTTTGGGTGAGCCGCCCTGACGCAGCCAGTCCTGATAACCACCGACGTACTCGCGGACCTTGCCTTCGCCTTCGAACACCAGGGTGCTGGTCACGACGTTGTCGAGGAATGCCCGGTCGTGACTTACCATCAGTACGGTGCCTTTGAAGGTCAACAGCACTTCTTCAAGCAGCTCCAGGGTTTCCACATCCAGATCGTTAGTCGGTTCGTCGAGGACCAGCAGGTTGGCGGGCTTGCTGAACAGCTTGGCAAGCAATAGACGCGCACGTTCACCGCCGGACAACGCCTTGACCGGTGTACGGGCACGTTGCGGGCTGAACAGGAAATCGCCCAGATAGCTCAATACGTGCCGACTCTGGCCATCGATGTCGATAAAGTCGCGACCTTCGGCGACGTTGTCGATAACGGTTTTCTCCAGGTCCAGTTGATGACGCAACTGGTCGAAGTACGCCACATCAAGACGCGTCCCCACCTCCACCGAGCCATTGGTTGGCTGCAGATTGTCGAGCATCAGCTTGAGCAACGTGGTCTTGCCGGTACCATTGGCACCCAGCAGACCAATGCGGTCTTCGCGCTGCAGGACCATGGAGAAATCCTTGATCAACATCGGGCCGCCCGGGTGAGCGAAGCTGACGTTGTCCAGAACCATAACCTGCTTGCCGGATTTGTCAGCCGTATCCAGCTGGATATTGGCCTTGCCGGTGCGTTCACGACGCTCGCCACGCTCAACGCGCAATGCCTTGAGGGCACGCACACGGCCTTCGTTACGGGTACGACGGGCCTTGATGCCCTGACGGATCCAGACTTCTTCCTGAGCCAGACGCTTGTCGAACAGCGCGTTGGCGGTTTCTTCTGCCGCCAGACTGGCTTCCTTGTGAACGAGGAAGCTGGCGTAATCGCCGTTCCAGTCGATCAGGCCACCGCGGTCCAGCTCGAGGATGCGGGTTGCAAGATTCTGCAGGAAGGAACGGTCGTGCGTAATAAACAGTACGGCGCCCTGAAATTCCTTGAGCGCGTCTTCCAGCCAGGCAATCGCGCCGATGTCCAGGTGGTTGGTTGGTTCGTCGAGCAGCAGCAGATCCGGCTCGGACACCAGCGCCTGGGCCAGCAACACACGACGACGCCAGCCACCGGACAACTCGGCGAGGGTCTTGTCGGCAGGCAATTGCAGGCGGCTCAGTGTGCTGTCGACCAGTTGCTGCAAGCGCCAGCCATCACGGGCTTCGAGGTCTTGTTGAACATGCATCAGCTTGTTCAGGTCGTCCTCGGTGACGCAGTTCTGCGCCAGGTGGTGATACTCGGCCAGCAAGGCGCCCACGCCGTCCAGACCTTCAGCAACCACGTCGAACACTGTCCGGTCGTCGGCTACTGGCAATTCCTGAGGCAATTCGCCGATTTTCAGGCCTGGCGCGCGCCAGACTGCGCCGTCATCAGGCTTTTGCACGCCTTTGACCAGCTTCAACATACTGGACTTGCCAGTACCGTTACGACCGATGATGCACACCCGCTCACCACGGGCGATCTGCCAGGATACCTTGTCCAACAACGGCATAGCGCCGAACGCAAGGGACACATCGCTGAATTTGAGCAGGGTCATGAGCTTCTCCAAAAACCGGGGGCGCATTCTACCTGAGATAGAAGCCATATGTCGGGTTTCAATGACAAGCGCGCTGCCGGGAATGCGCAACGACGCGCCTTGAGTCGTCCTCATTTGTTTCCAGTTGCGAACCCTCGGTCCGCAACGCTTTCAACCAGAGCTGGCAAAAGGCTAAGCTAGGGTTACTTTTCACGATTCATCTGCTCGGAAGTCTCATGCGCAGTCGCTTGTTCAGCCTTTTTTCCTGCATGCTCCTCACTGCTACTGCGGCTCAAACTGTTTTCGCCGCAGATCTCAATCAACAGCGCCAGTATTACGATGTGGCCAAAAGCGCGTTGGCCAAGGGCGATACCGGCCCCTATCGGGCCTATGCTGCGGCACTCGCGGATTATCCTCTCGAGCCTTATCTGGCTTACGACGAGCTCACTGCCCGCCTGAAGACTGCAAGCAATCCGGAAATCGAGAAGTTTCTCGCCGAGCACGGCGACCTGCCGCAAGCCAACTGGATGAAGTTGCGCTGGCTGCGCTGGCTTGCCGAACGAGGCGACTGGGCAACCTTCGTCAAGTATTACGACCCGAAGATGAATTTCGTGGAACTCGACTGCCTGTATGGTCAGTACTTGCTGGGACATGGCAAGAAAGCCGAGGGCTACGCCAGCGCCGAGAAGCTCTGGATGACCGGCAAAAGCTTGCCAGCCGCGTGTGACGGTTTCTTTGCCCAATGGGCCGCTGACGGTCAGCTTCCGGAGCAGAAACGCTGGCAGCGGGCCAAGCTCGCCGCTCAGGCAGGCAACTACCCGTTGGCAACCACACTGGTCAACAGCCTTAACAGCCTTGCGCCCCAGGGCAAGCTGCTGCTGGAAATTGCCAAAAAGCCGGAAATGCTCAACAACCCGGCACAGTTCGCTCCGGTCGATGAGGCGATGTCCGACGTGGTCGGCCTGGGCCTTCGCCGCCTGGCCAAGCAAGATCCGCAGAAAGCCATGGAGATGCTCGATGGCTATTCGTCCAGGATGCATTTCTCCCATGAGGAACAAGTGCAGATCGCCAAGGAAATCGGCCTTACCCTGGCACGCCGTTACGATGGTCGTGCTCTGGAGGTCATGACCAAATACGACCCGGACCTGCGCGATAACACAGTCACCGAATGGCGTCTGCGCCTGTTGCTGCGTCTCGGTCGTTGGGAAGATGCCTACGAACTCAGCCGTCGTCTGCCCAAAGACCTGGCCGACACAAATCGCTGGCGTTATTGGGAAGCCCGCTCGCTGGAGCTGGCTCAACCACACAGCCCGCTGATCCCGGCACTCTATAAAGATGTGGCCAAGGAGCGTGATTTCTATGGCTTCCTGGCGGCCGACCGGACCCAAAGCGCTTATCAGATCAATAACAAGCCGCTGGTGCTCAGCCAGGCATTGATCAACAAGGTTCGCAACACACCGGGCGTTCGTCGCGCACTGGAATTCCATGCCCGCGGGCAGATCGTGGACGGCCGTCGTGAGTGGTATCACGTCAGCCGCCACTTCAACCGTGATGAAATGGTTGCCCAGGCCAAACTGGCTTACGACCTGAAATGGTACTTCCCTGCCATTCGCACCATCAGCCAGGCGCAGTATTGGGACGATCTGGATATCCGCTTCCCGATGGCCCACCGCGATACCCTGGTCCGTGAAGCCAATGTGCGTGGCCTGCATTCCAGCTGGGTGTTTGCGATCACACGACAGGAAAGCGCCTTCATGGACGATGCCCGCTCCGGTGTTGGCGCCAGCGGCCTGATGCAACTGATGCCTGCCACCGCCAAGGAAACTGCGCGCAAATTCAGCATCCCGCTGGCTTCGCCACAGCAGGTACTGGACCCGGATAAAAATATCCAGCTGGGCGCAGCCTATCTGAGCCAGGTCCACGCCCAGTTCAATGGCAATCGGGTACTGGCTTCCGCTGCTTATAACGCAGGCCCCGGACGCGTAAGGCAGTGGCTCAAGGGTGCCAATCACCTGGCCTTTGATGTGTGGGTAGAAAGCATTCCGTTCGACGAAACCCGTCAGTACGTACAGAACGTCCTGTCCTACTCGGTGATCTACGGCCAGAAGCTCAATTCGCCACAACCGCTGGTGGACTGGCATGAGCGGTTCTTTGATGATTTGTAAGTAACCTGTGCAATACCCGATGCCAGTCAGCTCACCTGACTGGCATTTTTGTTTGTGATGCCGACTTCATTGCGCTGCAACAAAAGGCTGATCAACTGAAAGCTGTTTTTGGCTTGGCAATTTGGACCATTCCCGCATGACCTGTAGGAGTGAGCTTGCTCGCGATAGGGGGGAGATCTGTTGAGAGGATATCGCCTGACCTGACGCTATCGCGAGCAAGCTCACTCCTACAGTGATATGCATGATGGGATCGGTAACGACATCAACAGTCAAAGAACGACGCAACACTTGCCGGGCCAACCAGAGGCTGTTAAAGCTCTGCATCAGGTTTTGCAGGCTATGATCGACCTCATCGTCAATGATCACAAAAAAAGAAGGATTATCGAGACCATGCTGAAAGGAATTTCAAAAACGCTGCTCCTCAAGACGCCCTTGAGCAGCCTTCTGACCGGCAGCGTGCTGGCAGGCTTGATGATGGCCTCAGCGCCAGCTGTCTCGGCCGAACCGCCTGGCAAGGCCCTGAGCGCAAAAATCGGCTTGCCGTGGCCCGCAGTGATTGCCCACCGCGGCGCGTCCTATGACGCCCCCGAAGAAACCATTCCTGCCTACACAGTGGCGCGTGACCAAGGCGCGGACTATCTGGAAATGGATATTCAGCGCACCAAGGATGGTGTGTTGATCGCCCTGCACGACGACACCCTTGAGCGCACCACCAACATCGCGCAAGTTTTCCCCAAGCGGGTCAAAGACCCACTGAACACCTTTACTCTGGATGAGATCAAGCAACTGGATGCGGGCAGTTGGTTCAACAAGGCTCACCCTGATCGCGCGCGTGAGGCTTACGCCGGTCTGCAGATCCTGACGCTGGAGGAAGTAATTGATATCGCCGAAGGCGGCAAGAACAAGCCCGGTCTGTACATCGAAACCAAAGCGCCAAGCCAGTTTCCCGGTATCGAAGCGGACCTCAAGAAAGTACTCGCCAAGCGCGGCTGGCTCAACACCCGCCCCGCTGCTGCCGGTCATGTAAACGTCGCGCAGATGCCCGGCCGTGTTGTGCTGCAAACCTTCGAGAAGCCAAGCCTGGTGCTGTTGCAGAAAGAGATGCCGCAAGTGCCGAAGGTGCTGTTGCTATGGATCGGTAAAGGCTCCATCGAACCTGAATCCGATGTGGCTTTCGCAGACTCAGGTGCGAAAGACAAAGCCACGTATTACGGTGCCCAGAAGCCAAAAACCCAGGAAGAATTTGTCGCCTGGGTCGACTGGGCCAAGGCCCACGGCGCAATCGGTACAGGTCCGTCAGCGAAGCTCACCAACGGTGGCGACCAGAGCTACATGGACCTGGTCAAACCATGGATGAACAACGTGGCGCACGAAAGAGGCATGGTGGTACACCCGTACACCGTGGATGAGGAAGTTGACTTCAAACAAATCAGTCATGACGGCGTTGATGGCTTCTTCACCAACCGTACCTCGGAACTGCTGAAGTTCTATGGGCGTCCGGCCAAAGAAAGCCTGGATACCATCCTCAAGCGCAACGGTTACTGATCCGTCCCGGGGCTATTGCTCAAGAGCTCTCTCGCACTACCAGCTCAAACCCCAGGTCCACCTGGGGTTTCTGCGCGACACCATCGATCAGCCCCAACAGCAATTGAGCGGCACGCTGCCCGACTTCTTCACGGGGTGTGCGAATCGAGGTCAGCCGCGGGACCATATGCGCCGAACCGGGCAGATCATTGAAGCCCACCAGAGACACCTGCTGCGGAATCTCGATACCACGACGCAACGCTTCAAGCGCTGCGCCTTGTGCAAGGTCATCGTTGCAGAAAAACACACCATCCACGTCCGGATGCTGCGTCATCAACTGCATGAACAACTCACCTCCCAGACCGATGGAAGACGGTTGCGGCGTCATCACTTGCAGGGTTGGATCGTAAAGCCCCTGCTCTTCCAGCACCTGACGAAAGCCTTCGCCTCGCTGCATGACGCGCGGGTCGAGTTGCGCGGCGATGTACGCCAGCCGTTTACGTCCGCGGCCCAGTAAATGACGCGCCGCCTCGGCACCGGCCTGAATCTGCGAGAACCCTACGCAATACGCGCCGCGCACAGTGTCCAGCTCCATCATGTGCACGCAAGGCACGCCGCTCGCGGCCAACAGTTGACGCAGTGCAGGAGTGTGATCGAAACCGGTGAGCAGCAACCCGCGGGGTCGATTCACCAGGTGGTTGCGCAGCAGGTTCTCTTCTTCTTCGGGGGAGTAATGGTAGTTACCGATCACCACGTCCAGGCCACGGGTGCGCAGTACGTTCTGAATCGCTTCCAGTGTCTCGATAAACAGCTGGTTCGATAATGACGGCACCAGCACCACGACGGTCTGGCTCTGGGACGACGCCAGCGCCCGCGCCGCCGGGTTGGCGACATAGCCCAGGGCAAGTGCCGCAGCGCGGACCCTTTCCACTGACTCCGGGGTTACGGTACTGACACCCCGCAGCGCGCGGGAGGCAGTGATGGGTGAAACACCCGCCTGACGAGCCACTTCATTCAGGGTAGGACGACCAGTAGAGCGGGAACCATTGCGTGTCATGCGTTGCCAACTACACAGGGATAAACATCGGGGGTTGCCAAAGGCGGTGGATGGGCTCTAAGGTAGCGCTGTCTCGTGGACCCTGCCAATGCTTTCAGTCATTTTGTTGACTTCGAGTACAGTCCGATGAAGACCGATTCATTCAAAACAATGACAAGAACTGGAACCAGCTCTTGCTGTACTTATGTCCAAGCTGACAAAGACAGCGCTGTCTCCAGCTAAGGTGGCCTACTGTGACAACTGCGAACTCTGCTATTTCCGCTCTGGTGATCATGGGCGTTTCGGGCTGCGGCAAGAGCGCCGTCGGTGCCGAGATTGCCGCCAAGAGCGGAGGCCGCCTGATCGAAGGCGACGCCTTTCATCCCCCCGCCAACATCAAGAAGATGAGCGACGGCCACCCACTCAACGACGAAGACCGAGCAGGCTGGCTCGAAACGCTGGGTAAAGAAATGGCCGCAGCGTTGAGTAATGGCGAACAACCCGTCCTCACTTGCTCATCTCTGAAACTGATTTATCGCGAACGCCTGCGCAACGCTGTGCCTGGTCTAGGCTTTGTATTTCTGGAACTGACCAAGGAGGTGGCGGTTGATCGCTGCTCCCATCGCCCCGGTCACTTCATGCCAGCCAGCCTGGTTGACAGCCAGTTCGCAACGCTGGAACCACCTTACGGTGAAGATCGTACTTTGGTCGTGGATGCTGGTAATGCGTCTATAGACGAGATCAGCACTCAAGCAGCGAACTGGTGGAAAGCGTCGAAAGCCAGCTAAAGGCGTGGGCGCGAAAGACAGCGCTGTCTTGCACATAAATGTGCTGAAAATGTGGAACGACAGCGTTTAGCCGTAGCTCCATAAACAATAAAGATAACCGGAGAGACATCTATGTTCGGTATGACACACGAGACGTACCTGTTGGTCGACGCGGTGGTTACCATCATCGGCTTGATCCTGCTGATCACCAAATTCAAGGTCCACCCTTTCGTCGCACTGACGATTGCCGCAGGCTTCCTTGGCCTGACGTCCGGCATGCCGGTGGAAAAAGTCATGAAAGCCTTCCAGGACGGCTTCGGCGGCGTGCTGGGTTTCGTCGGTATCATCCTCGGCCTGGGCACCATGCTCGGCAAACTGATGGCCGATTCCGGTGGTGCTGATCAGATCGCGCAGACGCTGATCCGCTCGTTCGGCAAGCAGCGCGTGCATTGGGCGATGATGTTTGCTGCCTTTCTGGTAGGCATCCCGCTGTTCTTCGAGATCGGCTTCGTTCTGTTGATTCCGCTGGTGTACATCGTTGCTCGTCGTACCGGCGTGTCCATCGTCAAGATCGGCATCCCGTTGCTGGCCGGTCTTTCTGCCGTTCACGGTCTGGTACCGCCACACCCGGGGCCGCTGTTGGCCATCGGGATCTTCGGCGCTGATATTGGCAAGACTATTTTCTACGGCCTGTTGGTGGCGTTGCCTACTGCAATCATTGCCGGTCCTATCTATGGCAAGTGGATTTCCAAATACGTACCGGGCACCCCGTCGCAGGAGTTGATGGAGCAGATCGGTAAAGAGTCGAGCGCGACCAACTTACCAAGTTTTGGCATCACGCTGGTCACCATCCTGCTGCCCGTGTTCCTGATGCTGCTCAAGACCTTCGCTGATGTGGTGCTGCCTGAAGGCAATAGCTTCCGCATCTGGATGGACTTCATCGGCCACCCGATCACCGCCCTGCTCGCGGCCTTGCTGCTAGCCTTTTACACCTTCGGTTCAGCGCGTGGTTTTGATCGCACTAAAATCATGAAATTGCTGGATCAAAGCCTGACGCCAGTAGCCGCTATCGTACTGATCGTAGGTGCGGGCGGTGGCTTCAAGCAGATGCTGGTAGCCAGCGGCGTGGGCGACCTGATCGGTAACATGGCAGTGCAGGCGCAGATCAACCCGATCATGCTGGCCTGGCTGGTCGCTGCAGTGATTCGTATTGCGACGGGTTCGGCGACGGTGGCGACGATTACCGGTGCGGGCATCGTGGCGCCGGTGATTGGTCTGATCCCAGGCGTTAACCGTGAGTTGCTGGTGTTGGCGACGGGTGCAGGTTCGTTGATTCTGTCCCATGTAAACGACGCAGGTTTCTGGCTGGTGAAGCAGTACTTCAATATGACAGTGGCAGAGACGTTCAAAACCTGGACCGTCATGGAAACCATTCTGTCGGTGGTCGGTTTGATCTTCATCCTGCTGTTGTCGATGGTGATTTGATCCTGGCCGATTGGATTTCACATCCCGTGGCAACAACAAAATAACGGACCAGCCTTCTCTGGTTTCGCCCTAATGGTTGCCCCCTTTGTTTCGGCAAAGGGGGGCAAACCATTTATCGCTGACGTACGGCCCCGGCTCCGCAGGGGTTCCTTCATTCCGGTGCCATGATGTAGACACGCCGACGGCCACCCATGGCCCAATGGCGCTCGCCTCGCATCGTCTGCACTATCGCGACTAACAACCCAGTCCAATCTTTGAACATTGCTCACGCGGAGCAGCGACGATGCCGGGCACTTCAAACCCGCTCTGCCCACGTTTACTTTTCGTGGAGCCCAGTCACGTTATCCGACGCAAATCCCTTCTCAAGATCAGACCCATCCGACCTGCCTGTCCCTGCAGTCCTACGAGCCTAGTGGCGATTTCGATCAATATTTTCAGAAGAGTCCAGCGTATCTCTTGAGTTACGCCTACGCTGAAAAGCGATCAGGGATGTATCGTGGCACAGCGTGATGTATTACATGAAAATGCTGCCGGATAAGTACGTGTTTCACGCTCTGTAAAGAAAGGTGTCCGGCAGAGCAGCTAAATACGGGCTTTTGCTATCAAAAACAGGCAGAATTGGCGCGCTCATCGGGCCGGGAACCGGTTTTGATGACAGAAAAATGTACCGAGGGAATTAAATTCGCACCTGTAACGTCATATTGATGGACGCATTTGGATGTACTCGGCAACTATTACCACGCAAAGGCACACGCCAGCCTCCTGCTGAGAGGCCATCAAGGAAACGATTATGTTGATACTCACCCGCAAAGTAGGCGAAAGCATAAACATTGGTGACGAGATTACCGTCACGATTCTGGGCGTTCAGGGCCTTCAGGTACGCCTGGGCATCAACGCACCGAAAAATGTTTCTGTGCATCGCGAAGAAATCTACAAACGCATTCAGGCAGAACTTGCCCCGAACCAAGACCCACAATGATCTGATCGTTACCTCCCCCGCATTCAAACCGACCCGCCTGAAATCGGGCGAGTGGGCCACGGCGTCTCCGGACGCCGTTTTTTATATCTGGTTTATTTGCAGCCTTCCCCTTCGACGCCACACAACCGCCTGGCGTATGGCTATTTGCCGCTGACGACCACTTGTCCGCCAACCAGAACTCCTGCTGAAAAACCTCACTCAACCTCATGCACACAGGATCGTTGCAAAGCCCGTAGTCAGTAGTGAGCCAAGCACGCTCTTCATTTTCATGAATAGCAATGACGGTGACTAACATGGACACAACGTCGCAAAATCCGGCCGGCTCCACTGACCAGAACAACGACCCGCCGCAGGATCATCTGCACAACCTGCAAGAAGATGCATTGGCAGCCGTTGCCAGCGCCAAAGAGCATGGCTCGGCTCAGTTCGAGCAGTATCGCGACACCGCCGTAGACCAGATTGAAAACCTCGCCCACAGCGCACAATCGGCTGCCGAACAAATGGAGGGCGGTGACACGCTGGGGCTGTCTCATTACGTCACCGACCTCGCCCAGAACATGACCACGCTGGCCGGTAATCTGCGCGGCAAAAGCATTGATGAACTGCTGCAACAGGCAGGCAAACTGGCTCGGGATAATCCGGCCCTGTTTGTCACCGGCAGCGTGGCGCTAGGCTTTGGTCTGTCACGATTCCTCAAGGCATCGAATCCAGATCAGCGCCCAGCTGAAGCCAAGACACCCAATCCGGTTCAGCCGTCCACCGAGTCACCAGGTATACGCCCCGTAAGGCCAGATGATGAATTGGGTAGCAATTACCAGTCAGCGTCGAGCCCGATTGTTGAGGCAGACCATGTCCCTCCCGTCACCCATGCGCACATGGGCGATGTTTATCACAGCGGCAGGCCCGGCATCGTCGATCGCAGTACGACGCCTGATGCGACAGGCTCATCGGTACCGGGCGGGCCGGGAAGTCTGTTCGATAGCGACTTGCCTGCTAATGCGCAACACAAAGAAGGCCTGTCACGAGGAGATGTGTCATGAGCATGTCTCCCAATACACCGCCGGAAGGCGATACCTCAGCGTTGGGCCTGATTCGCCAGTTGGCGCATGAAGTTCCGGCCTTGCTCAGCAAGGAACTGGCACTGGCCAAAGCGGAAGCCAGAGAGTCCATCGCAGCCGCAAAAGCCGGCGTCGCAGCCGTAAGTGGCGGCGCAGTAGTGATGCTGGCCGGTTTGGTCATAGTGCTGCTGGCGGCGGTTTATGCTTTGGCCAATATCATGCAGCCATGGCTTGCCGCCTTGATCGTCGGGGGGATCGCCATGGTCATCGGCTTCATCATGATCCAGTCCGGCAAAAAACAATTCGATGCGTCAAATCTGACACCAGAGCGCACCGTCAACTCCCTGCAAAAAGACAAGGACGCTATCCAGAGGAAAGTCTCATGAGCATCGACAGCACTTTCGACACACCGGAAAGCTTCGACAACGATTCGTACAAAAGCCCGGAAACCCTGGAGCGGGAAATCGACGCACAGCGTTCCAGCATCGGCAACATCGTAGATGCACTGGAGGGCAAATTCTCCCCCGGCCAATTGCTGGACCAGGCGTTGAGCTATGGCAAAGGAACCGGCGGTGAGTTTTTCAGTAATCTGGGCAATACGGTGAAGACCAATCCACTGCCAACGGTACTGACCTCGGTCGGGCTGTTGTGGTTGATGATGGGGCAAAATCGCAGCCCATCGCCGTCTACCGCTTCGTCAAGCCCAGGCCCTCTGGGAGAGCGAATCAGCGACATGGCCCACAGCGTGGCGGACACGTTTGGTAGCGCCAAATCCAGAATCGAGGAAACCGCGCAACGCATGAAAGAAAAAGCCGGGCAGGTATCTGACGACGTCAGTGAAAAACTTTCCGCCACTGGGGAGCGCTTGAACAAAGGCAGCCACGACGCTACTGCCTCCCTGCATCAACAAACCCGCAACGTGCAATCAAGCCTCACTTATATGCTGCGTGAACAGCCTTTGGCGCTGGCCGCTATCGGTATAGCGCTAGGCGCGGCCCTGGGTGCGGCACTCCCTTCGTCCAAGCGGGAAAACCAGATGATGGGCCAGGCCAGCGACACCCTGACGGAGAAGGTCAAACAGACCGCCACCGAAGGCTACGAAAAGGTCGCGCAGGAAGCGAAAGGCGTGGTCGATGAGGTGAAATCAGCGGCGCCTGGCAGCACGGCTCAGCAGGGTACGACGGTGGATATGTCTTCCGGGCTGGGTTAGTCAACACTTGCATCGCCTGTATCGCGGGCAAGCCCGCGGTACAAGCTTCTTGGTCTCACTCTGGAGACTCAACCCGCTGAACAATCCTGTCCTTGATCAGCAGCCTTTTTTCCTTGAGTTTTTTCAACTCGTCATCACCAATCCCCCCTGCAGGGCCAGACTCCGCGGCCAAGACCTCGCTATCAATCCGAGCATAATCATCCAGCAAGTGATTGAGCTTGCTATCCGCCTTCCGGCGCTCGGCCACTTGCTCACAAGTAAGCTTCAGATCCGCGTATAAATCGTGCTTGACCGGCATGGAACACCTCTTTGACTGCAATGACTCATTGGCGAACGTTCGCCCTTTCTACTTCAACGCTATGCCTGCTCACGCAAGCGGCGTACTTCGTAAGCCTTCAAATGGGTATACGCAAAACCCAGAACAGATGACGTCGACGTCGGCCCCTGAGCATCCCGGCGCAGCAGTAGATCACCCAATACATGCTCTGCCTCTATCGATTCGCCCCGCTCCATGTCGCGTAACATCGACGCGCTCAGCTTCGATCCAGGGGCGGTCAACATACTCAAGTAACGCTGACGAACCGCCTCATCCAACGGGCGGCCCTGCTCCGCAGCGATGCTGCAACACTCTGCAAACAACTTCACCACCAGCGGCAACCCCTGCGCCTCAAGAACATCCCCCAGGCTGGCGCGCATCGCGCACGTGATTCCGGCGAGGGTTGCGATGAAACACCATTTGTCCCACATGTCCTGAACAATGTGCTGGCTGAAATTCGCTTCGAAACCCGCATCAGCCAAGGCTTCGGCAACTCGTAAAATACGAGGCGTCGATGCGCCATTGAGCTCACCGAACGACAACTGATGCCGGTCATTGAGATGCAGAATGGTGCCCAGGGTGCTGCGATCCACGGAGATCAGACACTGACCGCCCAACACATTGGTGCTGTCGAACCGCTCCGTAAGACGGGTCAGATGCACCATGCCATTCAGCAATGGCAGGATCGCAGTGTCAGGCCCAACCGCCGCCGCAAAGGCGTCCATCGCAGAGTCCAGATCATAGGCTTTACAGCTCAGAACAATCAGATCATAAGGACCGTCGAGCATGTTACTTAGCACGCACGGCGGTGACGGGTACAGAATATTGCCTTGGGGGCTACGGATAATCAGGCCATCGCGTTGCAACTCATCGGCCCGGCCCGGACGCACGAGGAATGAAACGTCACGCCCCGCTTCCAGGAGTCGCCCACCAAAATAACCACCAATGGCTCCCGCCCCAACGATCAAAATGCGCATTGATATCGACCTCCCGTGACGCTATCGCACGCCGACAACCAGACTCACCCCGGCGGACTCACAGCGCGGTTAAACGTTGAGCGTAGAAGATGTTCTTGCCTGCCTCAATGCGCGGTTCGGCTCGGTGAGTTACAAATGGCAGGTTTTTAGTTGCAGGAAAACCCAGAAACTCGAGGAACCGCGCTGTCTCGCGGCAAACACGGACCTGTTGGAGCGAGTGGGCGGCAGTCAACCCTACAACCCGACCAGCCCCGGAAACAAAAACGGCAGGCCCTCCTCCAACCGTTCCGTCAGGCTGCGGTTAGGGTTTACCGCTTCCGGTGTGGACTGATGCAGACGGATCATCAGCGCGTCGATTACTGCGTTGGACGCGTCGTTATGAAACTGCCAGACCCCATATATCCGCCCATCGAACGATGGCTCACTGCCCAGACGCTCATCTGCGGCAAGTCCAGCGCCGATGCCGAACAGATGCAGACCCTGCAGGCGCTGGCCCGAAACATCCAGCGGACAGCCCGATAGATCCGAGTCAACGCCGCCCTTTACCTGGCGCAAGGTAATCGGCGCGCCGTCCGAATGGCTGAGAACCGGCAGTCGTGGTTGATACCCCGTACATTGCACCACCACACTGGACTCCAGCAGCGCTTGGGCGGCCTGCTCATATTCCCCCGCAGCTCCGCCCTGAATCTGAAAGGTGTGGGCCTGCACTCCGGTTTTCCCGACCCTGCCGCGGGCCAGCACCTCACGCCCGACGTCCAGCGCCCGATAACGTAACCCGCTGGAACGATTGACCCGTCCTGATACCGGGCAGACATCGCGCACGGGATGGAAAGCGTAACCGGCGGCCAACGCCAGTTCAGGGCTCTCATAAAACAGGCGGATGGCGGACCGATGTACCAGCGTGAGCTCTTTGAGACCGGCGAACTCCAGCGCATCGGCGAGGTTTTCCAGCATGGAAAAAGCACTGTGGGAACCGCCCACCACAGTAATCCTGCCCGAGTCCGCCAAAGCCGGGGCGAATGCTTCACGCAACTGCACGGCGTTCATGCGCAGTAGACGGTCAGAACTCATGATGGTGGTCGACTCACGCAGCAGCAAACCTTCAGCAGCCAGTCCTTCACGCAGGTACTCAGGATCCTGCCGACCGCCGAAGTTAACCACCAGCGTTCGACTGCGAATGCGGCGGGTACGTCCCTCGTTCTCGACCCAGACCACATACTCGTCACCGTCCTTGATCACTTCGGTAACAGTCGTACTGTGCCAAAGCGTGACGCCATAACGCTGGACAATAAAGTCCAGCATCAGCTTCGAGGCTTCGGCCAGCAACTCACCGATGTCGGACAGCTGCGGTGCGCTATGGGCCTGACGACGGATACGCCAATAGATCGGCGAGTGCTCCAGCGGACCGAATACGTCAATCAGCGCAGGGTCGCGCAGACAGTCAAGGAAGACGTCCCCCACCGAATTGGCCGTGATTCGATAATCACCGAGACTCCCCGGCCCAGGGGCGGCACTGGAATCGACGATGATCAATCCCTCACGAGCAAGGTCCGGCAACGTTCCGTTTTTCAACGCATTAAACAGCAGCCCCATACCCGCAGGCCCTGCCCCCGCTATAACGCAACCGCAGATAGTTTCCAGATAGTCTCCAAGCATGGTGAGGCTCCTTCAAGTGATAGAGACGTAAACGCGATGCAACCAGGACTGAGTCCAGCAATCGAGCAGGCGAGAGCCTGTTATTGGCAGAGGAATATGTCAGGCACACAACTGCAGACCCCGAGCTGAATAGCCGGGGCTGGGATTTCTTATCGGGTGCAGAAATCTGGCGGAAGGCGTGATCGATATCGAAGGGCCACGCTACCGCAGAGGATTTACACGGGGTGGAGAAAGAGAGGCTATTGGCAAGGAATGGACGCAGGGATACACGTCCTGAAGGTGGAGGAGATAATTTCAAACATCCGGCAAAGTGTCAATTTCACGGCAAACCTTTACACCCAGCTATTTTTTATATAACTGACTGATTAATAAAATAATTATTTTTTGACGACATTAAACAGCTCTTTCACAAGCCACCTATGAATTTTTACACTCGTTTGACCCGGTCGATTCATGGAGATCCGGCCTGCCGAAGCCTGATCTCCAGCCCCGGCGCGCTGACCGGTAAACGTCCGATCAGCGGCGTGCTCCGCCTGTCTTCAAGGGAGAACTATCTGAAAGCGCGGGAATCAATGTCACAGGACGTAAAAAAAGCTTAATGGGTGCAGAGGCCGCAGACATGAACGTTGCAAAAAACAATCGCTCGAGTATCGCTGAAATCGACTATTCCCGTGAAACCCTGTTCGGCCCGATCCCCATGCAGGCTACCTGCAGGGTAAGGCTGACCACAGTTGAACAGAATGGCCAGAGCTTGCGGGAGCTGACAATTCTGGGCGAAGTTCCAGACTATCTGCTCAAATCTGCAGCCATCCGGGTAGCTCTGGAAGGAAGAATTGAGGCGGGTCCGATACGGGATTGCTGCGAAGCGAACAGTAATAGTGAAGAACCGTTCAAGTTACTGTTCGAAAATGAACATCGTCGGGCGATACATTAAGTTATCGTACAACTTGGATGTTCATGCATTGAAGTTGGCATAAGGATATATGCCGATAAGCGTCAGGCTATTAACACGTTGCAAAACATTACATCGTGTAACGCCACGAGACTCAACGTTCATGCCTACTAATGAACAGCCGACTCCCGCGCCGATCGGGTTGATGGGTATGTCCATCGTTTAACCGATACAACCCCACACATGCGAAAGCCGCCTATCGAGTCCCCTCAGGGTCTACCATGGCGGCTTTATCAGACGTTTTTTTCAGTTCAATCAAACAGCAATGCGGGCCTTGCCATGGTGGTGCCGGGTGTGTGCAAGGTCGTAGCGCAGCTCTGCTACCAGTTCGGATATATCACGGGTGGTGTTGAGGCGATCCAGGGAAATCCCGGTCACCAGCAATTCAACCTTTTCCGAATTAGGATCAATGATCTGCACGGTCATGGAATCCGGGGATACGCTACACGTGCAGCGCAGGGGTAAAAACGCACTCTCGATGATGCTTCTCAACTCGAGTGTGGAAAGTCTGTAGGCGATCATGTCCCTCTCCTTGTTAAATCGCGCGTGGCTGAATTCCTGCCACGATGGACACAGTGATACATCAATGTTTATTTTTGATTGCCGCCAAACAAACGTCGCCATTTAATTGAAGGCATGTTTACTTATACGCTTTGCACCACGTTGAAGCAACGGGCATTTCTGCGCCCTTTTTCAATCCTTTTCATGGACGCTTATATAAACAACCAGAAGAAACGGTTCACTTAACAATATTCATCACTTTGTTTACATGATTGGTATCAATAAAGTGCCAAAACAGTCCCTCGATACCCTCCCGCCAGCCGCTTTTGGCGACTGACGGTCAGTGTCAGGCTTCAGTCGTCATGACGGGGCAGTCGCAGATGAATCAATGCCACTCGTCCACCCTGCTTGTCCCGGCGCTCATCGATGGCGTAGGGCCGGAACCCCAGCTTCGGATAGAACAACAGACCCGGCACATTATGGTTGTAGCACGATGCTGTCATTTCGCTAGCTTCATGCTTGTCGAATGCCAATTCCATCATGCAACCGATCAGGTAACGCCCTACCCCGCGCGAACGCGCTTTAGGAGCAATGATCACATTGCCCAGCGAACAGCGTCCGCGAAAATCGCTACGAGCGAAATTGGCGTACCCCACGACCTCGCCATCCATTTCGATGACCGTCGAATCGGAATGATTGTGCAACGCGTCCAGCAACTGCGGAGGCGTCAGCGGCCAGATAGCGCGGGGGAACATGTAAAACAGCTCGTCGACATTCTGCGGCAGTGCACAGATGGCAGGGATGTCTTTTTCTTCCAGTGGGCGGTTCAAGAACATTGGGCAGAGACCTCTTGAAGATGGAAATAACAAGCGTGTGAACACTATATGCGAACTATCGCTCCGTGCACGTCTGCCCATGACAAAAATCCGGCACTGCTCGATCCGTTTTGATCATTTATCCCGTTGTTATGCTTTTAAAGGATGTGCGATTTGAAATGTCCTGTAGGAGCTGCCGAACGCTGCGAAGCATCTACCCTGACACACCGAAATCGCAGCCTTCGGCAGCTTCTACAGATCATTGATTGGGTGCGGGATAACGTTCTATAAGAACCAGAAAGATCGCTTATATAGAAAGCATTAGTCAGTCGATGCCGTTAATAGCCGTGTTCAAGAAAGTCGCGCAACGCTTTGATGCACCACTAAATCCCCACTCATGCAGAACGCCTGTAACAAATAGCGCATCCTTGCAGAATGCATGATTCAAAAATCCTTAAATAACTTAAACCATTGAATTATATGAAATTTAATTAAATGATTTTCTGGCATAACCACTGCAACGCTTTAAGGGACGCTGTAACAAAATCCTTCACGGAGCAGAAAAATAATGATTTCATCCCCGGACACTTTCAACTCTGCCGCGCAAGAATCGACAAACCACTCAGGTGTTTCCTGGGGGGCGATCTTTGCAGGTGCCGCTGGCGCCGCTGCGCTTTCCTTAATTCTCATACTACTGGGCTTCGGCTTGGGTTTCTCGGCAGTATCGCCGTGGGCCAACGAAGGCATCAGCGCCAAGGGCCTTGGTATTTCAACGGTCATCTGGCTGGCGTTTACCCAAATCATTGCTTCTGGTCTGGGCGGCTATATCGCTGGCCGTCTCCGCGTGAAGTGGGCAAATCTGCACGGTGATGAAGTGTATTTCCGCGACACAGCCCATGGTTTCCTGTCTTGGGCCGTGGCAACGCTGGTCGCTGCAACACTCATCGCCAGTTCGGTCAGCAGCATTATTGGCGGCGGCGTTCAAGCCGGTGCCAGTGTGGCGTCCGGTGCTGCGGGTGCAGTGACTCAAGTAGCAGGCAGCGCGGCGAGCAATAGCAACGCCGGCAGCCAGGACTACGGCTACTACATCGACAGCCTGTTCCGTGATGATCGCCCTGCTGCGGTGAGTGATGACGCTGCCCATGGCGTGGTCCTGCGCATCTTCAGCCGCACGCTGAGCAATGACGGTCAGATCAGCCCTGAAGACCGCACTTATCTGGCCCAGATGATTGCCCAACGCACCAACCTTAGCCAGGCAGATGCCGAACGTCGCGTTGATCAGGTTTATGGTCAGGCTCGCAAGGCCGTAGAAGACGCCAAAGTAGCTGCTAAAGAAGCGGCCGACACCGCTGCGAAAGTCGCCGCGATGACTGCACTGTGGACCTTCGTCTCGCTGCTGTGCGGTGCCTTCTTCGCCAGCTTCGCTGCCATTTATGGCGGTCGTCGTCGCGACGCAGTGACTTACCTCGACGAACGTCCTTACACCACTACAACAACGGCTCTTTAAGCCAAGGAGAACGACTATGCCTTCCATCCTTCTATGGTTACTCGGTGTCCCAATCCCGGTCATCATCCTGATTGCGATCCTGATGTAACGGATCGGGTCCAGGCCGCCTCCCCTTACGGGCAGGCGGCTTTTTTATGGGCGTCGTTCAGCGCCTGCGCAGGAATGGCAACCCGACCAGTGTCAGCGCCACACCCACTATTGCACCGGTACTCAAAGGATTGCCGAATTGCAGCCAGGCCCAGACCATCGTCGCGGGAGGGGTCAGAAACAACGCGCCACTGACGCTTTGCATGTTGAATCGCTTGAGGCACAGCCAGTAGAAGCCATAGCCACCAAGGGTTGAGCAGACCACCAGCCATAGCACGGCGCCGCCGAAGCCAGTGGACAGCACCGGAGTAATCCCACCCTCAAGGATCGACAATACAGCGAAGACCGGCAACGCCGCGCAGATCTGTATGAACAATGAAGTCATGGCAGGCACCGTGACGGGCGAGGTCTTCTTTTGATCTGTCTTTTTTTGATAGATCGTTGCCGCCGTCAACGACAGGACGGCCAGCGCCGGCAAACCGTAGGCCCACAGTGGCGCGTCGGACAGCTCGACACTCGCCCCACTGGCAATCAGCATGCCGGCGATGCACAACGCCACCCCAAGCCATTGCCAGCCACGCGTACGCTGTCCGGGGACGAGCCCCGCAGACAGTACAATGCTCAGTGGCAGCAAATTGGCGATCAGCGAACTGGTGCCCGGCGCCACGCCTAACTCAATGGACAAGGCAATCGCCGCGATGAAACCGGCGATAGCCAACAGCCCTACCAGCATCTGTTGACGCACGATGGCCCAAGTCAGTTCACGCAACGAGCCTAATACCCACGGAAACAGCAACAGCGCCGCCAGTACGAATCGCCAGAACGTTACCAACATCACCCCGCTGTGCTCCGAGGCAGAGCGATAGCCGATGAATCCCGAACTCCAGCTCAGCACCATGGCGGCCAACAGCACACCGCTTATCCATCTGGATCCGGAGACCGATGGGGTCCTTGACATGCTGGCCTCATCAACCATTTCAACCGTCTGCCCATTCATTGAACATCCCCTATTGCGCTGAATGAGTGTGATGTTAAGAATGGGGGCGTACTTCAATCAAACGAAATGATCAGCATCACTGATGCAGGATTTATAAATCATGCAAAGCACGCTGGATATTGATCTTCTGCGTACCTTTCAAGCGGTCGTGCGCTTCGAGCAGTTCCTCGCCGCGGCGACTTTTCTCAATCGCAGTCCTTCGGCGGTGAGCCTGCATATTCGCCGCCTGGAAGAGATCGCCGGTGGCCGCTTGCTGGAAAGGGATAACCAGACCGTCAACCTGACCTCGCTGGGCCGTCGGTTTGCCTTGCAAAGCGCCGAGCTACTCCATGTCCATGATCGACTGCTGGCCGGTTTCGCGAGCCCGACGATCAGCGGTCGAGTGCGACTGGGCATTTCCGAAGAATATGCAGCGGCCCTGTTACACAGCACGCTGAGCCCGTTGACCAGTGGCTACCCGCAGATAGAACTGGAAGTTGAAACCGCGTCCAGCGGTCGGCTGAACGAACAACTGCAGCGTGGCCAACTGGATCTGGCGCTGGTGGTGGTACCGGTGCATGCCGTGAGCGCTGATCGGCCATTGCACACCTTTGGCACCACCGAGCCCGTCTGGGTGGCCGCTCCGGGCTATCAACTGGCCCCTGACAAGCCAGCCCCGCTGGCCCTGCACGGCGAGGGCTGCCCTTACCGGAACGTCGCGGTCAATGCCCTGAATGAAATTGGCAGAGCCTGGCGTACGGTGGTGATGTCGGCGAGCTCCAGCGCTCTGGAGACGGCTATTTGCGCTGGAATGGCAATCGGCATCATTGACCGCGGGCGGGTCAGTGCGCAGATGCGCATTCTCGGTCGGGATGAAGGCTTGCCACCCCTTCCGCTACACGAACGGCAACTGGTCAAAGCTCCAGGAGTTTCAAGCGCAGCCTGCGACATCATGGTCGGCCTGATCGACGATCACTTCCGTCCATGAAACCCGACCGGCTGCGCCCGCAATATTCTGTAACCGATCTATCAATCGGTATCATGACAACGTCGTTACAGTCAGCCTTTCGCTTGAAAAGTCGGGGGAAGTAATCCATGGCCATGTTTTCTCTGGCTCGCATTCGGGCGCGCTGGCTTACCTGGACCTGCATGCTGATGTTCATCATCGGTTTGCCAGTGGGTTGCTCCGTCCTGCAACACACCGAGCGCGAACTGGTTTTCCGCATCGAACCCGGCACCGCCAGCTGGTACAGCGGGTTACCGGCCAATGTGCAGGAGCTGGAACTCAAAGCTCCGCAATTCGGCCTGTCGCAAAGCATTCACGGCTGGTGGTGGCCTGCCAATCGCAAAGATGCGCCGGCCGTTCTTTACTTGCACGGATCACGCTGGAACCTGACCGGCCAACTGTTTCGTATTGAAGAGTTGCACGCTCTGGGTTTCTCGGTGCTGGCGATCGACTACCGGGGTTTCGGCGAAAGCCGTGGTCCGCTGCCGTCAGAAAGCACCGTCTACGAAGATGCCCGCATCGCCTGGGAGCGCCTCAAGCTGCTGCAACCGGATGCCAGTCGTCGCCTGATTTACGGCCATTCGCTGGGCGGTGCAGTCGCCGTGGATCTGGCTGCCGAACTCGGTCGCGATACTCAGGATGGCACGCAACCCGCGCAGGCTCGCGGGCTGATCATTGAGTCGACCTTCACCACCCTGGCCGACGTCGCCACCGCGGTGGCGACTAACTACACCTCACTGCCAGTGCGCTGGTTGCTGTCGCAGAAATTCGACTCCGTCGACAAGATCGCCGACATTCATATGCCCGTGTTGATCGTGCATGGCATGGACGACCGCTATGTGCCGCCGCGCTTTAGCGAGGAATTGTTTGCCGCTGCGCAGGAACCGAAGAAGCTATTGCTGGTGCCGGGCGGTACTCATAACAACAGCATGCGCGTGGGCCGACAGGCATACAGCCAGGCTATTCAGGCATTGCTCAAGTCCAGTGTTGCCCCTGCGAACGCAGCGACGTCGGAAAATAGAACGCAGCAAGAGCAGCCTGCTCAAGCCAGCAATTTGCGCAGCAGTAACGCATCGTGAACGGCGTGCCCGCTGGCGGTGTTGTCGAAGACGCACCAGGTTTCCAGGCCAGCGTCGGCGGCGGTCTTTAATTTCACCGCCAGCTCCTGCAAACAGGCCGGTTCATAGGCGCTGTGATAGATGCGCGGCGAACCGTGGAGTCGCCAATACTGAACACCCGGCCAGCCGCCCGGCGCATTTGCACCGACAATGGGTGATGGGTCCGCCGCCACCTGGCCGACATGAAAATCCCTGAGCAGCAACCCGGCATCCTGCCAGCTGGCATGGCGGGGCTCTATCACCAGGCTGCCTTCATAGCCTTTGCGCAGGGCCTCAAAGAAGGCCGTTGCGGTTGTCGGGTCATAAGTCAGCGAGGGCGGCAATTGCACGAGAATACAACCCAGCTTGTCCTTCAGATGCAGGCACTGAGTCAGGAACTGCTCAAGCAGATGCTCACAGCCCTGAAGACGATGCTCGTGGGTGATGGATTTGGGCATTTTCACTGAAAACCGAAAACCGGCAGGCACGCTTTCAGCCCAGCGCTGCCAGGTTTGCGGGCGGTGCGGACGGTAAAAGGAGCTGTTGATCTCGACGGCAGATAGCGATGTGGCGTAGCGCTGCAAGTGCGTGCCCTCTGCGCCGAATTCGGACCAGTGCTCGCGGGGCAAACTCCAGCCCGCGCAACCAACCTGAATCAATACAACACCTCGCCCGCTTCGCGCATGAATATTTCGACGGTCTTCGGCCCTACTCCGTCGAACTCACCAAGACGCTTTTCGAATCCGGCGCGACTGTCACTGCGGCCATGGATTTCGCCCATCTTTCCGGAATACTCCTCAATGAGTTTTTTGCTCAGCGCCGTCAAACGTGTCGCGGTAGTTTCGTCATAACGGACGTAGTGCGCCTCACCGAGCATCGCGACCAACTGCCGATGTGACTGACTGGCCAGTTTGCGCGGCGAGTCGCAACCATGCTGATCGACAATGACCCGATAAGCCTGCGCCGCGATATCAGCCTGAATGCGCTTGCCCATCAGGAAGCTGGCGATAAACCATTTGAACAGGGCGACTTCACCACCGCTCTTCAAGTCGATCGCCAGGTCATGGGCCGTGATGACTTTACTCGCCACGGTACGTATCAGCTTGGCGTATCAGAAGCATCAACCCCAGCTACATCGGGATCATCGGGCTCGACTTCGTTGATATCGGCCTTACGCACATCATTGTCAGAAGTGGACCTTCCATCTGACTCGCTCGGGCTGGGATTCGGTCCTGGAGTCTGGGCGGCCTGGCTGTCTACAGGGTTTGTACTCATGATATTCCTCGCAAGGTCTTTTAATGAATGACCCGCTTTGGAAACGAGACCCGCTCACGAGTTCGGTTTATTGGATGATTGGTCCTGGCCTGATGAACCTTAGCCACGCTGAACCGCGATGCATTTGATCTCAAGCAGCAGCCCCGGAACAGCCAGCTCAGATACACCGATGGCGGTCCAGGCGCACAAACCGCGGGGGAACAGACGCTCTTTGACGTCACGAAATACGGCCATGTGCTCGCTCATCGACACGTGATAAGTGGTCATCTCCACGACGTCCTCAAAGCTGCAACCGCCTTCGGCAAGCACAGTGCGCAGGTTTTCCCAGCAGGCAATGAACTGCTGCTCAGGATCGGAAATAACCTCAAGATCCGGCGTGCGCCCGACCTGCCCCGCACAGTACAGCGTGCCTTGAACCTTCACCGCCGGAACGTAACCTGCGCGCTCGACGATATTGCCCATGGAAGGTGGAACAATGATTTCGCGGTCTGGCATGGGGTTACCTGTGGAGAGTTTTGCTGAGAAAGAGGGATTAAACGGGTCAGGGTAATCACCAGGCAGCGCGCAGTACAAACAGAACGTTGTGGGAGCAGAGCTTGCTAGCGATGAACGATTAGCCAATTGCCTGATACACCGAGGTGCCTGAATCACGGGCACGCAAGGCTCCCACTTCAATCACTGATGACGTGGGACCGGCTTCAGCCGGGAAGGCCGTATTTCTGCAGATAAAGATTCAGCGCCTGTCCCGGCCTCTTCCCGGCTGAAGCCGGTCCCACGTCGTCACATCAGACTGTAGGCAAACACAGGATCTCCCACTGAGACCGCAGCCGCCCTACGTCAGCCACCACCACAACAGCAACGTACCCACCAGCCCCACCACTGACACGATGGTCTGCAGCACCGACCAGACCCAGATCGTCTGCTTCAGTTGAAGGCCAAAATACTCGCGGACCATCCAGAAACCCGCGTCGTTGACGTGGCAGAAGAACACCGAGCCAGCACCAATCGCCAGGGCCACCAACGAACTTTGCGTTGCTGCCAGCCCCGCCATCATCGGCGCAAGAATGCCCGCCGTGGTGGTCGTCGCGACAGTCGCGGATCCGGTGGCCTGACGTAAGGCCACGGCAATCAGCCAGGCCAGCAGCAGATACGGGATATGTGCGCCCTCTGCGACCTTACTGATGGTCTGGCTCACACCGGCATCCAGCAAGGTCTGCTTGAGACCACCGCCCGCCCCGATGGTCAGCAGCAGAACTGCAATCGGTGCCAGACTTTTGCGCAGCGTACCGTTCACATGTTCGCGAGTCAGGCCGTTGGCCCAGCCCAGGCAAATGACCGCCGCTATTACCGCAATGCTCAACGCCACCAACGGTTCGCCGAGAAACTTCAGGGTCAGCGCCAGGGAGTTATGCGGGCCCATCAATATCTTGGCCAGCGTGCTGCCCAGCATCAGAATCACCGGCAGCAGAATAATGAGCAATGAAATGCCGAATCCCGGCTGGCGTGTGACGTCAGATTTGGTCGAAAACAGCTCACCCAGCTCAGCCGGTTCCTTGATGTCCATGCGCCTGGACAACCAGTTGCCATACAGCGGCCCGGCGAGAATCACTGCCGGAACGGCAATGCAGAATCCCAGCAGCATCGTCAGCCCTAGATCGGCATGTAAGGCACTGACCGCAATCAACGGCCCTGGATGCGGCGGCATCAATGCATGCAAAGTGGTCATGCCTGCAAGGGCCGGAATCGCGATTTTCAGTAAAGGCTGATCGGAACGCCGGGCCATGACAAAAATGATCGGCACCATCAGCACCAGCCCGACCTCAAAAAACAACGGCAGGCCGATGACCATTGCCACCAGCGCCATCACCCAAGGCAATGACCTGCCCTTGCCAAACTCCAGCAATGTAGTCGCGATTCGGTCGGCAGCCCCGGATTCGGCCATCAAGGCGCCGAGCATCGCACCCAGGGCGATAATCAATCCGGCCTCCCCCAAAATCCCCCCCGCCCCTTTGCTAAAAGCCTTGGCGACTTCCTCAGCAGGCAGGCCAGCACCGATTCCGGCGATGAACGTGCCGATGAGAATCGAAAGAAAAGGAGGGAGTTTTGTGGCGCTGATCAAGACAATGATCGTAGCAATTGCAATCAGACAGCAGACAATCAGGCGGGTGTCGTGCACCAGCCAGGCAGCAGAAGATACATCCAAGGCGCTCTTCCTTATCGTTGATTTCTGCAAGCGCGATCCAGCAGAAACATTTAGTTGTAATTACACAACACGATACCGGAACAGCCGACGCGCAAATATGAAGTTTGTGACAGTTTCACCGCTCCCCTCCCGGCCAGCCCCTTGATCTAGACGCTCGCTAACCCCGGCACCTGGGATTGCGCATACTCGATCAGCACCTCGCGCAATGCCTGAGCAGCGGCCGACAACTTGTGATCGGCGAGCATCATCAGGCCAATCGGGCGTTCAATCGTCGGCCCCACTAGCGCAATGCAATGCGCGCCCAGTTCATGCATCTGCTGAATACACAATGAAGGCACTGCGCTGACGCCCAGACCGCTGGCAACCATGCGGCCAATGGTTGACAACTGATGGCTTTCGAACGCAACAGACAACTTGCCATGCTGCGCTTGTAAATGATGCTCAAGCAGCAAACGCACGGCCGATGGGCGCTGCAAGGCGATGAAGTCTTCCTGCAAAAGCGCTTGCCAGGTGACTTCCTTACGTTGTGCCAATGGTGAATCCTGCGGCACCACTGCAACGAAGCGGTCGGTATAGAACGGCGTGAAGACCAGTGAGTTGCTGGACTCGGGTTCAAAACCGATGCCCAGTTCAACCCGCCGATGACGGACCATTTCCAGCACTTCTTCGTTAATCAGGTCATGAACGGCTACATTGACTCGTGGGTAGCGACTGCGGAACACCTTGAGCGCGCCGGGCAGCAAGTTACCGGCAAACGACGGCATGGCGGCCACCGATACTTTTCCCAATTGCAAGGTGAAGCGCTGGCGCAGCAATTCTTCAGCGTTGTCCCAGTCAGCCAGCAGTTGCCGGGCCAGCGGCAGCAGGGTTTCACCTTCGGGCGTAAGGCTGACCGTTCGCGTGGTGCGGCTGAGCAACTGCCCACCCAGGTCATCCTCCAGACTTTTAATGGTCAGGCTCAGCGCAGGTTGCGAAACATGGAGCCGCTCACCCGCCTGGGCAAAGCTTAAATGCTGTGCGACGGCCAGAAACGCCCTTAACTGTTTGACGTTCATATATTTGCTTTTCTTATTAATCGATCAGAAAAACAAAATTAACAAATCACTGCCTCCGAGAGAAGATGTCGCAACGCTCCCCGACGGCCGGACCGTCGACCACAACTATAAAAGGCGGATCATCATGGCTGGACTCGACAAGCGAGTGGCGACTTATCAGGAAGCCCTCGCCGGGCTGACCGACAACATGACGGTGTTATGCGGTGGCTTCGGCCTATGTGGCATACCCGAAAATCTTATTGCTGAAATCAAACGCATGGGCGTCAAGGGCCTGACTGTTGTTTCCAACAACTGCGGTGTCGATGGCTTTGGTCTGGGCATACTCCTCGAAGATCGCCAGATTCGTAAGATGGTCTCCTCCTACGTAGGCGAAAACGCGCTGTTCGAACGCCAGTTACTCAGCGGAGAGCTGGAAGTCGAACTCACCCCCCAAGGTACTCTCGCCGAAAAAATGCGCGCAGGCGGTGCGGGTATCCCGGCGTTCTATACCGCGACGGGCTATGGCACGCCGGTGGCCGAAGGCAAGGAAACTCGCCAGTTCAATGGCCGCAACGTCATCCTTGAGGAAGCCATTACTGGCGACTTCGCCATCGTCAAAGGCTGGAAAGCCGACCATTTCGGCAATGTGATCTATCGTCATACCGCACAGAACTTCAATCCGGTGGTGGCAACCGCGGGCAAGATAACGGTGGTCGAAGTCGAAGAGATCGTTGAACCGGGTGTGCTGTTGCCTTCGCAGATCCATACGCCGGGTATTTATGTTGACCGGGTCATTCTCGGCACTTTCGAGAAGCGTATCGAGCAGCGCACCGTCAGAAAAGCCTGACGTCATTCTGCTTCCGAATGCTGTCTTGTACAGCCAACGGCATAAAACAACAAAGAGATCAGACCATGGCACTGTCCCGCGAACAAATGGCTCAACGGGTTGCACGCGAACTTAAAGATGGCTACTACGTGAACCTCGGCATCGGCATTCCGACGCTGGTGGCCAACTATGTCCCCACCGACATCGACGTCATGCTTCAGTCGGAAAACGGCCTGCTGGGCATGGGCGAATTCCCCACCGAAGAAACCATTGATGCCGACATGATCAACGCCGGCAAGCAGACCGTGACGGCCCGCGTCGGCGCATCGATTTTTGACTCATCCCAATCCTTCGCAATGATCCGTGGCGGCCATGTGGACCTCACCGTTCTGGGCGCTTTCGAAGTCGATGTGGAAGGCAATATCGCGTCGTGGATGATCCCCGGCAAACTGGTCAAAGGCATGGGCGGTGCCATGGATCTGGTGGCCGGTGCCGACAATATCATCGTCACCATGACCCACGCGTCCAAGGACGGCGAGTCGAAACTACTCCCCCGTTGCAGCCTGCCACTGACCGGCGCTGGCTGCATTCGCAAGGTGCTGACTGACCTGGCCTACCTGGAAATCGAAAACGGTGCTTTTATTCTGCGCGAACGTGCACCGGGCGTAAGCGTTGAAGAAATCATCGCCAAGACCGCCGGTAAATTGATCGTGCCTGATGATGTGGTCGAGATGCATTTCTGACTGGGATCAATAGTCCCTTGTAGGAGCTGCCGAAGGCTGCGATAGCAGTGTGTCAGAGATGCCGTTTTCGCAGCCTTCGGCAGCTCCTACAAAAGCCACGCGTTACAGATTCAACCCCAATAATAAATACAAGAGGACAACCCCTGTGGCCGCCGATATCGAAGATAGCCGCTCAGCCCGCTTTGCCCTGCGTTGCGCCAAATGGGCGGAACGCTGGTTTCCTGACTCCTGGGTGTTTGCTGCACTGGCGGTAGTCATCGTCACGGTGGCGACCCTGGCCATAGGCGCCAGGCCTGCCGACGCCGCCAAAGCCTTCGGTGACGGGTTCTGGAGCTTGATTCCCTTCACCATGCAAATGGCCTTCGTGGTCATCGGCGGTTACGTGGTGGCCAGCTCGCCTCCTGCGGTAAAGCTCATTGACCGGCTGGCACGCATCCCCAAAAACGGTCGTTCGGCAGTGGCCTGGGTTGCGCTGATTTCCATGGTCGCCTCGCTGCTCAACTGGGGCCTGTCCCTGGTATTCGGCGGTTTGCTGGTCCGCGCCCTCGCCCGCCGTACCGACCTGCGCATGGACTATCGCGCAGCGGGTGCGGCGGCCTATCTGGGGCTCGGCGCCGTGTGGGCGTTGGGTCTGTCATCCTCCGCGGCACAGTTGCAAGCCAACCCCGGCAGCCTGCCGCCGTCTATTCTGGCTATCACTGGTGTTATCCCGTTCACCGAAACCATTTTCCTCTGGCAGTCCGGCGTGCTGCTGGCGGCGCTGGTCGTGGTATCGCTGGTAGTGGCTTATGCAACGGCTCCGGGCCCGAACAGCGCTAAAGATGCCCAAGCCTGCGGCGTCGATCCGTCGTTCAGCATGCCCGCGTTACCTGCACGTACCCGCCCGGGCGAATGGCTGGAATACAGTCCACTGCTGATCATTCTGATGGTGCTGCTGGCGTCCGGATGGATCTTCAACGAGTTTTCCACCAAGCCGGCCATTACCGCGATTTCCGGTCTGAATACGTATAACTTCCTGTTCATCATGGTCGGCGCGCTGCTGCACTGGCGTCCACGCAGCTTTCTTGATGCAGTGACTCGGGCAGTGCCCACCACCACGGGTGTGCTGATCCAGTTCCCGCTGTACGGTTCGATCGCAGCATTGATGACAACCGTAAAGGGTACGGACGCACAGACCCTGGCGCATCACATCTCGACGTTCTTCACCAGCATCGCGTCCCACGACACCTACGCGCTGCTGATGGGCGTGTACTCGGCAGTCCTGGGTTTCTTCATCCCGTCGGGCGGCGGCAAGTGGATCATAGAAGCGCCGTATGTGATGCAAGTGGCCAACGACCTCGAGTATCACCTGGGCTGGGCCGTGCAGATCTACAACGCCGCCGAAGCGCTGCCGAACCTGATCAACCCGTTCTACATGCTGCCGCTGCTGGGCGTACTGGGTTTGAAGGCCCGGGACTTGATCGGCTTCTCGTTCGTGCAATTGCTGGTGCACACACCGCTGGTGTTGTTCCTGCTGTGGATTCTGGGCTCGACCCTGGCGTACATACCGCCGATGCATCCGTAAACCTGTTTACAGCCGTTTGAATTGAAGAGCATTTGCTGCAGGGGCTGACCTGGCTCTATGTGGGAGCCGGGCTTGCCCGCGATGCAGGCGATGCGGTGTATCAGAAAGATCGCCATCGCAGCCTTCGGCAGCTCCTGGTTCGTGTTTGCCTAAGACATTTGAATTCAGGCTGAACAACTACCGTCATAATCCAGTACGGCAACCTTGGCCAACAGCTCACGCAACTCACAGGACTGCTGCTGGCCCAGGGACTTTTCGAAACACTGCTGGGCTTGTTCCCACAGCGCCTGGGACTCCAGCAGTTTGTCGACGCCGGACTGCGTCAAGCGCACGCGTCGGCTGCGTTTGTCTTGCGGGTCGACATCCACCGAGATCAGCCCCTCTCGCTCCAGTGGCTTGAGGTTTTGCGCCAGCGCCGAGCGATCAATCACCAGAATCGCCGCCAGCTCAGTCACTGCCGGTGCCTGATTGCGCGCCACCTGCATCAGAATCGAACGCTGTGTCGAGCGCAGACCGCAGGGCGCCAGAACCGCGTCGTACAACTGGGAAATACGCCGGGTCGCCTTGCGCAGGCTGGTTGCATGACACAGCACTCGCGGTGCAATCCGAAGGCTGTCGGGGATCTGCAACGCAACGACTGGCGTCGGACTCTGGCTCATATAGGTTCCTGCAGATACGTCTATCAAGGAGCTGCCTTGGGCAATGCTGGCATATCCCCGTGCTCAGCAACAGCCAACACCCACGCGTTCACGGCATCAGGCTCGCTCATGAATCCCGTCCAGCCGTCCACGGCCTATGACCGCACCGTCGATGGCTTTGAGCAACTGATTGCGATTGGGTGGACTGTCGAAGTGCAGCTGTCGATCCAGTGCCAGCAGTTGAAAGCTGTATCGATGCGGACCATGACCGATAAGAGGCTGCGGACCGATGTAGGTCGCGCCGCCAAACGTGTTACGTCCCAAGGTGAGCAGGCCACGTGACGCGCTGCTTAACGCCCCGACAGGCAGCCCGTTGAGCTGCGGCGAAATGCCGACGGCAATCGCATGCACGAACGCAAAGGGTATTGGCGCATCAGCATCCTCAATGATCAGCACCAACTCTTTTGTGCCGGTCGGCAGCCCTTCCCACGAAAGTGGCGGCGAAAGATTACCGCCCTTGGCCGAGCCGACATGGGACAGCGGAATCTGCGCCATGGAGGCGAACGCCGGGCTGTGCACGTCGATAACCACCGGCGAAAACGCTACGGCCTTGTGGTTCCAGATCAGCTTGTTTTCGGTGGCACCGCGGCCGCGCAACGCACGCCCCAGAAGACGGCTGAGCATCCTGACGATCCTTCTCTGAATATGAAACAGGACGATAGCCCGCCGAGGGGATTTAAAAAAGTCATTCGCGCTGGTTCAACGAGAAAGGAGATGCGGCACATAAAGGAAACCGGAGCAATCGGCACTGTGGGAGAAACCATGTTTGCCCGCAAGCTGACTGACGACGTGGGACCGGCTTTAGCCGGGAAGGGGCTGGGACAGACGATGAATCTTCATCGGCAGAAATACCGCCTTCCCGGCTAAAGCCGGTCCCACGTCATCAGTGATTCCTGTGTGAGCGTCTCCAGTTGTTCTGGCCTCTTCCCGACTAAAACCGCTCTCACGAGGCTGTGTGAAAACTACGGCGGTAGTGCTTTCAGGCGACAGGGTCGCCGATATTGGTTTCGAGGATATCCAGCGTCAACGGAACGATGACTTTTTGATCACTGATAAGTGGCTCTTTGAGCTTGCAGCAAGAAACATAGGCCCACCAATCCTGACCGAACGTCACCGAGTTATTGATCCCTACAGTGTTCCCATTGGGCGCAATGATCGAAATATTGTCCATCACACCCGTTTTTAAAACACTTGAAGTCAGCGCGCGCCCATCGCACAGGACCTTCCATTCGACAGATGAACTCCCGGAAGGAGCGACATAATAATCAATGGACTGCTGACTCATGGTCAGCGAGCTGTATTGCGATCGTTTCTCGGTGACAAGATCATTAAAAAAACCTTTAAAATCAATAAACATGTCATGTTGAGCTTTAATCTGATAGCTGGTGTGCCCGTCGTCAAACTGGCGACAAATAAACCAGAATTGCTGACGAGGGGTTGCCGCAGTGCCGCCTCGGGGCATCGTGGTCGCACTCAGGTATCTTTGTTCTTCAGTGCCCTGAAAATAAACCTGTCGCTCCATTGCTTGCCAATCGTAGTCAGGTATGGCCGCGGCGTCAGACGAGCCTAAACTGGACGTGATTTTTGAGAAATCAAAATAAGCGGTTCTGTTTTTATAGTAAAGCCGCACGGTGGCCCTGAACGACAACTCGTTAATTATAGTAGCCATCACGATTCTCCTTGTTAATCGTGCACTAACAAGTCTTGAGTCTAATACCGTCTACTCAACCGGAAAACTGTCAGAAATGACAGTTTTGGAAACATCTTAGCGTTAATGAATTGCCGTTTAATTCGCTTTGCTATAAAGCGTTCTTTGACGTGTGTATCAGCGCCTCCAGGCCACATCAAGCTTCATGGTGCGGCCTGCGTTTATTGATTGAAGACGCCCATCAGCGCTTTCCGGTCAACCACGCACCGGCGTCAGCACCGGTTTACCCGCAAAAAACGCCTGCAGGTTATCCGCCACCCTCTGCACTGTCGCTTCGGATGCCTCCGGCGACAAGCCGCCTACATGCGGCGTCAGTACCACGTTGTCGAGCGCCTTCAGGGCCTCGGGAACCCGCGGTTCATCGTCAAAGACATCCAGCGCCGCACCGGCAATTCGCCGCTGCTGCAGGGCATCAACCAATGCAGCAGTATCAATTACACTGGCCCGGGCGATGTTGACCACGAAGCCCTGCGGACCCAGAGCATCAAGGGCCTGACTGTCGATCAGGTGCTGAGTGCCGCCGCCACCCGGCGTGGCGATAATCAGAAAGTCCGAGACACGGGCCAGTTCGAGCGGGGTTGCGCAATAGTCGAAATCCACATCGGTGCGCTGCCTGCGATTGTGATAATTCACGAGCATGCCAAAACCCGCTGCACGTCGGGCGATGGCCAGGCCGACCGAGCCAAGCCCGAGAATGCCGAGGCGCTTGCCCTCGAACGAAGGGCGCGTGACCTTGCGCCACTCGCCGCGACGCACCGACGCGTCCGCCTGAGGGATATCCCGCACGATGGATAACAACAGCGACATCGCATGATCGGCCACCGTCGGTGCATTGACCCCCGCGCCGTTAGTGACCGGGATACCCCGTGCTTCAGCTGCAGCCAGGTCAACGTGCTCATAGCCTGCGCCCAGTACGCAGATGATCTGCAAATGCGGCAGCGCGGCAATTTCATCTGCGTAAAGCCCCAGCGGTCCTCGGGTCAGCACTACAGTGATCTCCTCACTGCGTGTGGCAATGGCTTCAGCTCGCGTTGCGGGGGTCGGCGCCAGAATCAGTCGATAACCGTTGTTTTCGAGGATGGGTAGGTACTCGTTGACGCTCTCGACCAGCACCAGAACTGTGGTTGTCATGCAGGGCTCCGGAAACGATGGAAAAAACGGACAGTAACCTGAGTCAGGATCTCACTCCAGCACTGTCAACGGCATGCCGACTTCGATGATGCCCGGTCCGTCATTGACCATGTTCTGCCCGAACCAGACATCCCCTTCCCGCTCTCGATAGGTCTTC
This sequence comes from Pseudomonas sp. Irchel 3A5, assembly GCF_900187575.1. NCBI lineage: Bacteria > Pseudomonadati > Pseudomonadota > Gammaproteobacteria > Pseudomonadales > Pseudomonadaceae > Pseudomonas > Pseudomonas sp. Irchel 3A5. The sequence goes on along the minus strand of NZ_FYDU01000007.1, from coordinate 38,775 downwards.
AGGGTGGTCAATGGTTCGCGATCCCCGTTGCGCTCGCCGGTGGCGGGATCGATGGTGGTGAGGATGCAACGCGTGCATCCCTTGAGCAGGCGAAACTCGATGTCGCCAATCCGAATACGCTTCCAGCCATCTTCAGCAAACGCCTCAGCCCCCTCCACCACCAGGTTTGGCCGGAAGCGCAACATTTCCTGTGGACGGCCGATCTTCGCCGAAAGATCGTCGAGAGATGCCTGACCGATCAGCAACAGCGGGAAGCCGTCGGCGAACCCGACCCGCTTTTCGTCCACACCAAGACCGCCGGGCAACATGCGCGCGCGGTCAGCCGGGACATGCACCATGCGGGTCGGTTTGCCAATGAAATCGCTGACCCAGCGAGCGGCCTCGTCACCGGCATCCGGGACGCGCAACGTATCGCGCCACACCGTAACGCCGCGCAAAGACTGTTCGATATTTTGCGGGACAGGAATATCCAGTGCCGCAAAGCCTGGTGCCTGGAGGGTCACGCCACCTTCGGCGCTCAACAGCGCTGACAGTTGCGACATGTGAGGCAAGGCGCGCTGGGTCAGAAAACGCCCGCTGGCTTCGTCCACCAGCATCCAGCGTCGATCCCCGGTCATTCCCAACTCGTCAAAGGACGCCTGCTGAAGGACTTCAGCCTTGCCGGATTTGAGAGGGAAACGATAGAGCGCGCTGAGATGCAACATGGCCTGTTCCTTGTACGGCTGAAATCGCCAGAATCATGAAGGCCACAAGCTTATACGAACTTGTCCGTTGCGAGACATGGCAATGCAAGCCAGTGCGCAGATCAATGCTGCGCCTGGCTCGCTCGTCGGGTTGGGTCGTCGTTGAACTGCGATCAGCCCTGAGCCTCGTTCAGCCCTGAGCCTTGTTCAACCCTGAACCATGATCAAACGTTCACGAACCACGTCGACCAGTTTGTCGGGCTGGAACTTGGAGAGGAAGTTGTCGCAGCCAACTTTCTTCACCATGGATTCGTTGAAGCTGCCGGACAGCGAGGTATGCAACACCACATACAATTCGCGCAAACGTGGATCGTTACGGATTTCAGTGGTCAGGCGGTAACCATCCATTTCCGGCATTTCCGCGTCGGTAAACACCATCAACAGTTTCTCGGTCATGACTTCACCGCTGTCGGCCCAGGCTTTGAGCATATTCAATGCTTTAAGACCGTCGCTGGCCACATGCAGCTTCAGGCCCAACTGAGACAGGGTGTCACGCAATTGGCTGAGTGCGACCTTGGAGTCATCCACCAACAGGATTTCACGGCCTACCGCAGCGGCAAGCACAGGGTCCTCAAGTTTTTCGCTGGATACCTTGGCGTTGTACGGCACGATTTCGGCGAGAACTTTTTCCACGTCGATGACTTCAACCAGTTGATCGTCGACTTTACTGATTGCTGTCAGGTAATGCTGACGGCCAGCGCTGGCAGGCGGTGGCATGATTGCATCCCAGTTCATGTTGACGATGCGATCAACACCTCCCACCAGGAAGGCCTGAACCGAGCGATTGTATTCGGTCACGATAATGGTGCTGTTCGGCCCCGGTACCAGCGGCTTCATCCCGATGGCCTGGGACAGGTCGATCACCGGCAGAGTCTGGCCGCGCAGGTTGACCACGCCACACACAAACGAGTGACGTTGTGGCATCAACGTCAGTTTAGGCAGTTGCAGAACTTCCTGAACCTTGAAAACGTTGATCGCAAACAGCTGCCGACCCGCCAGGCGAAACATGAGGATTTCAAGGCGGTTCTCGCCCACCAGTTGTGTGCGTTGATCTACTGAGTCGAGAATGCCAGCCATTTCTTGCTCCTGAAGCGTGGGTCACAGTGAGTCTGCGAAGTTGTTATCGGCTGAAAACAGCGGGACTTAAAGGCGATGAAAGGTTAAATACACATTTGATATCACTTTAACATCATGATTTACTGATCTGCGAATGACAGACGTTTATTCCGACCAGTAACAGCCCTTTATCGCTTCTTCCGCAGGCGACGGGCCTTCCGCACCCTAGGGGTAACCCCTAGACCCCCTCGGGGCGGACCTGATTTGCGCGTCTCGACTTAGCCATTAATGTGACACCATTCTCATATTTTGAATGGAGTTGAGTTCTTGGTTGCGTCGCGGCCCACCTCAAAAAGCCTGCCGTCTCTATTCGCCGCAGGCGGCGAATGCATTGCCGCGCCCGCTCCAACCGCCTCTCTCGCCAGCGTTACTCATTCAATCGAAACATTCGCCACACCCCTTTCCATTTCGAAACAATCAGAAGCGGCCTACAGACTTTCACTTCACATCCACATTAACGTTCCGCAGTGCGCGCCGGGTACTACACTGGAGCGATCCATGATCTATGGAGATACCCATGCTGAACGGTAAAGAGTGGCAACAGACCCACCCCGATTTCTTTGATGAATCCCAATTGCTGCTGGGCACCTGCCAGGAATGCCTCGCGCACCTGGAAATGATTAGCAATGATCAGGATGCCGTCGAGTGCCTGCTCCGCACTCTGTTCAAACTCTCCGAAACCGCTGATAACGCGCTGATCCCGAGCACTGCCGATTTCGCTCGTCAGTTACGCGGCATGCTGAGTGTCGCCTACCCGACTATCCGCCTGACCGACGATGCCCTTCAGACGCTTGAAAACTGCCTGACTCTTCTGGCCTGGCAACTCGAGTTGATCGATCCTCATACCGGGCAATTGCTGCTGGATGACACCGAGCAAAAAGAACTGCTGGGGCAGCTTGCCTATACCTGCGGCCTGGAAGCGTCCGAACCGGTTCAGGAACAACTCCGGTCATGACCTGAGACGCGGGCCTATGACTGGCCCCGACGCGCCGATGGATGACGAGTAACAGCACGCCTATCCCATAAAAAGCCTCGTCGCTGCACTGTAAAAACACAGCATGCCTGGACTGTTCGTGGCCATTCCGCGCGCGTCAGTGCAATAAGGCCTGCCAGCCTTGTCAACTACCCGGTGTAAAGTCAGGCAGCTCGTTCAAAGTTTGAACATTGAGGTAAGATCACGACCCGAAGCATTATTGACGCAATCGTGGCGGCACAGGATGTGCGATAAGACCTGCAAGACGAGACAAAAATAATGAATCAAGGCAGTCAACATTCAGTGACGTGCCCAACATTGACCTGGCATCCTCAATGGCAGGTTGTTCCGCAGTGACCACCCGATGGCTCCATCGCTATGCACGCCCGTACCAGTATTTCCAGATATCGGTTGCCGAATAACAGAAGCATTCTCTGGCTGAATGCCATTCTGTGCATCGGTGCAGCAATCGGTAATTGTGCGCTATATCTGACGTCCGACGATTTCCCTGTCGCCCTGCTGCTGCTTAATCTCGTGACCTTCGCCAGCGTCTGGCAGGCCCGGTTGCGCTATGGCCGTTCGATTCGTTTTCAGCCGCAGGAACTGGCCGATCACATGTTGCAGGTTCAGGAGAACGAACGGCATCGCCTGAGCCGCGAACTGCATGACGACATTGGCCAGATGCTCACTGCTGCAAAGCTGCAATCGGAATGGCTGCGCCGCCGTCTGCCTGCCGAACTGCTCGAACACAGCGCGCAACTCAACAACACCCTTGACGAAACCCTGGCCAAGGTCCGCGATGTATCGGCGATCCTGCACCCTCGCCAGCTCACCAGCCTGGGCCTGGAAGCCAGTATTCGCGGGCATCTGCTGCGCACGCTGGCGGACAGTCAGGTGCGCTGGAGCCTGGAGTGCAAGCAGCAACTGTCCGGCATTCCGGAAGAGATGACGGTTGCTGCGTTTCGCATAACCCAGGAAGCGGTGACCAATATGTTGCGCCACGCCCAGGCGAACAATCTGCTGGTTCGCCTGCGACGCCTGCCGCAAGGTCTGGAACTGCATATCAGCGACGACGGCGTCGGCTTTTCACCCGCAGCGGACCCGGCCCGTGAGGGGCAGCGAGGCATGGCCGGCATGGCTGAGCGGGTGGCTCTTCTCAACGGTACATGGACGATACGCAGCGAACCCGGCGACGGCACGCGTATCGATGTGCTGTTGCCCTGGATACCGCGCGCTCATGAACGAGCAAACATAGACAAGAAGGCTAGATGACCTGCACATTGCTGTTGATTGACGATCACTCATTGATCAGAGCTGGCGTTCGCGCGCTGGTAGCCGACATTCCGGGCTATTCGGTGATTGGCGAGGCTTGCGACGGCGCGCAACTGAGCGCACTGGCTACCGAGTTGAACCCCGACATCATCCTGCTGGATATCTCCATGAAGGATGTCGACGGCCTCGACGCCCTGAAAGAATTGCGGAGTACCTTGCCGGACAGCAAGGTGCTGATCCTGTCCATGCACAGCGACCCGACGCGGATCATGCGCGCGCTGGAAGCGGGTGCCCACGGATACTTGCTCAAGGACGCCGCAGCGACTGAACTGGAGCAGGCGTTACTGGCGTTGAGCAGTGGTGAACGTTACCTGAGCCCGGCGATTGCCCATACGGTGATCAATCAGGCGTTGATCAGTGTTCAGGCGCGCAAGCACGAAACGCCACAAAACCATAATCTGACGGCTCGGCAGCTGGAGATTCTGCGCTTGATCGTGCGTGGCAAGTCGACTCGGGAAATTGCCGGTGGGCTGGGGCTGAGTATCAAGACCGTGGAAACCCACCGGGCTCAGGTCATGAAGCGTCTGCAGATCCATGACGTGGCCGGGCTGGTTCTGTTTTGTGTGCGGGAAGGGATTATCAGTCTGGATGATTGATGGTTGCTTTTAGGTGTCTGCACGTCTTTCTTGTCTTGTGTGCATATCCATTACCGCAGTTATGGCTTCACTTGGTTACGCTTTTACAGCGCGTCACTTTTGAACATCCGGAAGCCGGCCCAGACAAAAGTAACCAAAACGCTCATGCCCCCCCACTTGGTGCCTCGCCTGAGCTCGGCATGCCCGCCCGCAGATCCTGAACCGTGGGCCGCCGCAACGGGCCATCCATGGCCCAATGCGGCTAACCCGGCGTCCTGCCACTCTTCAACTCAAGAGCGCCCCACGGTTCAGAATCTGCGTTCGGCCAGCGTGGTTTAACGGGGCGCTTAAGATCAAAATCAAAAGCGCGGCGGCCTGATAGCCGACCTGTTTGTGTAAATTTACCGACCTTCTGGAGCACGCCCTACGCCCCTGACACAACGCTGTCGCGCAGCAAACTCGGTTCATGTGGGAGCGGTGCTTGCCCGCGATAAAAGCGACGCGGTCTGAAGGATACACCGCGGTGTTCTTATCGCGGGCAAGCACCGCTCCCACAAAAAACCGCGTGTATCCAGGATCTGCTTTAGATTTTGATCTTAAGCGCCCCGTTAAACCACGCCGGCCGGAATTGGATATTGCTGCGTGGGGCAATGTCGGATTACGGGCATGCCGAGCCCAGGCGAGGCACCAAGTGGTGGGGCATGAGCGTTTTGGTTACTTTTGTCTGGGCCGGCTTCCGGATGTTCAAAAGTGACGCGCTGTAAAAGCGCAACCAATATCAGCCATCACCACAAAACGGATATGTACACAAACAATACTTAAGCAGACACCCGAGGCACCTGCCCAAACAACTCAGACCCCACTGGCAAGTGAACCTTCAAAGCCGCCTGCCGCGCCGAGAAACGCAGGTTCTCCCCGGACAGTGGCTCACCATCCAGATTGATGTCCAGCCCCTGCGCCGACTTGAGTTCGACCCATGGCAGCCGCGCGCGGATGAACATATTGTCGATACCCAATCCGCCTTCCAGCAAACTTCTGAGCGTGCCAACCACTTCCTGCGGCGCTGGCAGAATACTGATGTCCAGCAAACCGTCATCGACCAGCGCCGATGGACACAACACATGCCCGCCGCCCGCCTGACGCCCGTTACCGATGCCCAGCGCGAGCAAGTCGCCGCTCCAGTGGAAATCAGGTCCGCTCAGCTCCCCATAGGCAGAGCTCAGCTCGCTGAACCGCGTCAGGCCGGTGAAAAGGTAAGCCGCGCCACCCAACACCTTTTTCAAATCCTCAGACGTATTAGCTGTCACCTGGCTGCCAAAGCCGCCGGTAGCCATGTTCAAAAACACCTTGCCGTTCACCTCACCCAGGTCCACCGGGCGGGCAGGCACGTCCAGCAGATCGAGTGCAGCATCCGGCTCCAGCGGAACACCGGCAGCCCGGGCGAAGTCATTGGCAGTGCCCAGCGGCATAATGGTCAGCTCAGCGTCGGTGTCAGCATTGGCCAGCGCTTCGGTGACGTCGCGCAGGGTTCCATCACCGCCGCCCGCAATAATTTGCGTATGCCCTGCTGCCAGCGCCTCACTGACAAGCCGTTGAGCATCGCCGCCCTCCCACGTCAGACGGACGTCGAGTTCCCAGCCCTCGCCACGCTTTCGGGTCACGGCTTCACGCACTTCTTCGTTGAGTGCCTGCTTGCCATGCAAAATCAAAAATGCCCGTCGTGTCATTGCTACTCGCTCCCCTGAGTTCATGCGCACTATGTTGACCGCAACAGACAGAAAAAAGCCCGTCTGAAACGAATAATTTTTTAACGCCTCCAGCGAGACTGGCGATCCCCCCGGAAACGTTAGATCGAATCGAGGATTCTGGATCTTGCGACGGTGGGTATAGCTTCTGAGTGGAAAAAAATCGAAAGAGAAATCAAATCCGTGCCATGACTTTACTTATCTCTTGAGCTTTACTGCCGATATACCCTCGTATGAGGGGAATACCCACGTTAGTTGGGAATAGTACTCACACCACTAAAGTATTAGGTCTACACCCGTTTTGTAATAACGGTAAAAATCAGCATCACATGACGTGCAGAAGCCAAATTAATGGCTATATTCACCAAGCATGTCAGGAAAGGACATTTTATTGACTTCAACTTGAAAGCGCTTCGTATCTGGATCGCAGCTAAGTAGTCACGGACCGATGAAGTGAGGAAGCGTCATGCGATTGCAGCCTGTTAACAGCCTCCTGCAAACCAGAACCAGTTTGATCGTGTATTTTCTTTTCGGTATTCGTCTTGCCCACGGGATCACCAGCATCCTGCCAGGCGTGCTGGTATTCCTTTTTTCCAGAGAAAGCCTTTCTGATGTACCGCAGAGTTACTTCGCGGTATTGGGATTCTATGGGCTGCTGTGCGTCCTGATATTCCAGACCCTCGGCGTTTACTCCGAAGCGCTGTTCAGCAACGCGCTGCGCTTCCGCCTGATTATCGTGGCGTGGTCCGCCGCGTTTTGCCTGCTGCTGTTCCTGCACAAGACCCTGGCGTTCTTCGACTACCTCACCGACGATCATCTGGTGATGTGGTACATCGCCAGTCTTGCGCTGTTCTGCATCGAGCGACTGTTCATGCTGGTGCTGTTCAGGCACCTGATGCAAAAAGGCTTCTTCCTGCAGAACGCGATCATTCTGGGGGCCACTGAGAACGGCAAGCGGCTGGCCGAGTACCTGCTGGACAATCAGGATATTCGCTCTGGAGTCAGCGGCTTCATCGACGACCGGATCGGGCGGCTGCCCAAGACCATGGCCGGGCTGCCGCTGTTGGGTAACAGCGACGATCTGGAACGTCTGATTCGCGAAGAAAAGGTCACCCAGGTGCTGGTCGCCCTGCCCTGGTCGGCGGAAAACCGCATGGACTACATCATCCGTGAACTGCGCAGGTTGCCGGTCAATGTGCTGCTGGTGCCGGATATGGTCGCCTTCCGCCACGCGCACAACCGGATCACCGAAGTCGCCAACCTGCCGATGTTCAACGCCTCGGATGTTCCCCTTTCCGGCTGGTCCCCTTTCTTCAAGCGGCTGGAAGACATGCTGCTGTCGAGCCTGGCGCTGGTGTTGTTGTCGCCGGTCATGCTCGCCATCGCCATTGCCATCAAGCTGGACTCACGCGGCCCGGTCTTCTTCTGGCAAAACCGCTATGGCTACAACAACCGCATGATCAAGGTCTGCAAATTCCGCTCGATGTATCACCACCAGAGTGATGCAACCGCAGCGCAACAAACCACCCGGGATGACGCAAGGGTCACACGGGTCGGGCGTTTCATACGCAAAACCAGCCTGGATGAATTGCCTCAGCTGTTCAATGTGATTGCAGGCAGCATGTCCATGGTAGGACCGCGCCCCCATGCAACGGCCACCAAAGCGGCCGGGATTCTCTTCGAGCAAGCGGTGAAGGAGTACACGTCACGCCATAGGGTCAAGCCGGGCATAACCGGCCTGGCGCAAATCAATGGCTATCGTGGTGAAACAGACACCGTGGAAAAGATCGAAAAGCGCGTGGAGTTCGATCTGGAGTACATCGAAAACTGGTCCGTCTGGTTCGACATCTACATCCTTTTGCGCACTGTTCCTGCAGTGCTCTTCACTCGCGAGGCTTATTGATGAGCATCCTCATCCCCTGCATTATCGCCGGCGGTGCCGGTACCCGGCTGTGGCCGGTTTCGCGCGAAGCCATGCCCAAGCCTTTCATGCGCCTTCGTGACGGCGAAAGCCTGCTGCAGAAAACATTCAATCGGGCCGTTGGCCTGCCTGAGGTCGGGCGACTGCTGACCGTGACCAGTCGCGAAGTGTATTTCCGTACGGTTGACGACTACCGCCAGCTCAACAAAACCAAGGTAAAACTGGATTTCATCCTCGAACCCTTCGGTCGTAATACGGGCCCCGCGCTGGCAGCCGCTGCGCTGCACGTGTCCAGGTTATATGGCGACGATGCGCAATTGCTGGTCTTGCCTGCCGATCACCTGATCGCCGATGTGGCGGCATTTGCCAAAGCGGTCCAGGCCGCCCAGGTGCTGGCGGATGATGGCTGGCTGGTCACGTTCGGCATTCTGCCCAGCAAGGCGGAAACGGGTTTCGGTTATATCGAAAAAGGCCAGTCGCTCAACAGTGATGGCTATCAGGTTGCACGCTTTGTCGAGAAGCCGGATGCGGCCACTGCCCAGGCTTATCTGGACGGCGGGCTGCATCTGTGGAACGCCGGCATGTTCTGCATGCGTGCCGACAGCCTGCTCCATCAATTCGCCAAGCACGCGCCGGAAGTCCTCGAAACAGTCAAAGCCTGCCTGGAACTGAGTTCTAGCAAGGAAGGCAATAACGAGTTGCAGATCGAACTGGACAGCGAATCGTTCGCCAAAGCGCCGGATATTTCCATCGACTATGCCTTGATGGAGCGCTCGCAAAAGGTCGCGGTGGTGCCCTGCGAACTGGGCTGGAACGACATCGGCTCGTGGCAGGCCGTACGTGAACTGGTGCCGGCCGATGCTCAGGGCAACCAGTGCAACGGGCCGACCGTGCTGCATGACGTGAGCAATTGCTACATCGACTCCAAGCGTATGGTCGGCGGCGTTGGCCTTAATGACCTGATCATCATCGACACCCCGGATGCACTGCTGATCGCGGACGGCACACGCAGTCAGGATGTGAAGTTCGTCGCTCAGGAGCTCAAACGCCAGGGCCACGATGCCTATCGCCTGCACCGCACCGTCACCCGCCCCTGGGGCACTTACACCGTGCTCGAAGAAGGCAAGCGTTTCAAAATCAAACGCATCGTGGTTCGCCCGCAAGCCTCGCTGTCGCTGCAGATGCACCACCATCGCAGTGAACACTGGATAGTGGTCAGCGGCATGGCGCGCGTTACCAACGGTGAGCGGGAATTCATGCTCGACACCAACGAGTCGACGTTCATCAAACCGGGCCATACCCACCGGCTGGTCAACCCGGGGGTGATTGATCTGGTAATGATCGAAGTGCAGAGCGGCGAGTATCTGGGGGAAGACGACATCGTGCGCTTCACCGACGTCTATGGCCGGGTAGCGGCGCCAACCCCGACGTCCTGACCCTGCAGGATTTCATTAATCAAATGGTTGTAACTGACGATATATCTGCTTGTGCGGCACGCACTATGCAACACGGATGACAGCGGTCACCCGCCGACATGATGGTTTACCCGCAACGGGAGTTGTATTCATGCAAGACAGGAGTTTGGGGGCGGTCAGACACATTTTGCTGGTGCTGGGCCTGTTAGTGGTCAGCGCCTGCAGCACCCCGGCACGCGTGGGTTTACCCGACGACCCCGCACAGATTGAAGCCGGTAAAGCCGCAGGACGCGCGCTCGCCGGTAAGCCTTTGCCACCGCAACGCGTGCGCCCCGGTGACACCTTGCGGATCGTGCGCAACACCGGCGAAGCACCGTCAATTTCCGCTTTTACAGCGAACTCCATCTACGAACTGACCCTGTTTCAGGTGCTCAACGACGGCACGTTCAGTTATCCGTATATCGGCTCGGTGCAGGCTGCCGGCATGACCTTGCCGCAATTGACCGAACATTTGCAGAGCAAGCTGCAGGACGTCTATCGCGAAACTGCGATGACCATCAACATCTCGCAATCGCCCGGTAATACCGTGTTCGTCGGTGGCGCGGTGCGTAATTCGGCAGCCCTCTCCGCCACGGTTGCCACCACGCTGGTTCAGGCGATTGTCGGTGCCGGAGGCGTTGCCAATGACGGGGACGCGACGATGGTCGCCCTGCTTCGTCAGGAAGACAACGGCCTCTACAAGACTTACTTTTTCGACTTCAGCAAGCTGCTCTGGGCAGACAACGACGGCCCCCGTGGCCCGGTGCTGTTACAGCGCGGCGATGTGGTGTTCGTGCCCAAGTCAACAGTGGGTGACAAGGCCGACGGCGTAAATCTGTATTTCAACCAACTGATCCCTTTCGCCAAGTCACTGGGTTTCGGCGTGAATTACAACCTGCGCAGCGAAAACTAAAAGTCAGGGAAAAGACATGATCAATATCCGTTCACTGCGCGACCTGCTGCGCCTGTTCTTCATTTTCAAACATGAAGTTCGACTGACCGTCATGGTGACCTTCATCATCATAGTGCTCGGTGCTTTTTTACTGCCCAACCGGTACGAATCAACCGCACTGCTGCTGGTAAAACCCGGTCGCGACAGTAGCACCGTGCCCATCGAGTTCGCCGACCGTCAGGCCATCGTGATTCCCAGCGCCCAGCGCGATCCGATTCTCGACGAAGAACGCATGCTGACCGGTCGGCCGATCATGCGTACGGTTGCCGAAAAATACCTGGCTGAAATCTCCAAAGCCGAACAGGAGCAAGGTGCTCTGGCCTCGATAAAGAACCTGCTCAAGGATACTGTGGGTTCGGTCATTGCCGTGTTTCGAGGTGCATTGCAGCTTATTGGTCTGGTCGAGAAGCGCTCGCCGGAGGAGCGTCTGGCTGAAGACCTGTCGAAGAACTTCAAAGTCAGCCATGACCCTGGCTCGGCGGTGATGGAGCTGACCTTTTCCTGGAATGACCCGAAGGTCGCCAAGGATGTTCTGGAGGCCTGGATTTCCGAGTACGAACAGCAACGTACCCGGGTACTCGGCCGCGTCAGTCTTTATCAATTCTACGAAACCGAAGTCAAATCCACTCAGGCGCGGATTCTCAGTTACAAGAAGCAAATCCAGACGTACCTCAATCAACTGGGTGCGGTGAGCATTGCCCAGCGCCTGGCGGACACTTCGCAGGGCCTTAATGACCTGACTACAGAGCGCAACAACACTCTGCGCTCGATTGCTTCCACCAAGGCGGGCCTGGACAAGCTGCAAGAGCAACTCAGGCAGCAGTCGAAAACAGTCAGTGCCGGTCGCGAACTGAGCCTCAACCCCAACCGTCAGGATTTGCAAAACCGTATCAACGGCAAGGAAGTCGAGCGTCAGGAACTGCTGCGTTCCTTCAAGGAATCGGCGCCACCGGTTCGCGCGCTGAATCAGGAAATCAGTAACCTCAAAGCATTGCTGACCCAGCAGGATGCAACCATCCAGCGCTCGGAAAGCATCACCCCTAACCCCATCTACAACCGGATGCAAAACGTGCTGGCCGACCAGCAGGCCAGCTACGCCCGCCTGCAAACCCAGTTGACGCAGCAAAACCTGCAACTGGCGCAATGGGAAAAAAGCCGTCAACTGGCGCTGAATCTGGAGCCGGAGATGTCTCGCCTGCAGGGCGAGCTCGACGCCGCCGAGAAGAGCTTCGCCCTGTACAGCAGCAGCCTTGAGAAAGCGCGGATCGACCGCGAGCTGGATCGCAGCCAGATCAGCAACATTGCCGTCATCGAGCAGGCCACTTACAACCCCAGCCGGGTCTTCCCGAAAAGCTTGTTGATGTTGCTTATGGCTTTCCCGTTGAGCGTCGGGGTGGGCCTGGTGGCGATGTACTTCTTCTACCTGCTGGATCAACGGATCCACGACGGTGACAAGATCGAGACCCGTTTTGGAGTGCCGGTCTGGACCAGCCTCCAGGAACTGGGCAATGCAGAAGACTCGCGCAATACGGCGTTCGCGGCCAGCCTGCACAGGCTGTACGGAACCCTGCCGTTGCGTCAGGTGGCAGAGAAAGGCCTGGCACTGGGGTTTACCTCATCCCACGAAGGCGAAGGTGTCAGCTTCGTCATCGGTCATCTTGCCAGCCTGCTGCAGGAACAAGGTTACAGGGTGCGTACCGAAGGTGCTGGCCCGACGGTGCCGGGTGAAATATTGCTGATTGATGCTTCAAGCATTTTCAGCAACCAGAATGCCTTTGCTCTGTTGCGTGATTCCGACCTGATCCTGCTGATCGTCAAGGCGGAGGAAACCACCGTGCCAATGCTGGAAAACGTACTGGCAACGCTGCATACCGCGTTCAAGAAAGTCGACGGCATCATCATCAACCGCCGCCGTTACAAGGTGCCAAAACGCGTGATGGATTACCTCAAACGCTTCCAGAACCGAGGCTGACATGCACATTGCCCTACTCGCGCCACTACCGCCCGAGCAGAACGGCATCGCCGACTACGCCGGGCACCTCAAGCATGCGCTGGAGCAACTTGGCGTACGGGTCAGCACGCCGCTTGCGGGCGTCGGCAACGACCAGGCGCGCGCCGTTCAACGGGTGGCTGAAACCGATTGGCAAGGCATTGATCTGGTCCATGCGGAAATCGGCGGCGGCCGACTCGCAGAGTTTCATGCCTTGCGCGCCTTGCGCCAACGCTTCCCGCGGCTACCGCTGACGGCGACCGTTCATGATCCGGAGCGGCTGGTCTGGCGCCGGGCAAAACTGCCCTGGCCACTGTCACTGGCGAGTTCGCTGCCCTCGCCGCTGCCGGAAGTCGCCACGGTCCTTGCCGACCCGTTGTGTCTACGCGAAGAACGCCAACTGGCGCGCAGCATGACCCGGTTAGTGACGCTGACTCAGGCGGGAGGCCTGGCATTGCGCCAGCGCATGGGCTTGCGCGAAGAACAAATGGCAGTCATTGCCCATGGCAATCTCCCCATCACGCCCGTGTCGCTGCCGCCGCTGCACACCATGCGCTTGCTGTACTTCGGTTTCATCTACCGCGGCAAGGGTATCGAAGACTTGCTGGATGCCATGGCCGACCTGTTTACCCGTCAGCCACAGTTACGCTCGCGGGTGCGCCTGACCCTGGCCGGCGGCAGCGAGCCGGAGATGGCCTTTGGTCCGTCCGGCAGCTACCTGGACCAGTTGCGCCTGCGCATTAAACAGCTCGGACTGACCGACGTGATCGACTGGAATCTGGACCTTCCAGCCGAGACCATCGCCGATGTCATTCAGGCTCACCACGTCATGGTCTTGCCGTACCGCGAATCCAGCAAACTGAAGCTGCTGGGTAATTTGCGCGGCACCAGTGGCGCGCTGTCGTGGGCCGTGGCCTGCGGGCGCGGAGTGATCACCTCCGATGCTCGCTCGTTTGCCGAAGAAGTCTCCCACGGTAACGGCATGATTTTCCCTCAAGGTAATGTCGCGGCCCTGAGCGCGGCCTTGAATGAAGTCTGCGCGGTGCCGGAACGGGCCACGCAATGGGCCGCACAGGCCCGAGTCCTTGGGCAGCAGCGAGTCTGGAGCCAGACCGCCGAGCGCTTCCGTCAGTTGTTCCAACATGCATGCGAGGCCGACTGAGATGAAATCTGCAGCGGGTTTGTGGTTGGCCAGTGCGCTGGCCTGTTCGGCGCTGGTGTCTGACTGGCTACCTGATGCTCAGGCGGCAACCGTCCTGCGTGCACCACGCGCAGTGGTCTGGCAGGACTTTCTGGGCGTCAACGCGCAGTTCCAGTATTTTTCACCCGCCATGTACCAGCAACAGATGGATCAGCTGGATGCACTGGGCCTCAACTGGGTGCGCCTGACCATTCACTGGCCGATCATCGAGCCCGAGCAGAATCAGTTCGACCTGGTTGATCTGGACGGTGCGATGGCGACCATGAACACCCACCACTACAACATCCTCGCGTATCTGGTCGGCTCTGCGCCTTATGTCAGCAGCGCTCCTGAGGGAGTGCCCAGCCGCGACCAATACCCGCCCCGGGATTTCAACGTGTTTGCCGCACGCATGACCTCGCTGGCCCAGCGTTATCCGCAGGTCGACAACTGGCAGGTCTGGAACGAGCCCAACATCATCTGGTTGCCCAAAGAAGACCCGGTGGCCTACGACACCCTGCTGACGACAACGGCCGATGCCATCCGCAAAGCCGAACCGGACAAGACCATTGTCACTGCGGGCATGGCCTACTACAGCCAGATGCACAGCACGTCCGGCTACATGCTGCAAACCCTGCTGGATCGCGGCTTGGGTAAACGCAACATTGTTGCCGCCTATCACCCGTACTCAGAGTTTCCGGAAGGCGACTCGCCCCCGGACCGGGATTTTCTGGTCAAAGCCAACGCCATGAATAACCTGCTGCACAGCAACGGCGTCGAGCAGGTGTGGGCCACCGAATGGGGCTGGTCGAGCTACAACGGACCGGTGGAAATGCAGGCGATCATCGGTGTGCAAGGCCAGGCCGATTACACCCTGCGCCGCCTGGCACTGATGAGCGCGCTGGATTACCAACGGATTTTCCTGTTCAACCTCAGTGATCTGGACGAACGCGCCAGCGCCCGGGATCAGGCTTATGGCCTGTTGGATCTACAAGGCAATCCGAAACCGGTCTACAACGCCCTGAAGAACTTCCTGACCATCACCGGCCCGCGCCTGGAACCTGCCGATCCGCCGGGCGTCAGCGCAGTTCCCGCCGATCTGTATGCCGTGCCCTGGACCCGCAGCGACGGTAAACGGCTGCTGATGTTCTGGAGTGCCACGGGCACGACCCTGACGTTTCCGGCGATCAAATCCGCGGTCATTCACGATCCGTTGAGCGGCACACGTACCGAAGTGGGCAGTACCGACAATACTCAGGCCCAAGGCGTCAGCGTGGCCCTCAAGCCGACCCTGCAAATTCTGGAATGGAAACCCTGAGCGATGCGAATTCTCTGGACACTACCCTACATGCCCTGGCCCACCACCAGCGGCGGCAAGACGCGGGAATATCACCTGTTGCGCAATCTGGCTGCACGCGGCCACCAGATCACTTTGCTGGTGCAATCCAAGACAGACGTCGATCAAAGCGCCCGTGACGCACTGGAGCCCTGGCTGGAACGCCTGATCGTCCTGCCGCGGCGTCCGCTCAAAAGCGTCAAGACGCTGATGGCGATCGCCGTGGCGCCAGCGCCCATGCTGGCCTGTATCAACGGCTATGCGCCACGCCTGAGCGAGGTCTTCGAAGGATTGCTGGAAGAGCATTGGGATGTGATCCAGCTTCAGCACACCTACGGCTTCGAACCCCTCGAAAAGCCGCTGAGAAGATCCGGCAAGCCGTTCGTGATGACCGAACACAACGTTGAATCGGCCATGGGCGCTACCAGCTACGACCGACTGCCGCGCTGGGCAAACCTGTTCGCCAGCTATGATCGCTGGCGTTATCGCCACTGGGAAAGCCGGGTGTTCCGTCAGGCCGATCAATTGATCGCGGTGACGGAAGACGATGCCAAGGAAATTTCCCGACTCAGCGGCAAGGCCACCGCAGTGGTCGTCAACAGCGTCGACTGCGGTTACTACGCCCAGGTCAAGCCGGACCCTTACAGCAACCGCCTGCTGTTCATCGGCAATTACGAATACGGCCCCAATGTGGATGCCATTGAATGGGCCCTGAGCGAAATCATGCCGAAAGTCTGGCAGCACGCGCCCACCCTGCGCTTCGTGGTGTGCGGCTTCGCCCTGCCCGACTCATGGCGCGATCGCTGGCCCGATCCACGCATCGAGTTTCAGGGCTTTGTCCCGGACCTGCGAGCCTTGCAGAACAATACCGCGATATTTTTCGCGCCGCTGCGTCAGGGCGGTGGTTCCAAGCTCAAGGTGCTGGAAGCCATGGCCGCCGGGTTGCCGGTGGTCACCACCGACCAGGGCAGCTCGGGGCTTGCCGTGGTCAATGGCGAGCACTATCTGGGCAGCGAAGACCCACTGGAACTGGCGCGAATCATCACCGAGGCGATTGAACAACCCGCACGTCTGGCCCAGATCGGCGAAGCCGGTCGCAAGTACGTGCAAACCCACCATGACTGGTCGGTATCTGCCGCTCAACTGGAGCGCATTTACACGCGACTCACACCCGCCAAAGTCAAAGCCGAACAGGAGCCGCGCCCATGCGTATAGGACTTGATTACCGGCCGGCGACCGGCTACCCCAACAGCGGCATCGGTCGCCAGAACATCGCCCTCGAAGAGGCTGCGCGCGCTAACCCCGACACTCAGGTGCAACTGTTCAGCGTGGCGCCTTTCGACCACCCGATCCGCCGACTGGCCTACTGTCCGAAATGGTCAACCCCCCTCAACGGCATCCACCGACTGCCGGAACGCCTGCGTTTTGAAGGGTTGTTTTTGCCCAAGGCCCTGCGCGACGCGGAAGTACAGGTGTACATCTGCAACATGAATATGGGCCTGCCCCTGGGCCGCAAACCGGAGGGCATGCGTTACGTGCTGCAATTGCAGGACCTGTTCCAGCTGACGTTGAAGAACAGCCACGGCTCACAGCTCAAGGCACGGATTTACGGCATCACCGATCGGCTGTCTATCGCCCACTCGCTGAAGGTCGCAGATCGCATCTGGACGCCGTCGCAATTCACCGCCGATGAATGCATCCGCCTGTTTCCCGAGACCCGAGACAAATTGCGCGTGTTGCCCGCGCTGGTCAGCGGCTGGAGCGAAGCGCCTTCGGACCTGCAAGGCTGGACGCTGCCGGAGCGCTACTGGTTGTGCGTCGGCACCCGTGAACCGCGCAAGAACATGGGATGGTTCATTGATGCCTGGCAAAGCGCCCGTCGCCAGTTCGACAACGTGCCGGACCTGATCCTGATCGGCGCACCGGAACACTTGCCTCCCGCCCAGCAAGCGCTGCCCGGCCTGCACTTCCTGAGCGATATCACTGATGCCGAACTGCATGCTATTTACGCCAGGGCCGATCGCATGTGGCAGCCCTCCTACGCCGAAGGTTTTGGCCTGCCGGTAGTGGAAGCGCTGGGTGTCGGCACCCCCGTAGCCGTGGCCAGCGGTTCATCACTGGATGAAATAACCCCGCCCGGCAGCCCACGCTTTTCACCCACTGACACCGGAGCGCTGATCAACCTCATGGGTACGTTGGCCAACACTGAAAAGGAAGACCCTGAAGTACTCAAGACCTGGGCTGCCGGGTATGGACCCAAAGCTTTCAACCAGCGCTTCGATGAGCTGATCGAGGAGTTGCGCTGATGCCATTGGCAATGCCCGTCGGCTTGCTCTTCGGTCTGTTGTTTGGCGCGATGTTCTGGCTGCTGCCTGCGTTCAAAGTGCTGGCGGCGATGATCGGCGTGGTCGCCATCGCCACGGTGATTCGTCGTCCCCTGCGTGGCTTGCTGCTGTTCGGCATGCTGGCCACGTTTCTGCCGTATTCCACGGTGAATGTCGGGTTTCGCACGACTGTTTCCGAAGCACTGCTGATGCTGGTCTGGGCGGCTTATCTGGCGCACCGGATGTTCACTGACCCGCCGCGACTTCCACCGTTGCTGCGTACGGAACGGCTGCTGATTGCGCTGATGCTGTACAGCGCCCTGCCGTTTATCGTCGGGCAACTGACCATCACTGCACTGGGCAACGGACCGATCAACTGGGTGCGCTGGCTGTTCAATCTGTCGGCGCTGTTTCTGGTGCCGCGCTTGCTGGATCAGCAGAAATACCGGGAGCAAATGATCTGCGCATTGCTGCTCGGCACACTGTTGCTTTTGCTGCTGTCGATCCCGGTGTTTCTGAAAGCACGCACCGCCGTCGCCATGATCCCGGTCCTTGGCGTCCTTGGCTATGGCGGTGTGGACGTGCTGAACGAAAGCCTGCTCTCGCTGGCCGACCGAATGGGCACACCCTGGATGCACCCCAATGTCGCAGGCGGCGCCATGGCGCTGATTGTGCCGCTGGCGTTCTGCATTGGCATGACCCGCAGCGGCTGGCCGAGATCACTGGGTTTTGCCGTCGCGATTCTGGGCAGCATCGGCCTGTTGCTGACCGGTTCTCGCGGAGCCTTGGTCAGCCTGGCGCTGGTCATGATGTGGATGGCCCGCAAACGAGTGCCTTTCATTGGCCGCGTCCTCATGGGCGGCGTCGTTGCCGGGACACTGCTGTTGATGTTCTATCCGCCGTTGCAGGAACGGATTTTCACCCTGTTCACCAACGACGACACCAGCACCGCGATTCGCTTCCTGGAGTACAGCCACTTCCCCGACGCCATGGCCAAATTCCCCATGGGCATTGGCTTCAAGATAGATCCGCCGGTCCCCGGTGCGACGCTGTTCGGGATCTCCAACCTGTGGCTGAACTTCATCTACAAGATGGGCATTCCCGGCATGTTGCTGTTCATTGCAGTCACCGTCAGTTGGTGGCGTGAAACCCGTCCCGAAGACGGTTTCATCACCCTCACCCATGACAACGCGATCTGGCTTGGCACCACCACCGGCCTGCTGGCCGCGTTGACCAGCGGCCTGTTCGACCATTATTTCAGTTTCACCAGCGTGCTCATCGCCGTGTTCTGGCTGATGATGGGTATCAATCTGCATGAGGCAAAACGCTTGAAAAGCCAGGCGGCCCTCGTTCGACACGCCTTACCGGAGCAGGAATTCAAATCATGAAACACCGTCTGATGCACTCCCACGACCTGCACCTCGCCTTGCCTGAGTACGCGCGCAAAATGGGCGTGGAACTTGAAGAGCTGCAAAGCGCTTATGAATGGATGATGAGCCACGACGTGTGCTTTGAAACCACGATCAAGGGCCGCACGCTGTCATTCATCAGCTACCTGAATATCGAGCCGCGTATCGAACATCCGCTGGCCCGACGCTTTTATCGCTTGCTGGCCACGGAAATGCCCGGAGCGCTGATTCCTCTGTACGGGATCAACTGGCCCACCCTGCGCGACCGCATGCTGCGCACCTGGGAACAGGCTTACAACATTCTGATCTGCAAGATTCCCAGCCACACTTTGCGCTTGACCTGGCTGCGCATTGGCGGGGCCAAAATCGGCAAGGGCTCCAGCGTATGGCGCAACACCGAAATCCTTGGCGTCGACAGTCTGCGCATCGGTGAAGACACCACCATCGGCTGGCATTGTCAGCTGGATGCGCGAGGCGGTCTGATCATCGGCGACCATGTCACGGTCGCGTCCCACGTGCTGATCATCGCAGGCGGTCATGACCTGCAGGCACCGGAATTCTGGGCGGTGGGCGGGCCAGTGCGCATTCATGACTACGCCTGGATCTGCAGCCGCGCGCTGCTCTCTTTCGGCGCCGACATTGGTGAAGGTGCAGTCGTCGGCGGTGCTGCCGTGGTCTCCAAACCCATCCCGCCCTACGCCATCGTCAGCGGCCCGAACGCCGAAATAAAAGGTGAACGTGCCCGTGGCCTCAACTACAAAGTGGGCGGCAAAGGCCTGTTCGCTTTGTTCCATTAAGGCTGACCCATGTTGGGTTCAACACTGTGGCTGACCCTCGCCACGCTGACTGGACTGACTGCCGGGTTTGCCCGTGAGTGGCTGCTGGTCGCTGCCTGGGGTGCGGGCGCACAAAGTGATGCGTTTCTGGTCTCGATGTTTCTCCCGGAAGCCTTGCGCATGGCCCTGGCCGCCGGATTGTTGAGCGCGGCTGCGTTGCCGTTGTATCAGCAGCGTGACCCGATCGCCCAACAGCGTTGGCTGAATGCCCTGGCGCCACGATTGCTGCTGTGTGGTCTGATGCTGGCGCTGCTGCTGAATCTCGGCGCACCGCTGTGGGTGCGGGGCGTCGGGCCCGGACTGGATGCCAGTGGTTATGCGCTGGCGGGCAGCAGCCTGCAATGGCTGGCATGGTGCGCGCCGGGCTTTTTGTTGCATGCGCTGCTGTGTGTGCCGCTGCAGGCGCGCTCGCGTTTCGTCATGGCCGGGCTGGGTTCGTTACTGTTCAATCTGCCACCGGTGATCTATCTCGCCGCTGCCAGCCATGCCGCCACACCGGTCGGCCTGGCACTGTCTTGCGTGCTGGGCAGTTTGTTGATGCCCGGCACGTTGCTGCCGACGTTGTACCGGATGGGCTGGAAACCGTTGCAATGGCAAGCCGAGCCCGGCGTGGGTCGGGAATTGCTGCAACGCATAGGTCCGTTGCTGAGCAGTAACCTCGCCAGCCAGGGCCTGGCCTTGCTGGAGCGCATGGTCGCTTCGCTGCTGGGCGAAGGCGCGGTGACCTGGATCAACCTGGCCCGCAAGTTGATCAACCTGCCGCTGATTGCGTTGATGAGTCTCAATCAGGTGCTACTGGGTTTGATGAGTGGCAGTGCCGCCGATCAGCGTCTGGTGCTGCTGCGCAAGGGCTTGAGCAGCGCCACCTTACTAACCCTGCCCGCCATCGCCGGTCTGATCGGCGCATCCGGTGCGCTGGTGGTGTTGCTGCTGCCAACCCTGGCCCACGACGGGCCGCTGCCGGAACTGCTCGCCTGGTTCGCCGTGCCCCTCATGTTCGGTGCCTGGAATGCCTTGCTTGCACGTTACGCCTACGCGGCAGGCGATACCCGCATGCCGTTGAACTGCGAGCTGATCGGCAACCTGTGCAACGCCCTGCTGCTGGGTGTCCTGCCGTTTTTCCTCGGTCTGATCGGCATCGCCATTGCGGCATTGATCGGCGCAATCATCACCGGCCTGCTGCTGATGCGCCGCCAACAATTGCTGACCTTTGTACCCTGGCAAAGCCAGTGGGCGCTGGGTGCAGCCGCCATGCTGATCGCGGCGCTGATGCTGCACCCGATCAGCAACACGTGGCTGCAACTGGGGTTGAGTTGTGCGTATGGGGCGGTCTTGTTGATTGGCCTTGCGGTATGGCTGAGGCCTTGGCGCAACTGACCCTTTTGACAGGATGCTTTTGTGGGAGCCGGGCTTGCCCGCGATACATGAGACGAGGTTGGAAGACACACTGCGTTATCGTTTATCGTCCTGTCCGGATGCGGCTCGGCCAAGGCACCGCTCACAGATATTGGTACTCACCTGTAGGAGTGAGCTTGCTCGCGATGAACGATGAACGATGACACGGTATAGCTGACAAACCGAGTCGTCTGCATCGCGGGCAAGCCTCGCTCCCACAGGTTTGCAGGCCAACATAGAATCTCCCACCGGTCTGATCTCAGCACTTGTGCAATTGTGAGGATTTGCATTTCAATGACTGATCATCCACGGCCGCCCAGCCGCTTTGCCTTTCAGCGCATGAGGGTTGGTTTTGGTGGGCACGACGGGCTTGCTCGGCACGCAGCAACTGCAGCCACTGGGGTGGCGCTTGCTGTCCTGATACTCGGCAACGGTTTTCGGTGCGTGGGCGCTGCGTTCGTTGGTCTCGATGGCGCGGCGTTTGTTGCCTGAAACCGTGCTCAAACCCGGCGCAGACAAAATCACCCGCATGCTTGATGCGCCGCATTCCGGGCAGGTGCATGGCGCACCGCTTTCGGCCATGGGCTTGAGCGCAGTGAAGTCCCCACAGCTGGGGCAATCGAATTCGTATAGGGGCATGGGCAGATTCCTGAGAACAATGAGGTCTCCGGTAGGAGCCAACTTGTTGGCGAGGCGGTGTGTCAGATGCCAGGCCTCGCCAACAAGTTGGCTCCTACCGGACTTCGTCAAACCTACAAATCGTAGGCAATCGGCAAATCAACCAACCCATCAATGAATTTGGTCGGGCCGTTGGCGTTGGGGTTGATGTCGAACTGGAAGATCTCGGTCGGCAGCCACAACGTCGCGCAGGCATTTGGAATATCGACAATGCCGCTGATATGTCCCTGCACTGGCGCCGAGCCAAGCAACGCGTAACCCTGAGCCGGTGAATAGCCGAACTTGGTCATGTAATTGATGGCATTCAGGCACGCCTGGCGATACGCAATATTGACGTCCAGGTAATGCTGCTGGCCTGATTCGTCCACCGAGATGCCTTCGAAGATCAGGTATTTGTTGTAAGTGGGCACGATAGGACTCGGTTTGAACACCGGATTCTTGATGCCGTATTTCTCCATGCCACCCTTGATGAGCTCGACGCGCATGTGCACCCAGCCAGCCATTTCGATGGCGCCGCAGAAGGTGATTTCGCCGTCGCCCTGACTGAAGTGCAGATCGCCCACTGACAGGCCTGCGCCGTCTACATACACCGGGAAGAACACTTTCGAGCCTCGGGACAAATCCTTGATGTCGCAATTGCCGCCGTGTTCACGAGGCGGCACGGTCCGAGCACCGGTCGCGGCCGCCATATCCCGGGCCGGGCCTTTGAGCTTGCCCAGGTGCGCAGTTTTCGCATGGGGCGGGTTGGCCAGTGGCGGCACGCGGGTCGGGTTGGTGTCGATCAGTTCCTGCTCGCGCTTGTTCCACTCGGCAAGCATCTTGTGATCCGGCAGACAACCGATCAGGCCCGGGTGAATCAGCCCGGCGAACTCCACGCCGGGAATGTGCCGGGAGCTGGTCATCATGCCCTTGAAGTCCCAGATGGCCTTCTGTGCCGACGGGAAATGATCAGTGAGAAAGCCACCGCCATTCTGCCGGGAGAAAAATCCGTTGAATCCCCACTGGGAATCCGCCCGCGCGCCGATGTCCAGCAAGTCCACGATCAGCAGATCGCCCGGCTCGGCGCCATGCACACCAATCGGCCCGGACAGGTAATGCACGGTGGACAAGTCCACGTCGCGCACGTCGCTGGCGTCGTCATCGTTCTTGATCGCGCCAGCGGTCCAGTCATAGGTTTCAAGGATGAAGTCATCCCCCGGCTTGACCCACGCGGCCATCGGAATGTCCGGGTGCCAGCGATTGTGGATGTTTTCGTTTTCGGTGGCTGGCTGGTTGAGGTCGACTTTGATCAGCGTTTCGGTCATGGCGTTTCTCCTTCAGGAAAGATGGCTCAGTCGAGGGCAAGGTGGAGCGCCACCCCGGCCGCTCCCACATGGGAATGGGGTGTAAATGTGGGAGCGGTGCTTGCCCGCGATAAGGCCGGACAAAAATTCACAGCGAACTAAACCGACAAATACCGACTGATCGTCGCTTCATCGACATTGGCCCGGGTCTCTTCAATCACGAATCGGCCTTTCTCGATCACAAGGAATCGGTCAGCGATTTCCAGGGTGAACGACAGCACTTGCTCGGAGACCACAATGGTCAGGTTGCGCAACGTGCGGATCTCTTTCAGGTTGCGGGCGATGTCTTTGATGATCGACGGCTGGATACCTTCGGTTGGCTCATCGAGCAACAAGACCTTGGGGTTGGTCGCCAGCGCTCGGGCAATCGCCAGTTGCTGTTGCTGTCCCCCGGACAGGTTGCCGCCACGTCGGCCGCGCATGTCGTAGAGCACCGGGAACAACGCGTACAAGTCTTCCGGCACGATGCCGCGAGCCGATGCCGGCAAGCCGGTCTGAATGTTTTCCAGCACGCTCATGGCCGGGAAAATCATTCGTCCCTGCGGCACATACGCCATGCCGTGCTCAACCCGCGCATGGGTTTCCATGGCCGACACGTCCACACCCTCGACCTGCACCTGCCCGCCCCATTGCGGCAGAATGCCCATCAGACTCTTGAACAACGTGGTCTTGCCCATGCCGTTGCGGCCCATGACCGCAACGATTTCCTGCTTCTCGACACTGAGGTCCAGGCCATGAAGGATCTGGCTCTGGCCATAACCACACGCCAGCTGATTGATCTTGAACATGCCGCGCTCCTGATTAGTGGCCCAGATAAACTTCAATGACTTTCGGGTTGTTCTGCACCGACTCCATGCTGCCTTCAGCCAGCACCTTGCCCTGATGCAGCACCGTGACCTTGTGGGCGATGCTTTTGACGAACTCCATGTCGTGTTCGATAACCAGCACCGAACGGCCCTGACTGATGCGATTGAGCAGCTCGGCGGTCTGCGAACGCTCGCTGACGCTCATCCCGGCAACCGGCTCGTCGAGCATCAGCAATTGCGGGTCCTGCATGAGCAACATGCCGATTTCCAGCCACTGCTTCTGGCCGTGGGAGAGCAAGCCCGCCTGCTGCTCAAGCAGATCACCAAGGAAGATGTCCGCGGCGACTTCCCTGACCCGCGCAACCACTTCTCCAGAGCGCTTGAAAAACAGCGCACCGAACACCGAGCGCCCTGCCGGAAAAGACATTTCCAGGTTTTCGAACACGCTCAAGTTGTCGTAGATCGACGGGGTCTGGAATTTACGACCGACCCCGGCACGGACAATGTCGTACTCGTGCATTTTGGTCAGTTCCCGGCCCTCGAACTGGATGCTGCCGCCCGTAGCGCGGGTCTTGCCGCAGATCAGATCCAGCACCGTGGTCTTGCCCGCACCGTTGGGGCCGATCACCACTCGCACTTCGTTGCGGTCGATGTACAGATTGAGGTCGTCCACCGCCTTGAAGCCGTCGAAAGACACCGTCAACCCTTCAATCGCCAGCACCGGTTTGTTCATTTGAAAGCCAGTCGGGCTGTTCATGGCTGAGTCTCCAGTGGCGTGACGCTGGCTTTCGGCATGGCCTGTACCGGTGTGATATGCGGCTTTTCAAGCACCGGCGCAGGTTTGCCGCGTACTCCGGCCAGCCATTTGCGGCCATGGCTTTCCCACAAACCGGCCAGACCATTGGGGAAGTACATGACGACCGCGATGAACAGGCCACCCATCAGATACAGCCAGAGCTCAGGGAAAGATTCGGAAAAGTAGGTCTTGCCGTAGTTGACCAGCAGCGAGCCATACACCGCGCCGAGCAAGGACATACGCCCGCCCACGGCAGCAAAGATCACCATTTCGATGGAGGGCACGATGCCCACGAAGGACGGCGACATGAAGCCCACCTGCAAGGCGAACATCGCCCCGCCAATGGCCGAGAACGCTGCCGCTACGCAGAACACGAATATCTTGAAACTAGCCACGTCATAGCCGGAAAAACGCACCCGTTCTTCCTTGTCGCGCATGGCCATCAGCAGTCGACCGAGCTTGGAGGCGAGGATGAATTTGCCGATCAGAATGCAGACCTGCAGCAGCCCGGCATTGATGAAGTACAAGGCCAGTTTTGCGCCGTCGCCACGGATGTCCCAACCCAGCAGGGTCTTCAGGTCGGTGATGCCGTTGACGCCGCCGGTCAGCCCTTGCTGGCCGATGATCAGCACCGTGAGAATGAGTGCAATGGCCTGGGTCACGATGGAAAAATACACGTCGCCCACCCGGCGTTTGAACATCGCCAGACCGATCACCAGGGCGAGAATCACCGGCACGCCGATCACGGCAATGACCGTGAACGTGAAGCTGTGAAACGGCACCCACAACCACGGCAGTTCGGTGATCTGGTTCCAGTCCATAAAATCCGGAATGCCGGGGGTGGACTGGATCTTGGTGCTTTCCGGGTCCGATGCTTCCAGCTTGAGAAACATCGCCATGCAGTAACCGCCAAGACCGAAGAACACGCCTTGGCCGAGACTGAGAATCCCGCCGTAGCCCCAGCACAACACCAGGCCGACAGCGACAAAAGCGTAGGTCAGGTATTTGCCGACCATGTTCAGCCGGAAGGCGTCCAGCGTCAGCGGGAACACCACCATAATCAGCGCGGCCAGGATCAGCAGGCCAACCACGCCTTGCTTGCCGCCGAGCATTTTGTTCAGAGCATTCATAGGGCCGCCTTATTTTCGTGCACTTTCATTTACGGACCTTGCTGGAAAACAACCCTTGCGGGCGCATCAGCAGAATCAGGATCACGGCTGACAGGGTCAGGACCTTGGCCATGGAACCGCTCATGAAGAATTCGGAAATCGACTGGGTTTGAGCGATGGCAAATGCCGAGGCGATGGTGCCAAACAGGCTCTGCGCACCACCGAAAACCACCACCAGAAAGGTGTCGACGATGTAAAGCGAACCCGCAGTTGGCCCGGTGGAGCCAATGGTGGTGAACGCGGCACCGGCTACACCGGCGACACCGCAGCCGAGCGCAAACGTCATGCGGTCGACCTTGCGGGTATTGATCCCCACCGCCCGGCTCATGATCCGGTTCTGCACCGTGGCGCGAACGTGCAGGCCCCAACGGGTGCGGTACAGCATCAGAAAAATCATCGCAGTGAGGAGGATGGTCAGGCCCATGACGAACAGGCCATTACGCGGAATCTCGATAGCATCGCTGAGGCTGACCGAGCCCATCAGCCATTCAGGCGGCGTGGCGCTGACTTCCCGGGCACCGAAGATCGAACGAAAGGCTTGCTGCATCACCAGCGACAAACCCCATGTAGCGAGCAAGGTATCCAGAGGACGATGGTACAAACGGCTGATCATCACCGATTCGACCACCCAGCCGATGGCACCGGCCACCACGAACGACAACGCGATGGCGAAGAAAAAGTAGTAAGGCTGCATGGACGGCATGTACTGCAACGTCAGGCTGGACATCACGTAAGTGGTGTACGCACCGATGGTGAGGAACTCACCGTGGGCCATGTTGATGACGCCCATCTGGCCAAAAATAATCGCCAGCCCCAGGGCCATCAGCAGCAGTACACAGAACACGGATAACCCGTTGAACCCCTGCATGGCCGCGATGGCACCAAATTCCGATAGCCACTGCATGGTGGTCCCTCCCTAGGGATTTGATGATTTCGAGATAAGTGGTTGGGGACCACAGCGGCAAGTGGTGAGCTGCAAGCTGCAAGCTAGAAGCGGGTCTTCGTCGTTTCTGCTTTCTCTTGCAGCTTGAAGCTAGCCGCTACCGCGCAGCGGCTACTGATAACCCTTCGGAAACGGATTCGGCTCGATCAGGTCTGATTCGTAGATCACCTTGAACTGGCCGTCGCTCTGTACTTCACCGATGCGGGTCTTGCTCCACAGGTGGTGGTTTTCGTGAACTTTGACGTAGCCTTCAGGTGCGGTTTTCAGCTCGATGCCAGGCGACGCGGCGACCACTTTGTCGATGTCGAAGCTGCCGGCTTTCTCTACCGCAGCCTTCCACAACCATGGGCCCAGATAAGCGGCCTGGGTCACGTCGCCCATCACCGAGTCCTTGCCGTATTTGGCTTTGAAGGCGTCCACAAACGCTTTGTTGTTGGGGTTGTCGAGGCTTTGGAAGTACTTCATGGAGGCATAGAAGCCCTTCATGTTTTCGCCGCCGATGCCCAGCAATTCGTCTTCGGTCACCGACAGGGTCAGCAGGTTCTGTTTCTCAGCCGTGACACCCGCCGCTTTCATCTGTTTGTAGAAGGCAACGTTGGAGCCACCGACCACAGCGGCAAATACCACGTCAGGTTTTTTCAGCTTGACCTTGTTGATCAGCGAACCGAATTGAGTGTTGCCCAGCGGGTAGTAGTCCTCGCCGACCACAGTGCCTTTGAGCACGTTTTCAATGTGCTTGCGGGCGATCTTCATGGAGGTACGCGGCCAGATGTAGTCCGAGCCGATCAGGTAGAAGGTCTTGGCGCCTTTGGTCTTGGCGATCCAGTCCAGGCTGGCAAGGATTTGCTGGGTGGCTTCCTGACCGGTGTAAATCACGTTTTTCGACTGTTCCAGGCCCTCATAAAAGGTCGGGTAGTACAGCAGGCCATTTTCTTTTTCGAATACCGGCAACACGGCTTTGCGCGAGGCCGAGGTCCAGCAGCCGAACACTGCTGCAACCTTGTCGCCGACCAATAGCTTCTTGGCTTTTTCGGCGAAGGTCGGCCAGTCAGACGCGCCGTCTTCCTGCACGACTTTGATCTGCCGGCCGAGGATGCCGCCCGAGGCGTTGATCTGGTCAATGGCCAGACGCTCGGCCTGGATTGAACCAGTCTCGGAAATCGCCATGGTGCCGGTGGCCGAGTGCAGTTGGCCGACGGTCACTTCGGTGGCGGTCACCGCAAGTCCGGTGGTGTTGGCGTCATCGGCCATCGCCGCTTGTCCGAACACCCCTGCCGCCATCAGCGAAAGCGCAGCAGCGCCCAGCGTCAATCGACGTGGCAAAAACCTTTTGGCGCCTGTCAGTCGTGAATCCATGTTCCCGCTCCTGTGCTTGTGGGCTCCCACAGTCCGCAAGGCACCGTGGCGAGGTAGCGGCAAGCATGAAGTCGGCGAACAAAACCCGGTATACGCACCATGACGTACCGGGCTACGTCATTTGACGTAGGGTCGGATTGCGTAAAAAAGTGGATGATTGCGCGGGCTTGTGCGGGATATAAACGATAACGCGGTGAGCCGTTGAGCTACGTCTCATGTATCGTCGGAATGCCGCCCAGACCAAGCACCGCTCCCACAGGCTTTGCACCATTCTGCAGGACTGGTTTCAGGCGGGATGGAGTCATTCCAGACGACTAATTTTCAGCAGGTTTACGCAGAACCTGTGAGAGCGGTGCTTGCCCGCGATACATGAGACGTAGCTCAACGGCATACGGCGTTATCGTTTATCGCGCCAAAGTCAGGGACAACGGAGGTTCAACTCACAGGCACGGAAGTTGCTGTCGGCAATTCAATAACCTTTCAGGAAATCAACCGTGCGACCCTCCGGCTCCCAACGCATCGTCAAGGTACGTCGCGATTACAACAGCCTGGTCGCCGACGAGACCATGGAGGATTACGCCTTACGTTTCACCCCGAAATCCTTCCGCAAATGGTCGGAATTTCGCATCGCCAATACCGCCGTCGGGGCGATTTCGTTTTTGGCGCTGGAGGCCATCGGCGGTGCGCTGGTGATGAGTTACGGCTTCACCAACACGTTATGGGCTATCCTCGCCACGGCGCTGGTAATCTTTCTGACCGGCCTGCCCATCAGCTATTACGCGGCCCGCTACGGCGTGGACATGGATTTACTGACCCGCGGCGCAGGTTTTGGCTATATCGGCTCGACCATTACCTCGCTGATCTACGCCAGCTTCACCTTCCTGTTCTTTGCCCTCGAAGCGGCAATCATGGCCCTGGCCATCGAGCTGTATTTCCAGATCCCGCTGGCCATGGCCTACGTCATCTGCTCAATCATCATCATTCCGCTGGTGGCGTACGGCATCACTCTGATCAGCCGTTTGCAGATGTGGTCGCAGCCGTTATGGCTGACCTTGCTACTGGTGCCGTACATCTTCGTTATCTGGAAAAACCCCGAAGCGCTCACTGACCTGACCACCTTTGCCGGGCGCGAGGGCGAAGGTGGCACCTTCAACCTGCTGTTCTTTGGTGCAGCGTTCAGCGTCGCGCTGTCGTTGGTGACGCAAATCGGCGAACAGGTCGACTATTTACGCTTTCTTCCGGAAAAGACCCGCAAGAATCGCAAACGCTGGTGGGCCGCACTGTTGATGGCAGGTCCCGGCTGGATCATCCCCGGTGCGCTGAAAATCATGGCCGGTGCCTTTCTGGCCTTCCTCGCCCTGCAACACGAAATCCCCATCGAGCGGGCCGCCGAACCAACGCAGATGTATCTGGTGGCGTTTCGTTACGTGTTCAGCTCCCCGGAATGGGCCCTGGCGGCCATGGTGCTGTTCGTGATCATTTCCCAGATCAAGATCAACCTGACCAATGCCTACGCCGGTTCTCTGGCCTGGTCGAACTTCTTTGCCCGCGTTACCCACAGCCATCCGGGCCGTGTGGTGTGGCTGGTGTTCAACGTCGCCATCGCCCTGATCCTCATGGAGCTGGGAGTGTTCGACGCCATCGAACAAGTGCTGGGCCTGTACGCCAACGTCGCGATTGCCTGGATCGGCACACTGGTGGCAGATCTGGTGATCAATAAGCCGCTGGGTTTCTCCCCGAAACACATCGAATTCAAGCGGGCGCACCTGTACGACATCAATCCCGTCGGCGTCGGCGCCATGTCGATTGCCTCGCTGCTGTCGATCTGTGCCCATTTCGGGGCATTCGGCGAACTGGCTCAGGCCGCCCCGCCGCTGATCTCTCTGACCACCGCGTTGATTGCCGCACCGTTGATCGCCTGGTGGACCCAAGGCAAGTACTACATCGCCCGCACCAGCGACCCGCTGCAACTCTTCCCCCTGGGCCAACAGACCAGCCTGCGTTGTGGCCTGTGCAGCAACGAATTCGAGACGCCGGACATGGCGTACTGCCCGGCCTACAGCTCGCCCATCTGCTCGTTGTGCTGTTCGCTGGACGCCCGCTGCGCCGACCAGTGCAAGAGCCGCGCGCGGCTGTCGATGCAGTTCGAAGACGTGATCAGCAAACTGCTGCCGAAACTACCGTTGCAATACCTGCATACCCGCCTGGCGCAATACCTCGGCTTGCTGACCGTTTTGCTGCTGATCATTTCCGGGGCGCTGGCGGTGATCTACGGCCAGGTTTCCCACAGCCTGATTGACCAGTCCCCTGCCGTGCATCACACGCTGTTTCTCGCCTTTCTCAAGGCGTTTTTCACACTCTGCGTGTTTGCCGGCATTCTGGCCTGGTGGGTGGTATTGACCCGGGAAAGCCGTCGCGTCGCGCTGGAAGAATCGGACCGCCAGACAGCCTTGCTCATGCAGGAAATCGACGCCCACGACAAAACTGACCAGGCGTTGCAAAAAGCCAAGGAAGCGTCCGAAGCAGCCAACGCCGCCAAGAGTCGTTATGTCACGGGCCTGTCCCACGAACTGCGCACCCCACTGAACAGCATTCTCGGCTTCACCCAGATCCTCCAACGCGACCCGGCAACCCCGGCCCATCAGCAAGACCCGCTGGCGACCATCCTGCGCAGCAGCTCGCACTTGCTGTCGTTGATCGACGGCTTACTCGATGTCGCCAAAATCGAGGCCGGTAAGTTACGCCTTGAACCGTCGGAAATTCTCTTTCAGGAATTCCTTCACGATCTGGAACAAATGTTTGCCCCGACAGCGCGGGAAAAAGGCCTGACCTTCCGGCTCGATGTGGAAGGCCGCATGCCAGCGGTGGTCCGCGGCGACGAAAAGCGCGTGCGGCAAATCCTCATCAACTTGCTGGGCAACGCAGTGAATTTCACCGACAGCGGCGAAGTCTGCCTGCTGGTCAGCTACCGCCGGGAAACGGCGATTTTTGACATCATCGACACCGGCATCGGTATTGCTCCCGAGCAGATCGACCGCATCTTCCAGCCCTTCGAACGCGGCGGTCTGGTACGTCAGGACAACGGCGTCGGCCTGGGACTGACCATCACCCGCATGCTCACCTCGTTGATGGGCGGCGCGTTGTCCGTCACCAGCCAGCCCGACGAAGGCACACGCTTTCAGGTCCGGCTGTTTCTGTCCGAAGTGCGCGTGCCCAAAGCGGTAATCCATGTGGATCACGACGTCATGGGTTATGAGGGGGAGCGGCGGCTGATTCTGGTGGTGGACGATCACATTGAGCATCGCAAAGTCATCAGCGGCATGCTCACGCCGTTGGGCTTTGAAGTGGCCCAGGCGGCGAATGGTCAGGAAGCGATTCGTCAGGTGTCACTGCTGCACCCGGACCTGATTCTCATGGACCTCTCGATGCCCGACATGGACGGTTGGGAGACCAGCCGCCTGATCCGCCGCAACGCCCTGTCTTTGGCACCGATCATCATTATTTCCGCCAACGCCAACCCGTTTGCCGATGACAAGGAGCGCAGCCTGCCGGATGTCTGCAACGACTATCTCGCCAAGCCGGTACACATCCAGCAACTGCTGGACCGCATTCAACACCACTTGCAACTGCAGTGGTTACGTCGTTTGCGCGCGGTGTCTGTGCTCAAAGCGCCGTGGACCCTGCCGCCCCGTCAGGACTTGCTGGATCTGTACGAGCTGTGCGGCCTGGGTTATGTGCGTGGCATCCAGGCCAAACTCGATGCCATCGAGCGAGAAAGCGTCACCAGCGCCAGCTTCATCGCCGACCTGCGAACCCTTGCCAAAGGCTTTCGTCTGGATGAACTCAGCCTGCAACTGAAGGAGGCCCTCAATGAACGCCCCGATACAACCTGCTGACAACGGCGTGATTCTGATCGTCGACGACACCCCGGATAATCTCGCGCTGCTCTCCGACGCGCTGGATGAGGCCGGTTACATGGTGCTGGTGGCGCTGGACGGCAGCAGCGCCCTGAACCGCATTCAACGCCGACGCCCGGACCTGATCTTGCTCGATGCCATGATGCCCGGCCTGGACGGCTTCGAAACCTGTCGCCGGATCAAGGCGCAGCCGGAAAGCGCAAACATTCCGATCCTGTTCATGACCGCCCTCACCGACAGCGAACACGTCGTCAAAGGCTTCGAAGCCGGAGCCATCGACTACGTGACCAAACCCATCGTCTGCGACGAAGTCCTGGCCCGGGTCGCCTCCCATCTGCGCACCGCACGCATCCTGCAATCTGCCCGCAACGCATCACAATCCGCCAGCCTGGGCTTCGACGACAAACCCGCCTACGGCAAACTCTCCAGCCGCTTCCAGCTCACCGAACGAGAAATCGAAGTACTGCGCTGGGTGTCCTGCGGCAAGACCAACAAAGACATCGGCGACATCCTGCAACTCAGCCCGCGCACGGTGAACAAGCATCTGGAACATATCTACATAAAGCTGGGCGTCGAGACGCGTACGGCGGCGACTTCGGTGGCGCTGGCGGCGATGACGGATCGGGTTTGATTGCCAGTAAATGTCTGTTTACCTGTCCTCTATCAATTGGCAGGCAGAACGGAAGTCCAGCTTGTTCTTTTTCCTGTTCATGGCCTGCTCAACCACTTTTGTCGCGCGTTGCAGTTCCGGGCTGGGTTTGGCCCATTGGTCTGGAGGAATAGGCGCTGACCACTCGCGGACTTTTTCCGGGATATCCGGAGTGCCTGCTCTATGACCCCATTCGGCGATCATATAGGGCATTTTCCAGAAGCTGAGTACACGCCAGATGTACCAACGGCGTAGGGGCCAGCGGGTACGTGGGGAGAAACCAATCTCAGCACGGCGCTCATCGCTGAAGCTGCAGTGCAGACCCCCTTCTTCCTCTTTCAAGAGTTTTTCGACTTCCCAGGTGTGCAGGCCCTCATAAGGACGAAGCTCATATTCCGTATAGGCGCGGCCATGGGAAAGACGTTGCCACACATCGTATTCGTCCTCGGGCACGCCATGTTCCATATATTGCCGAATGGCTTCCCAGGTCCCTATGGCGTGGGCCTGGCTGGGTTTGCCAAGCAACAAAGGCTGTACCATTTCCGTCTTTTCATTTTCCAGCGCAAGACCAAAGGTAAAGAAGACCGTGGCCCCGTATTGGCTAACCATCTCCCCTTGCGACACCCAGGCCGTTACCTTTTCCCAAGGCACTATCAGGACTTCGTGGGTATCGCTGCTGACATAGCAGACTTCTCGACGCTGACGATTGAAGCGTAATGGGTACTGTCTTGCTTGTTCTCGGGTTTGGGAAATTATGGTATGGACAAAAATCCCCACCATTAGACATACCCCCGGCAGATAATAGGTCCAAACAACTTGAAGTCCCAAAATTAAAATTCTGGAGAACATGTTGCTGGGGCTCTCCACGCCAAAAAAATAAATAAACGTCGCAATCCAAACAGGTATTCCAACCAGAATAATGATTGCAATCCAAATAACCCAAGCAAGTAACTTTGCCTGCCACACCATGCCTCTATTATCTCCACCTACTTGAAGGTATACATCGTTCACTTCCGAGAAATCATGAATACTCACCGGCAACTGGCCGGTATAAACCGGTAAGGGAGCCAGATACAGGGTTTCCTCGAAAGCCGTCTTGCGAACTTCACCGACTTTGGGTCGCAAGGTATCTAAATCATGATCCGATGGCGGTGGGTGGTCGGCTTTGCGTTTAAACAGTTTACCTAGCATTAGGCTTTACCAGATCAATATCCCTAAGCAGCCAGGGCTCTGAGGGCTTAAGTTGCCTCGACTCTTCTGTTTCTGCTTTATAGGCGAAAGTGCCGATTCGCTCCTGCCAACGGTTCTCGATCAACCTGCGATGCAGATCCACCACGTAAAAGGTAGAGCGGTGAGTAATAGTGCGGTGCTCTTCAAGCTCATAGCTGACCGCCAAGGCCAGCCCGAAGTAATCCGTCATCAACGGGCGCAGATCCAGACACAAAACCAGCGCCGCATCAGGACGATCAACACGCCTAAACTGGCTGACCAGTACCTCGGTGCATTTCGACCAATAAACAGGATTTTGCAGCCCCCGTGAAAGGCCCGGCTCCTTCTGGCGCTGATGAGCTTCGATCCAAACGTTGCGACGATCCAGGTCCGCACTGCGGATGCCCGGAAACGTCAGGCGCAACTCGACACTGTGCCGGGTACGCACCAGCTGGCATAAGGGTTGCTGAACGATCCCGGCCAGCTTCCCCCAGCTTTCATCGAGAGTCAGGCCAAGATTCTCCCGCCCCCAGATACTGCCTCTAACCCACTTTTTCAGTGAGTCGAGATTGAAGTAGTTGTACAACGCCTCCCCGGAAAGCTGAAGGCCGGTGGCAGCGATACCGATCAAATTTGCTCTGGCTGCAATGCCGACCAGCGAAGAACTGTGCTGCGCCCAAGACAGCGCACGCAACTTTGCAGGCTCACGCATGATTCTTCGGGTTATAGAGGCGGTGTGTTTAAGCGCCCACCCATTCGTCCCAACCAATACTATGTCGCCACTCATTTGCAACGAGGTCGCAGCAAGTTTTTTGCCGTCACCTTCTGCTAATGCGTTTGACCATTGTTTAGTATGCTTACCGAAATCGGCAGATGCCGCAGCCACCCCGAAACCAAAAGCGCCCAAACCGGTGAATGCAGACCACTTACCCAAGCGACTCAAGGTATCGAGCTTGCCACTTGCACTGTACCTCTGGCTGATATGGGCTTGCAGCACGTTAATCGATATGCCTTGAATCGCTGCAAAACCAGCAGATGACATGGTAATCCCTGCATCTGTTAAATCAATTAGGTCTCTCCACCCGAGGTCTTCTTTCGATGAGATCTTTGAGTAAACCTCAATAAATTTAATTGTTTGAATCAAAAACAGCACCGCTGCAATCTGATCCCCCTTCGACGTCAACAACCCACGTATCGGCTCCTTAAAGGTCCCAGTCCTTCGATAGTCACTGACAGTACGCTGCATCTCCTCCAAAAGTTGGGGATCCATATTGCCGAGCGCCAGCCCGAACTTTCCTGCTCCACCACCAGGCGTCAGTGCCAGACTCAGGCGCTCCTCAATAGGAGCCAGTTGGTACTGGAGAGCACCAATATGCTCATTAATACGCTTGCGAGAACCCAAAGGATCTGCATCATTAGTTTTGTGCCTGAGCATTTCGCGACGTTCTTTATATAGCTCCTTCATCTCTTTTCGAAGGGTCAGTGCTGCGCGGCGATCGCGATCAAATTGATCGTACTCGGAGGTGGAAGCGATGCGAAGCTGCAGTCCACTGGAAGCATAGGCACTGAGTAAGCGCAAGCGGGCTACGGAACCGATTTTACGAATAAAACTGTTTGGGTCGATTGACCCATTGCTGTGGAAATCTCTTCGAATAAGATCAAATTGATGGGCCATTTTCATCTGTCGCGCCGGATCATAGGCATTACCTAACAAACTCCTCAAACCCGTAAATTGAGTATTCAGATTGTCGTAGTTAGGCAACCGCTGGCGCATCAGGCTGTTGAACTGATTGGCCAGCAAATCCAGGTCGCGAACCACCGCTGGAGCGTCGCTGAGCTTGATGCTGAAGTTAATCAGCTCGGCGAGCTTTTTCTGCACGTCGGTTTGGTTTGCCAGATTCAAGGTGTCGAGACCCGGGATCTGGACCAGCGGGTTTTTCTCCAGGTAGTAGTGCAGTTGCCGAACTGACGCCTCATCGTCACAGATCGCCGCCACGCAGTTGAACTCCCGCTCCAACCGGTGCTGGATTTGCTCGCTCTGGCGGAAATCGTAATACCACGCGGCGCGATGGAAGTGACCTTCGACAATCATCTTGAGGCGGTCGGCACGGACTCGCTTGAGCTGGCCGTGCCAATGACTCAGTAATGTCTGCTGCTTGAGCATGAAGCTTTGCATCGCCTCACGATGCACCAGTTGATCGATACCCCGCTCGCCGATTTCCTTGCCACCCAGCGCATGCCACGTATCCATTTCCAGGTCGGTGATTGCAGGTTGATGGGTTTCCCAACGTAGCTGCCCGAGACTGTCACGGAGTTCAACCGTGGCCTTGGCCAACGGATTGCTTTGCGCCTGATTGCGCCAGCTTTGCTCGTCACCAAAGATTGCCGGACCGCGATAGTCGCGCTTCACACGCAGGTATTCGTAGAGCTTTTCCCGCTCCGCGTCGTTAGTGTCTTCGATCAGTGCTTCGTACCGCGGGTCGGTACTGCCCAGCTTCTCCAGACGCTTCTGATTCACCTCATACATGGCCTGGATGTAAGCGCCCGTCAGGTATCGATGCTGAGTGTTTTCATCCTCGCTCCACTGGCCAATCCAGTCAGCCAGTTTGAGTTGTGCCGCCGCCAGATCGAGCATGATGCCGATATCATCGCGA
This sequence comes from Pseudomonas sp. Irchel 3A5, assembly GCF_900187575.1. Lineage (NCBI taxonomy): Bacteria > Pseudomonadati > Pseudomonadota > Gammaproteobacteria > Pseudomonadales > Pseudomonadaceae > Pseudomonas > Pseudomonas sp. Irchel 3A5. Next base: position 1,974 of record NZ_FYDU01000007.1, on the reverse strand, counting down.
ACCACCATAAATAGAAAATCATGTTTGTGTGCCGCATTGACCTGGCTTGTCAGTTCTTCAATCCAGGTGCTGCGAAACAATGCCTCATGCTCCCAACTGTAAGGGATGCTCTCATCCGGGTTTGCGCCATCAGGCAAGTCTTGATTGGGCAGGGTTTCAGCAGTTTCGGCGAGCCATTGGCGTGCCTGCTTTTCATTCAGCAGATGTTTTCCCGCATCTGCGCATTGCACCTTTTCAAGGCTGACGCGCTGCATGAAGTGTTCCCGCTCAGGCAATTGTCCGATGACCTGAGAGCACTTATATGCCGTCCACTGAAACTCTGAATACGCTACAAACAGCGTGCTATTCCGAGGGAATACCAACTCGGGTTCGCCGATCGAGTGAGTTCGGATATCGGCGCTGACCTCTGCTCCTTTCCATAGAAGTTTGCTTAACGAGCCTTGTTCTATTCGGTACTCATGCAGGTAGCCGCTGGCGTCATCGACGATGTACAAGTAGCCGTCGCGTAGCAGGCGGATACCGGTTCTTCGGCTTTGCAAGTGGTGCGGTATAGAAAAGCTTCGGGGTGGCTGCAGGTTTTCCACAAGGCCGTACCGAAGGGGCAAAAACTGGAGGGTGCGCTTCATCAATGGGCACATGCCACCTGCGTCAAGTTCATCGACGTGTTGCGCGTTGGCCGTCAGGTTTGCCAGATGACCGCGAGGGGTCTGGAGGTCAGTCATTGGGTACTCCGCTGCGCCGCCAGGGTGGCTGCTCGATCGACACGCTGATGAGGTGTCAGGTCAGATTTTCTGTTCAGCAGCTCCACGATATCCGGATGGGATTGAAGCCCTTCATCGCCCAAAAAACCGAACACGTTGGCGTACAGCCATATTTCTCGCCGGGTTCGAAAACCGCGTTCAATGGCTGATGCAACAAGCTGGTGAATACGTTCAAGGCGTTGCTCTGGAGATAAGTCAGCCAGGTACTCCGGGAAGAAACGGCTCATATGCGAATAGAGCTGATTGACAGACACGCGATAGGCAACCGTCTGGAGGGCAGCCCATTGCTCGTCGTTGGGTATGAACGACTCAACAGGCCGTAATGACGGTCTTTCTCCCGGGCGCGGGTATTGCCGCCATCCTGGTAAGGGGTACTGAGTGACCAATACCGTTTGACAGGGTCCGAAGAGCTCCGCGTCCGGATGGTGTTCCGGGGCAAAAATCGCATGCGCCACATCAGGAGAGGAAATACGCAAATACATATCGTCATGCTCTGCAGGACGAATACTGGTCAACCAGCGCATGTGCGCTAACAGGTCGTCCCACGAACCATCACTGACAAGCAGGTATCCCCAGCTACCGGCCGTGTTGGCCAGAAACTGCTGAAGTATCGGGTTCTGATCATCGCGTATGCGAACGAGACAAGGGGAAAGCTGACTGATACAAGCCCATCGAGTACCGTTGTAGAGCACATGAGCTTCCGGGGCCGGGGACCACTCATACAGACTGCGAAGGAGGTTTTCGACCTGAATGGCATCCAGAAGGAGGCCGACAGGCTTATCCCAAGTGAAGTCATCCGGCAGCGTAATGGCGGACGTCACTGATTGACCGTGCATGGCAAACCCTTGGCCAAAGAAAGCGCAGGACTTTGCCGTTTAACGGACCGGGAGTCAGTCGGGGATATGCGAGAGGTGTTGTGGGATATTTCAGATGCGAACGAAGGCTCTGTCTTGATAGGCAGGTGAATCTGGATTCCTTTGGTAAGGAGCCGTCATCGCTGGCTCTCGTACACTCGGCAAGCGCCTATCAAAAAAATAGCAATCTGATTTGAAATGCTTTTCTGTAGCAACTGTGTTCTCAAGCCAGATGCGCGCCAGCCTGCAAGGCTTCGCGCATCCTTGCGTTGAGCATGGTAACCAGTTTACGAGCAGCGGCCACGAGGGCCACTTTCTTGGGTTTACCATTGGCGACCAAGCGTTGGTAAAAGGGTTTT
>NZ_FYDU01000030.1:0-23626 GCF_900187575.1 Pseudomonas sp. Irchel 3A5 | reverse complement strand
AGCATTGGAACCACCTGATCCCATCCCGAACTCAGTAGTGAAACGATGTATCGCCGATGGTAGTGTGGGGTTTCCCCATGTGAGAGTAGGTCATCGTCAAGATTAAATTCCAGAACCCCTGATCGCTTACGCGTTCAGGGGTTTTGTTTGTGTGCCTGAAAAAATTAGCGGGATATGCGCGCGCTCTGGCCAACCTTGGTAGGACCGAATTCATTCGGGAGGGCTGCATTTCAGGCGATACACAGGCCGAGGATGCACCATCCTCCTCGCGAACAAGTTCGCTCCTACCGTCCGGCATTCATGCGCCAACCTCGATAGGACCGAATTCATTCGGGAGGGCTGTGTGTCAGGCGATACATAAGCTGCGGATGTACCATCCCCCTCGCGAACAAGTTCGCTCCTACCGGTGCCCACCTTGGTAGGACCGAATTTATTCGGGAGGACTGCCTGTCAGGCGATACACAGTCTGCGGATGCACCATCCCCCTCGCGAACAAGTGCGCTCCTACCGGCCCAGCGTCCATGCGCCAACCTCGGTAGGCCAGCGACAATTCACCCGCAAATTCCCTCCTACACCCCCTCCGTTTTGCTTTAAGGTTCGGCTACAGTTTTTTCCACTCAGCACAATCAGCCAAGGAAGCATCCATGCCCGTTACAACCTCTCTCAGCGCCGGTTTCATGGTGGTTCATGGCAATCGCCTGGATGACCTGCGCAGTCTGGTTGTGTCCTGGATGCGCCGTTATCCGCTTTCACCTCTGGAAAACGAAATCGCCTTGGTGCAGAGCAACGGTATTGCCCAGTGGCTGAAGCTGGCCCTGGCTGAAGATGCAGAAGACGATGACCAGGGAGGCTGCGGAATTGCGGCAGCCATCGACGTCCAACTGCCTGGCAGTTTCATGTGGCAGTTGTATCGATTGGTATTGGGTAAGGATGAAATTCCGGCCGCGTCACTATTGGACAAGGCGCCGCTGACCTGGCGCCTGATGCGCCTGCTTCCCGCTTTGATCGACCAGCCACACTTCGAGCCGCTACGCCGATTCCTGACCAACGACACTGATCTGCGCAAGCGCTATCAGCTGTCCGAACGCTTGGCCGACCTGTTCGACCAGTATCAGGTGTACCGCGCTGACTGGCTGGAAGACTGGGCAGCAGGTCGTCACCAATTACGTAATGTTAGAGGCGAAGCCAAACCGCTCACCCCGGCGAATTGCTGGCAGGCTGAGTTGTGGCGTGCGCTGCTTCTGGATGTCGGCACCGAAGGCATGGCCCAAAGCCGAGCGGGTGTACACCAACGCTTTATCGAACGCATCACCCACATGAATGAAGCCCCGGCGGGTCTACCGGCGCGGGTCATCGTCTTCGGCATTTCCTCTCTGCCTGCTCAGGCCCTGGAAGCATTGGCCGGTCTGGCCAGATTCAGCCAGGTGCTGCTCTGTGTTCACAACCCCTGTCGCCACCACTGGGCCGACATTGTTGCTGACAAGGATTTGCTGCGGCATCAGTACAAACGTCAGGCCCGTAAAACCGGAATGCCTGTCGTACTTGATCCGCAGGCGTTGCATCAGCACGCTCATCCGCTACTGGCTGCGTGGGGTAAGCAAGGTCGCGACTACATCAACCTGCTCGACAGCCACGATGATCCCGGTAGCTACCGTTCTGCGTTCAAAGATGGGCGCATAGATCTGTTCAGCGAGAGTGATCCGCATACCATTCTCAACCAGCTGCAGGACGACATTCTTGAGCTACGGCCGCTTGATGAAACCCGGGAAATCTGGCCCGCTGTCGACCCGCTGCAAGACCGCTCGATCCGCTTTCACGTCGCCCACAGTGCCCAGCGTGAAGTCGAGATTCTGCACGACCAATTACTTGCACGCTTCAGCAAAGACCCGGATCTACGTCCTCGCGATGTGATCGTCATGGTCCCGGACATCGACAGCTACGCGCCGCACATTCGCGCTGTATTTGGTCAGATTGATCGCGAAGACCGCCGCTTTATCCCGTTCACCCTTGCTGACCAGGGGCAGCGCGGTCGCGAGCCTTTGCTGATCGCCGTCGAGCACCTGCTGAAGATTCCGGACAGCCGTTTCCCGGTCAGCGAAATCCTCGATCTGTTGGACGTTCCTGCACTGCGCGCTCGCTTCAAAATCAAGGAGCGCGACCTGCCGACCCTGCATCGCTGGATCGAAGGTGCCGGTGTCCGTTGGGGGCTGAATGCCGAGCAGCGGGAAGGGCTCGGTTTGCCCGCAGCATTGGAGCAAAACAGCTGGCACTTCGGATTGCGCCGCATGTTGCTCGGTTATGCGGTCGGTGCTGGTGCCGCCTGTGACGGCATCGAACCCTACGACGAAATCGGTGGTCTGGACGCAGCTTTGATCGGTCCGTTGGTGGCGTTGATTGACGCGCTTCAGGTCGCTCACAACGAGCTGTCTTCGCCTGCGGTAGCGGCAGAGTGGGGCATCCGCCTGCAAGCGCTGATACAGCTATTCTTCCAAGCGGACAGCGAGCACGACGACTACTTGCTCGCTCAGCTGGAGCAACTGCGTGAGACTTGGCTGGAGACGTGTGAGTCGGTGGGGCTGCAAGACGAACTGCCACTGACCGTAGTACGCGAAGCCTGGCTGGCCGGACTGGATCAGGGCCGTTTGTCCCAACGTTTTCTCGCAGGCTCGGTCAACTTCTGCACCCTGATGCCGATGCGCGCCATCCCGTTCAAGCTGGTTTGCCTGCTCGGCATGAACGACGGCGATTATCCCCGCGCACAGCCACCGCTGGACTTTGACTTGATGGGCAGCGATTACCGCCCAGGTGATCGTTCACGCCGAGAAGACGACCGCTATCTGTTGCTCGAAGCGCTGCTCTCGGCCCGAGATCAGCTGTACATCAGTTGGGTGGGCCGTAGCATTCGTGACAACAGTGAGCGACCCCCTTCTGTATTGATCGGCCAACTGCGTGATCACTTGGCGGCAGGCTGGACACTCCAAAACGCCGAAGCCCCCATGGACAGCAAAAAGCGCGATCCGGGTCAGCAACTTCTCCACGCAATGACCCTCGAACATCCGCTTCAGCCGTTCAGCGCGCAATACTTTCATGAAAACACTGAAAACTTATTCAGCTTCGCCCGTGAATGGCAGGTCCTGCACGAAACCAATGTCGCCGTGCCGATAACAACGCCCCTCTCTGCCCACGAACAAGATGAGCCGCTGAACCTGGCTCAACTGCAGGACTTCCTCAGAAACCCGGTCAAACACTTCTTCAGCCAGCGCTTGAAGATCTACTTCGAAGTGGCCGAAGCGCCTTTGGCTGACGAAGAGCCGTTTGTGCTCGACGCCCTTGAGCGCTACAGCCTGAGCGACAGCCTGCTTAACGCCGCGCTTACTGGCTCGCAAGACATTGACGAAGCGCTGCAGGCACAAGCGTTAAAACTCCAGGGCAGCGGCCTGTTACCCATGGCGGGTTTCGGCAGCAGCTTGCGAGAAGAACTGATCGAGCCGCTGCCGGATTTGCTGCAGCGCTATCAGAGCCTGCTCCATAAATGGCCTGAAGCGCTGAGCAGTGCGCTGCCGGTCAGCTACGCCCATCAAGGCGTGCGACTGGAAGGCTGGCTGGGTGGTTTGCATGCCAACACTCAAGGCGAGTACTTGCTGATCACAGCTATTCCCAACTCCATTGGTTCGAAGAAAAACCGCAAATGGCATCGGTTGATTCGTCCGTGGGTTCTGCATCTGGTGGGCTGTGCTTGTGGGCTGCCGCTCAGCACTGCATTGGTAGCCAGCGATGAAACCTTGTTGCTGGATCCGCTGGACAAGACTCTCGCCGCCAACGCACTGAATGACCTGCTCACCGCCTGGTTGACTGGCATGCAGCGTCCATTGCCGGTGGCCGTTAAAACCGCTTTTGCCTGGCTTGGTCAGAACGACGAAAGCAAAGCTGAGGCCGCCGCTTGCAAAGCCTACGAAGGCGACGGACAAACCACTGATGGCGAGCGACGTGAAAGCACTGCGCTGGCCCGGCAGTTTCCGGATTTCGACGCCTTGATCGACAGCGAAGAGTTCGCTGGCTGGTGCGATGCGCTCTACAAACCGATTTTCGACGCGCCTTGGCAAAGCGAAGGAGCCAGCGCATGACTGACGCCCAACAGCACACCGCATCCCTGGCCCTGCGTTTCCCGCTGCGTGGCAGTCAGCTGATTGAAGCCAGCGCCGGTACCGGCAAGACCTTCACCATTTCGGCGCTTTATGTGCGTCTGGTTCTCGGTCATGGCGGTGATGTCGCCGGCTTTGGCCGTGAACTGTTGCCGCCGCAAATCCTCGTCGTGACCTTCACCGATGCCGCGACCAAAGAACTGCGCGACCGGATTCGGATCCGGCTGGCCGAAGCGGCACGCTTCTTTCGCGAAGAAATAAGCGCACCTGATGAGCTGATCAACGAGCTGCGCGAACAATTCACGCCCGAGCAATGGCAGGCCTGCGCCAGTCGCCTGGACATCGCCGCGCAATGGATGGACGAAGCCGCCGTATCGACGATCCACAGCTGGTGCCAGCGCATGCTGCGCGAACATGCTTTCGACAGTGGCAGCCTGTTCACCCAGACCCTGGAAACCGATCACAGCGATTTGCTTGGCGAAGTGCTGCGCGATTACTGGCGACTGTTCTGCTATCCCATGAGTGGCGACGCCCTGAATTGGGTCCGCGCCAACTGGAGTGGCCCGGCCGCTTTGTTACCTCGGGTGCGCAGCCTGTTTGGCAGCGACCGGGCGATACCAACCCAAGACCCTGCGGAGTTGATCGCTGCATCCTTGCAACAACGTCGCGAGGCGCTCAAGGCACTTAAATCCCCATGGACCCACTGGGCCGCCGAGCTGCATGCCATCTGTATCGACGGCGTGGCGTGTAAGGTTGTCGATGGGCGCAAGATGCAGGAACGCTATTTCCGGCCATGGTTTGAAAAGCTCACCGCCTGGGCGGCCGATGAGGAACTGGAAGAACTCGATCTGGGCACCGGCTTTACCCGGCTGACCCCAGACGGTATCGCCGAAGCATGGAAGAGCAATCCGCCTTCGCATCCGGCTTTCGAGGCGATGGTCGAACTCAAGGTCGCCCTCGATACCTTGCCCACGCCCGATGCCGCAGTGCTCGAACACGCCGCACATTGGGTCGGCATGCGCTTCGAAGCCGAAAAGCGTCGTCGCGCAGAAATGGGCTTTGACGACATGCTGCTCAGGCTCGACGCTGCGCTGCAAAGCTCCGGCGGCGAGCGTCTGGCGACCTTGATTCGCGAACAGTTTCCGGTCGCTTTGATCGATGAATTCCAGGACACAGACCCGGTGCAGTACCGGATTTTCGAGAGCATTTATCGCCTTGAAGAAAACGACACCGAAACCGGGCTGTTCCTGATCGGCGACCCCAAGCAGGCGATCTACGCGTTCCGTGGCGCCGACATCTACACCTACCTGCGCGCGCGTCAGGCCACGGTTGGCCGCTGGCATACGCTGGACACCAACTACCGGTCCAGCCACTCCATGGTCGAAGCAGTCAATCATGTGTTCCAGCGTGCCGAGCAGCGTCCGGAAGGGCGCGGTGCATTCCTGTTTCGCGAAGGCGACAAAAATGATGTGCCATTCTCGGATGCGCTTTCTCAAGGCCGTAAAGACGCGCTGCAAATCGATGGCACACCGCTGGCTGCGCTGAATGTCTGGCAACTGGCGAGCGATCAGCCGGTCTCAGGCGTCAACTATCGTCAGCAACTCGCTGCCAGTTGCGCCAGTGAAATTGTCCGGTTGCTCAACGCGGGGCAACAGGGTCGCGCCGGTTTCGCCGCTGTGGATAAAGACCTGAAAGGCCTGCTGCCTGCCGACATCGCGATTCTGGTGCGTGACGGCAAGGAGGCTCAGGCAGTGCGCGGCGAATTGTCGGCCCGTGGCGTGCGCAGCGTTTACCTGTCCGACAAGGACTCAGTGTTCGCCGCCCAGGAAGCGCATGACGTGCTGGCCTGGCTCAAGGCCTGCGCCGAACCAGACTCCGAACGTACCCTGCGCGCCGCATTGGCATGCATCACCCTGGCGTTACCGCTGGCAGAGCTGGAGCGCTTGAATCAGGACGAATTAGCGTGGGAAGCACGGGTCATGCAATTCCGCGGTTATCACCTGATCTGGCGCAATCAGGGCGTTCTGCCGATGCTGCGTCGCTTGCTGCATGACTTCCATTTGCCGCAGACCCTGATCACCCGAAGTGACGGCGAGCGTGTCCTGACCAACTTGCTGCACCTGTCCGAATTGCTGCAACAAGCCGCTGCCGAACTGGATGGCGAGCAGGCCTTGATCCGCCATCTGGGTGAGCATCTGGCGCTGTCAGGTCAGGCCGGTGAAGAACAGATTTTGCGTCTGGAAAGTGATGAGCAACTGGTCAAGGTCGTGACCATTCACAAGTCCAAAGGCTTGCAGTATCCGTTGGTGTTCCTGCCGTTCATTTGTTCCAGCAAACCGGTGGATGGGACACGTCTGCCCCTGCATTTCCATGATGAAAACGGTCGTGCGCAAGTCAGTCTCAAACCTACCGCTGCGCTGATCGAACAGTCTGATAACGAGCGTCTGGCCGAAGACCTGCGCTTGCTTTATGTAGCCCTGACTCGCGCAGAATACGCCTGCTGGCTGGGCGTCGCTGACCTCAAGCGCGGTAACTCCAGCAGCTTGATGTTGCACCGCTCGGCTTTGGGGTATCTGTTGGGCGGCGGCACGCCGTTGGCTGAGTCGGCTGGCCTGGCGTCGTGGCTGCGGGATCTGGGCGAAGGCTGCGACGGTATCAGCGTCGAAGACGTTCCTGCCGCGACTGCAGAAACCTTCAGCCCGCCACGCAACGAAGCAACGTTGCTCAAGCCGCGCATGCCCAAACGCCGCGCTGCCGAAAATTGGTGGATCGCCTCCTACAGCGCATTGCGCATCGGCGACACGATCACTGCGGGCAGCGACAGCGACGAATCACCGGACAGCCCGCAAGCGCAAAAGCTGTTCGATGACGAACGCCTCGACCCCGAAGCGCCCCGTGAAGTGCTGGTCAGCGGCGGGGATATCCACCGTTTTCCACGCGGTCCCAATCCCGGCACCTTTCTCCATGGTTTGTTGGAATGGGCGGGCAATGAAGGTTTTGCCAAGGCTGTCAGCGATCCACAACAGCTCAAGGATGCTGTGGCTCGGCGCTGTAACCGACGCGGCTGGGAAGGTTGGATCGACACACTGACCGGCTGGCTGACACAGGTCCTGAATCTACCGTTGTCGCTGGCCGGCGACAGTACGCCGATTTCTCTAGGGGCGATGGACCAGCCCAATCAGTACCGCATCGAAATGGAGTTCTGGTTCGCCTGCCACAAAGTCAACGTCGCACAAATGGACGCTCTGGTGCGCCGCTACACCCACGACAACGCCCCGCGTGCGGCAACCGAAACGGTGTCTCTGAACGGCATGTTCAAGGGCTTCATCGACCTGACCTTCGAACACGAAGGTCGCTATTACGTGGCGGATTACAAATCCAACTGGCTCGGCCCGGACGATGAAAGCTATACCCAGGACGCCATGACCAGCGCGATTCTGGACAACCGTTATGACCTGCAATATGTGCTCTACTTGCTGGCATTGCATCGCCAGCTCAAGGCGCGGCTCGCCGATTACGATTACGACCAGCACATGGGCGGCGCGCTGTATGTGTTCCTGCGCGGTGCTTTTTCGACCAGCCAAGGTGCCTGGTTCACCCGGCCGCCACGGGAGCTGATCGAAGGTCTGGATCTACTGTTTCAAGGCAAGTCAGTGACTGAAGAGTTCGTCCTGACCGGAGAACCTGCATGAGTCGCTCATTTGCTGAACTGCTGCCCACGCCGCTGGATGCCCAAAGCCTGGCTGACCTCGCGCCGCTGACCAACGTTCGCGATCTGCTGTTGTTGCTTGAACGTTGGGTTGAGCGCGGTTGGTTGCGGGCGCTGGATAAGGCTTTCGTCGCGTTCCTCAGTGAGCTGGATCCGTCCGCCGATTCGCTGGTGCTGCTGGCCGCTGCATTGACCAGCCACCAACTCGGCCACGGCCATGTGTGCCTGGATCTGTACGAAACCCTTAAAGAACCGGACTTCGCCTTGTCATTGCCCCCCGAAGGTGATGTGCAAAGCGGCCCGATGCTGCTGCCGTCGCAGTTACTGGTAGCGCTTGATGGCGACGCATGGTGCAAAGCATTGCTCGCCAGCACGCTGGTTGCCCGAGGGGATGACCACAGTGAAAGTGCGACCAGCAAACCATTGGTGTTGTCTGATCGCCGTTTGTACTTGCGCCGCTACTGGACGTACGAACGGCGCATCGGCGCGATATTGCGTCAGCGGCTGGCACAGCGGGAGGCCGTTTCCGACGACCTCGCCCAGCGTTTGAACGCGCTGTTCCCGCCGAGTACTACGCCGGATGCGCTGATCGACTGGCAGAAACTGGCGTGTGCGCTGGCGACTCGTGGTGCATTCAGCATCATTACGGGCGGGCCGGGCACCGGCAAAACCACCACGGTTGTGCGCTTGCTCGCGTTGTTGCAGGCCCCGGCTGTACAGGCCGGTCAGCCATTGCGGATTCGGCTTGCGGCACCCACCGGTAAAGCGGCGGCGCGTTTGACTGAGTCCATCAGTCAGCAAGTGCAGAGCCTGACGGTCAGCGAAGACGTGAGGCAGAAAATCCCTGCCGAGGTGACGACGGTCCATCGCTTGTTGGGCAGTCGTCCAGGCACCCGTCACTTCCGCCATCACGCTGGAAATCTGCTGCCACTGGATGTGTTGGTGGTGGACGAAGCATCGATGATCGACCTGGAAATGATGGCCAATCTTTTGGAAGCCCTGCCGCCCCATGCACGCATGGTGCTGCTGGGTGACAAGGACCAGTTGGCCTCCGTTGAGGCGGGCGCGGTGCTGGGTGATTTGTGCCGTGATGCCGAAGCCGGGTTATACAGCCCGCAAACCCAGCGCTGGCTGGAAGCAATCAGCGGCGAAGACTTGAATCGTGCCGGTTTGCAGCAAGGCGATGAGCAACAGCATCCGCTGGCTCAGCAAGTGGCGATGTTACGTTACTCGCGGCGCTTTGGTGAAGGCAGTGGTATCGGGCAACTGGCGCGGCTGGTCAATCAGCAACAGTCCACCGAAGCCCGGGCTTTATTGGCCGCTCGTAGTCACGCGGATTTGCACGCATTGGCCCTCAAGAATGAGCAGGACCGTTCACTGGAACGTCTGCTGCTCGAAGGGCTCGACCAGGGCCCGAAAGGTCCGCAGGGCTATCGGCATTATCTGGGCGTGATGGCTGCGCAGCGTCCGCCACAGGATGCCCCGCTGGAAGACGAGCGTTGGGGTCATTGGGCCAGAGCGGTGCTGGATGCATTTGATGCGTTTCAGTTGTTGTGCGCTGTGCGCAAAGGGCCTTGGGGTGTAGAAGGGCTGAACCGGCGTATTACCAGCGCGTTGTACGAAGCACGGCTGATTGAAAGCGATCAGCATTGGTACGAAGGTCGTCCGGTGTTGATGACCCGCAATGATTACGGGCTCGGTTTGATGAACGGTGACATCGGCATCGCCTTGCGCCTGCCTGAGCGCGACGGCCCGGAAGCGGGCAAGCAGGTGTTGCGCGTGGCCTTTCCACGCAACGACGGCAGCGGCGGCGTGCGCTTCGTCTTGCCGAGTCGGCTTAACGACGTGGAAACGGTGTATGCCATGACCGTACACAAATCCCAAGGCTCGGAGTTCGCCCATACCGCGTTGATCCTGCCGGAGGCGCTGAATCCGGTGCTCACCAAAGAGCTGATTTACACCGGCATCACCCGCGCCAAACACTGGTTCAGTCTGATCGAACCGCGCAAAGGCGTGTTCGAAGAAGCATTGCGACGCAAGGTGAAGCGCTTGAGCGGGTTGATGCTGGAGCTTTAAAAAACCATAAACCCTCGCGCAATGATGACGTGGGACCGGCTTCAGCCGGGAATAGATCCTCACAGTCACTAGATATATGTCGTCAGAAATATCGCTTTCCCGGCTAAAGCCGGTCCCACGTCGGATATCAGTTTGCAGGCAGGGATGTATTTCCATTCAGAGCACCAATAACGCTCAAAAAAGCCAAAATGTTGCACCCAAGCTTTGCGCCCAAGGCAATGAAATGTTCTGAAATGCATAATTGTGGGAAAGGTGGTGCGCCCCTACCATCACGTCAAAGGTCAGCCACCTCGTCAGGGGGGATAGACCCATTCTTTGACGAGTTGGAGAACCATGCATGACAACTGCGCACGTAGCGGCCCAGCCTCCCGCGACACCGCCGATGTCCAGGGGGAAGCTGTACAAACTGGTGATCGCCTCGTCGATTGGCAATGCTCTGGAATGGTTCGACCTGATCGTCTACGGTTTCTTCGCTATCACCATTTCCAAACTGTTCTTCCCCACCGCTGACGAGACGGTCTCGTTGCTGTTGGCGCTGGGGACTTTCGCACTCTCCTACCTGATTCGGCCCTTGGGCGCAGCCGTGTTGGGCTCCTATGCCGACCGTGTCGGGCGTAAGTCGGCGATGCTCGTGTCGATCTGGCTGATGATGCTCGGCACGCTGTTGATTGCGATCATGCCGACTTACTCGGCTATCGGCATCTGGGCGCCGATCGGGATATTCCTGGCACGCCTGATTCAGGGCTTTTCTGCGGGCGGTGAATTTGGCAGCGCCACGGCTTTGCTGGTGGAACATGCTCCGGAGCGCAAAGGGCTGCTTTCCAGTTTCATGTTTGCCAGCCAGGGCATCAGTGGTTTGCTCGCCTCAGGCTTCGGCTTGTTGCTCACTACGACGTTGACGGTGGACCAGCTTGAATCCTGGGGCTGGCGCATTCCATTTCTGTTCGGCTTGATGATCGGTCCGGTCGGTCTGTACATCCGCCGTCACATCGAAGAGGCCGGGGAGTTCAAGGAAAGCGAGCGCAGTCATGCGCCTGTGGGCGAGCTGTTCAAGGCGCACAAGTACCGCATGCTGCTCGCCGTAGGCGCGCTGGTGCTGTCGACGTCGGCCACGTACGTGATCATTTATATGCCGACCTATGCCGTCAAACAGCTGGGCCTGAGCGCATCCATCGGTTTCGCGGGCACGCTGCTCAGCGGGCTGGTGCTGACCATCCTGACGCCGTTCATTGGTCATCTGTCCGACGTGTTGGGTCGTACCCGGATCATGCTCGGCGCATCGGTGATCTTCATCCTCAGCATCTATCCGGCGTTTTCCTGGCTGGCAGCCAACCCGACATTGCTGGTGTTGTTGGCGGTATTGTTCTGGATGAGCATCCTCAAGGCGATCTACTTCGGTGGCCTGCCTGCCTTGATGTCAGAGCTGTTTCCTACCCAGGTGCGCGCCACCGGCATGGCCCTGAGCTACAACATCGGCACTACGGTGTTCGGCAGCTTCACGCCCTTCATCGTCGCGTGGCTGATCAGTGCCAGCGGCAACAACCTCGCGCCGAGCTATTATCTGCTCGTCACCGGCATGGTCAGTCTGGTCACCCTGTTCGCAATCCGTCGACAGCTGAAGCTGGCCTGATTTCTGTCCGACGGCAGCAAACAGGTGACCTGTAGGAGCGCACGAGCACCGCGAGGCCGCGATAGCGGAGTATCAGATAGGTCGCCATCGCTGCCTCGCGGTGCTCGTGAGCTCCTACAGTGAAAAGCATTCCGAATCAGATAGTTATTTTTTGTTTGATGCGGGCAGCATCAGCATTTGGTAATGGAGCTTGCCGTCACCAGTTGCTCTTCCAGAAAACTCAGAAAGTAACGCACCAACACCGGCAGTTTGCGCCCGGCCATGATCTGCACTTGCAAGCTGCGCTGGCGCAACTGCGGGTCGCTCATGGGCACCAGCACCAGGTTGTCACGAGTTGTGGAGCCACTGACGGTGACGGTGCCGCACAGCGCAATCACATCCTGTGAGTAGCGCACCACGCTATAGATCGTGCCCAACGACTGACTGGTGTAGGCGGGCACGATGTTGATGCCCTGCAAGTGACAGGCGATATCGAACAGATAGCGCAGGGTCGAGCCGGTGTAGGGCAGGGCCAGCGGACAATCTCGCAGGTCCTTCACCTCAAGGGATTCACGGGTAGCGAGCGGGTGGCTGGCGGGCATGAGGGCGCTGATGGGGGAGTCGCAGCTCAAGAAGATTTCCACGCCTTGAGTCGGCGTCAGGCTGAAGGTCAGGGCGATGTCCACCGAACCTTCCTTGACCAGTTGGGATGCGCGGGCCGCGTCCACCACGTGGACATCGAAACTCGCGCCAGGGTGGAAGTTACGAAACTCTGCGGTGACCTTCGGCAAAAATTCCCACGCCATTCCTTCCGGACAGGCCAGCACAATCCGGTGCTGCTGCAAGGTATTCACGCCGCGCATTTCGGCGATCACATTCTTCACTTCCAGCATGTTGCGCGTGGCATAGGCCAGCAGCAATTCCCCAGGCTCGGTCAATTGCATGCCGCGTGGCTTGCGTTCGAACAACTGCAAACCGAGGTTCTCTTCAAGGTTGCTGATCTGGCGGCTGACCGCAGACACCGCGACGTGAAGCTCTTCGGCCGCTGCCGATAACGAACCGGTCCGGGCCACACTGTGGAAGTAACGTAGCGGCAGATCATGCATATCAGCTCCCCATTCCTGCTTCATCGCTGTGCAGATCTGGTTTGTTCCAAAGGCAAGGATAGCTTGCAAACTTGATAATTGTTGCAAGTCAGGCGGCAACGTTACCCTTGATTTCATTGCTGGTCGAGCTGCTTTCAGCGCGACTGAACGGCCCCGTGAAAGGTAATCCTGATGTCTTCAACCCCTCTGCACACCCGAGAGCACGCCATTGAGCTTGCCGTTCACACCCTGAATTCCGGCGCGTTTATTCAGACCCTGAGCCGCCGCGTTGCGCAACGTACCGAGAGCCAGAACCCAGAGTGTGAGCAACCGCTGCGTGATTATTTACTGATCGAGCTGCAACCTTTGCTGGTTCGGCTGGGTTTCGCCTGCCGCTTTGTCGAAAACCCGCACAGCGGCAAGCCACCGTTGATGTTCGCCCAGCGAATTGAAGACCCGGCCTTGCTGACCTTGCTGACTTACGGTCATGGCGACGTCACCAGCGGCCAGGACGAACTCTGGCAGGAAGGCACCGCCCCTTGGCAATTGAGCATCAAGGAAGGGCGCATCTATGGTCGCGGCACGGCAGACAACAAGGGCCAGCACAGTATCAACCTGGCCGCGCTCGAAGCGGTTTTGCAGGCGCGCGAAGGCAAGCTCGGCTACAACCTGAAAATCATTTTCGAGATGAGTGAAGAAGTCGGTTCGCCGGGTCTTGAACAAGCCTGCCGTGACAACGCAGAAGAGCTGGCCGCCGACCTGTTTCTGGCCTCGGACGGCCCGCGGGTCAGACACGATCTGCCGACGTTGTTCCTAGGCTCCCGTGGCGTCTGCCAGTTCCGCCTGACGCTGGACACCGGTAACGGCAGCCGCCATTCGGGCAACTGGGGCGGGATTATTACCAACCCGGCCATCGTGTTGGGTCACGCGTTGTCATCGCTGGTTTCTGCTCAGGGCGAGTTACTCGCGGGATGCCTGCGTCCGGCACCCATGCCGGAATACGTATCGGCGCTGATTCGTGATCTGCCGGTGGGTGGCGAAAGCTTTGACCCGCAGCTCAACCCGAACTGGGGCGAACCGGGCCTGACCACGGGCGAAAAACTGTTCGGCTGCAACACCCTTGAGATCGTTGGTTTGTCTTCCGGCAGCACGGTCAAGGTGATCGGGGCAATTCCAGGGCGGGCCGAAGCGGTGTGCCAGTTACGTTTTGTCGACGGCACTGACTGGCAATCGCTGGAGAGCAACCTGCGCGAGCATCTGGATCAGCATGGCTTTGAAAGCGTGCAGATCAATATCGAGGGTGGTTATGCGGCGACGCGTCTTGATCCGCGTCACCCCTGGGTCGGCTTTGTGCAGCAGTCGGTGAGTCAGAGTCTGGGTGAACCGGTGAGCATTTTGCCAAACCTGGGCGGGACGATTCCCAACCACTGCTTCGCTGATGTATTGGGCTTGCCGACGGTCTGGCTACCCCACTCCTATCCATCCTGCAAACAGCACGCACCGGATGAACATCTGCTTGAGAGTGTTGTGGAGCAAGGCCTGAAAGCCGCGACCGGGTTGTTCTGGGATCTGGGCGAAGCGCCTGCGAAGTTGCTGAAGGCCTGATTGCATCATCCTCGCTTCTGCAGAAACTACTGTTGACGTGGGACCGGCTTTAGCCGGGAAGCTGCCTATCTGACGCCACACATTCAGCGGCTGTCCCAGCCTCTTCCCGGCTAAAGCCGGTCCCACGTCGTCATATCAACGGAGAGTGTATTAACGATCCAGCCCCATAAACTGCATCACCCGTTCCCCCGCCTGTCCCGCACGAATGGTCTGCGGTCCGGCATCGGCCTGGACCACGCCGTTCTCCATGAAAATCACCCGGTCTGAAATGGACATGGCGAAGTCCATCTCATGGGTGACGATCAGCATGGTCATGCCTTCCTTCGCCAGGTCGCTGATGACCTTCAGCACATCTCCTACCAATTCCGGGTCCAGCGCAGAGGTGGGTTCGTCGAACAGCATGATCTGCGGGTCCATCGCCAGAGCGCGGGCGATGGCGACGCGTTGTTGCTGACCGCCGGACAACTGGTGCGGATACTTGTGTGCATGAGCCAACAGGCCAACCTTGTCCAGCAATGCGTAGGCGCGCTGTTCGCTGATCACCCGGTCACGGTCGTGATAACGCGGGGCGAGGGTGACGTTGTCGAGGATCGTCCGGTGCGGGAACAGATTGAAGTTCTGGAACACCATACCGATGCGCTGTACCCCGCGCCGAATCTGCGGATTGTTCGGCTTGTCACCCGCGTGAATGAAGCTTTCGCCGAACAGAATGATCTCGCCGTCATCAATACTTTCCAGCCCGTTAACGGTGCGAATCAACGAAGTCTTGCCCGAGCCTGACGGGCCTATGATGGAAATCACCTGACCCACAGCCACGTCCAGATTGATGCCCTTGAGCACTTCATGTTTGCCGTAACTTTTATGAATCGTGTGCAGTTGCAGCGCTGGCGCAAGACCGCTTTCAACAGGGGCAGCTGCTTTCGAAACGGCGGCTGGGAGACTGGCGCGCAGTTGTTGCACGCTGGCGTCGTCCAGGGTTTGCGGTTTGCGGTTGTTCAGTTCCAGATGCTGCTCCAGCCAATGGAACAGCCAACCGAACACGGTGACGATCATCACGTAATACACCGCCACGGCTGACAGCGTTTCCATGACCAGAAAGTTCTGTGCGTACAGTCGTTGGCCTACGGTCAACAGCTCGGTCAGGGAAATGACCGAGATGATCGAAGTGAGTTTGACCACGGTGATGTATTCGTTGATCAGCGTTGGCAGCGAGATACGAAACGCCTGCGGGATCACGATCAGACGTTGCATGCCCAGCACACCAATACCCAGCGCACGCCCGGCTTCCTTCTGACCTTTGGCCACGGAAATCAGCCCGCCGCGATGGATCTCCGCCATGTACGCCGCTTCCGTGACCACCAGTGCGAACAGGCCTGAATAGAACGGATCAGAGAACAGGTCACGGGTAAACGGCAGCATCTGCGGCAGGTTGTAGATGAACACCACCAGCACCAACAGCGGAACGCTGCGGAAGAACCAGATATAAATCGACGCCGGAATACGGATCCAGCGCGAGGCCGACAGTTTGGCCGAAGCCAGCAGAAACCCCAGCAGCATGCCGATGAACCAGCCCAGGGCACTGAGCTGGATGACGGTGATGCAGGACTTCCAGAAGTCCACCATCGAGAACAGAGAAAAAAAGTAAGCCCATTCGAATTGCATGTACATCACATCCTGATTAGCGCAAATCTCTGTGGGAGATTCTATGTTTGCCTGCAAGCTGACGTGGGACCAGCTTTAGCCGGGAAAGCGGCATTCCTGACGATGCAGATGTCTTGAATGTACTGGCCTCTCCCGGCTAAAGCCGGTCCCACGTCATCGCTCCCACAGGTTATTCGGTGAATTAATTACCCGGCGCTTCCAGGTTGTATTTCTTCAACAGCGCGTCGTATTCACCGGATTTCTTGGTCTCGTCGAAGGCCTTGAGCAGCGCTTGATACAGCTCCTCGTTGCCCTTCTTCACGTAGATGCCCAAGGTCTGCTGATAGATCGAATGCTCAGTGCTGACCACCACGCGGCCTTTGGTGCGTTCGGCGATCATGCCGGCCGCGCCGTCGATTTCCACTTGTGCCTGAACGTTGCCCGACAGCAGCGCCTGAGTGACTTCAGGGGCCGACGGGAACTCGCTGACCGAGATTGCGCCTTTGTTGTTCGGCACGCAGTAATCCACTGACAGCTTGTTGAACTGGGCAACCCAGGTCGTGCCTTTCTCCAGTCCGACTTTCAGGCCGCAGAGGTCTTCCGGCACCTTGGGTTTAACCTTGCTGTCCTTGAGGACCATGATTGCTGCGCCGGTTTTGGCGTAGGCAATGGTCTGTGCCTGAGTCTGACGTTCTGGCGTGATGTACATGCCCGAGATGATCGCGTCGTAGTGACCCGAGTTCAGGCTGAGGATCAGGCTGGAGAACTTGGTGTCGACGAATTCCGCCTTGAGGTTCATGTGCTTGGCGAGCATGTGCGCCAGTTCGGGGTCAGAGCCGACGACATTTTTCTTCTCGTCATAGGATTCGAACGGTGGATAGGTGATCTCCATCCCCACTTTGAACACGCCCGGTGTAACGGTAGTGGCGGCGTGCGCCAGTGTCGCGCCGAACACGGCGGCGGCAAGCACGGTCAAGCGGACAGCAATGTTCTTTTTATTGCGCATCGTCGAGGACTCCAAAGTAGAGAAAGGTAAGGCACGTCAGGGTTGTAAAAAGGATATTCGGGCCAGTCAGAGCGGTTCTGATGCCTGGTTTTTCAAATGGCCAAAGCTCGAAGGCTTGCGGGCTTTTTCATAAAGCTTCAATTCGCCGTTCTCCACTTTTCTGCGCAGGTACTGATAGGTTTGCAGTGCCTGGCCGAACATGTGTTCGCCGATGGTGATCTCCTCGTAATCCTGTGCGCCAGCCTTGGCGAATTGCGGCAACGGTTTGATTTGCGTATGAAAATCGCAGGCGTAGAACAGTGGAAACGAATAGCGTTCTTCGCTGACGGTTCTGACCCGATGGGCCGTTGCAACGAACGTACCAGCGGTCATCACCTCCAGCATATCGCCGATATTCACCACAAATGCATCATCCACAGGCGGTGCGTCGATCCATTGGCCCAGATCGTTCATCACTTCCAGGCCGGGTTTGTCGGCCAGCAAGATCGTGAAGCACTCGTAATCGGTGTGTGCACCAATACCGGGCGCGTCCTGTGCGGCGTCATCAAAGGGGTAGTGGATCAGGCGCAGCTTGGAAGGCGGGCGGGTGACCATCGCGTCGAAGTAACCTTCCTCCAGCCCGAGTGCCAGTGCGAAGCCATCGAACAGACGCCGACCCAGGGCGAACACCGCCGCGTAATAGGCTTGCACGGCGGGCTTGAAACCCGGCAGGTCCGGCCATTCGTTGGCGCCGATTAGCGGAGTTTTAGCGATCACCAGCGGGTCTTCATCACCCACTTCAAAGCCGATATCGAAGGCTTCTTTATGATCCGGTTTGCCTTTGGCATACACCTCTTCGCCTTCCGGCACGAAGCCTTTGTGGCTGCGCGACGTGCCGATGTAATGCTGCATCTTGTAATCCAGCGACTGGGCGAAAAGATCCTTGGCCGCCTGACGCAAGCCATCGATCAACTGCTGATCAATGCCGTGATTCTTGATGTACAGAAAGCCCACTTCCCGCGCCGCTTTGCCAAGCTCTTCGGCCACCGCCTGACGCTGGGCAATATCGGGACTGAACAGCCCGGCGATATTCACCACCGGAATGCTGTTGAAGTTGGCGATGGCTTGAGAGTGATCCGGCATGACAACAGGCTCCATTAGCGGCGGGTGGATTGGGTGAAGCGCTGGAAGTGTTCGCGTTCGGTTTTGCCCATCCAGGTGTTCAACGACCACAAATCGGCCACCGGGACATTGGTGAAGGGCAGATGATGCAAGTAGCCATCGGCGCCGAACTCTGGCGTTAGCGTGGTGACTTGATAGCCGCGCTCCTGTTGCGAGCGCCAGATCGCTTCCCAGTGTTGCTGATGGAAGGCCAGTTCTTTTGCGTATTCCGGTGCGGCGGGATGCGGTACTTGCGGGCCCTGGTCATAGCCGACCCGGGCCTGAATGTGATGGACGCGTTCAACGAAAGCGCTCAGGTCGTCTTCCGGATCATTGAGCAAGCGCTCGCAGGTCACGATCCAGTGGCTGATGTCGCTGGTGAAACGCAGGTCCGGCAATTGCCGAATCAGTTCAAGGGTCACCCACGGATTGAACAGCGAGCGCGAACGATGAGTTTCGAAGGTGCATAACTGACCGTGCTTGCGCGCCAGTTCCAGAGCCTGACCGAAGAACTCCACTTGTTGCGGCAACTGCCAGCGGTCATTACCGGCCAGCACGTTGACGAAGCGCGGCGACAGCTCACTGGCCCAGCCCAGTTTTTTGTCCAGATCAGTGAGGTGTTCGGCGACCGTGGCGGATTGTTCTGGCAGCACATCGTAAGCGGTGAAGACGGTGCTGATATAGCCCACCTGATTGGCCCGCAGGAACGCCGCGAACTCAGCACGTTCTGCCGCGCTTAGTGGCAGTCGAGCCTCCATCCCGTCGAACCCGGCTTCGAGCAGTTCTTCCAGAGCCTGAGTCCTGCTCGCGGTATAGCCCCAGAGGGTGCGGAATATTTCCAGCTTCATCGATCGACCTCAAAAGATTGCTCAAGCAAGTGGCGCGGGCTGATCTTAGGTGGGCGTGATGAGCGAGAAGAATAGGAAAGCTCAAATCGATAGTTCAGAGATTTGTGAAGTATCAGCGGCTCCCACATGAATCACTGACGTGGGCGAGCATAGAATCTCTTACAGGATTCACTGATGACGTGGGACCGGCTTCAGCCGGGAAGAGGTCGGTACATTCAGTACATCTTCATCGTCAGAAATACCGCCTTCCCGGCTAAAGCCGGTCCCACGTCGGCTTGCGAATCGCCCACAGGCGATCGCATTCCTGCCGGTTAATCAGGAATAGCATGGAATCAGGCACGAACCCCGGAGTTCTAGGCATGTCGTCCTGTGGCAGCACACGCGTACTATCCGCGCACGACCGTATTGCTGACGATCCTCGTCAAGGTATTGCGCAAGTCACGCCAAAGAGCGGCTGCCATACCTGCTGTCTTTCTTTTTTGTTTCTGCCTGCCGGATTAAATCCTCCGGCGTTTTCATAGGCGCGCTACTTTTAAATTACCCGGCAACGATCCGGGTGATCACAGAACTATACAGAACCGAACCGAAACCGCTGTGGACCAGCGTCGCCAACCCGACGCATCAGCGGTTAACCGTGATCAATGCCAGGGGTTTTACGATGCAAACACTACTGATCAATGGTCAGGAGCATGAGCTGGATGTCGCTGAAGACATGCCATTGCTCTGGGTCCTGCGCGATGTGCTGGGCCTGACGGGTACCAAATATGGCTGCGGCATCGCCCAGTGCGGCGTGTGCACGGTGCATCTGGACGGTCAGGCCGTACGCTCTTGCGTGTTGCCGGTCAGTGCTGTTGGCGGGCGCAAAGTCACCACCATTGAAGCCGTCGGCGAACTGCCGGTCGGTCAGGAAGTGCAAAAAGCCTGGCTCGCCCATGAAGTCGTGCAGTGCGGTTACTGCCAGCCGGGGCAGATCATGTCTGCCGTGGCGCTGCTGCAGGCGCATCCGGACGCCAACGATGAACAGATCACCGAGGCCATGGCCGGGAATCTGTGCCGTTGTGCGACCTACACGCGGATTCGTGCCGCCATCAAAAGCGTCAGTCAGGCCTGAAGGAAGACACCATGTCAGAAGTAAAAGGATCTGCTGCGACGGTGTCTCGTCGCGGACTGCTCAAGGGTGGAGCGCTTTCGCTGGGAGGGCTGGTGATCAGCACCTGGCTGCCGCCGATGGCCACACGCAGCATGGCGGCCGAAGCGGTCAGCGCTGCCCGTCTGGGTGACAAAGCCTCGCCGGGTTTTGGTGCCTTTGTGCGCGTAGCTCTCGACGGTCAGGTCACCTTGATCTCGCCGAAAATCGAAATGGGTCAGGGCGTTCAGACAGGGATCGCAATGATGGTCGCCGAAGAGCTGGAAGTCCCGCTCAGCTCGGTCAGGATCGAAGAGTCGCCGCCCGACGCGGCGCTGTACACCGACAACATTCTGCAATTCCAGGCCACCGGCGGTTCTTCATCGACCCGCTATACCTGGGAGCCTTTGCGCAAAGCCGGTGCAACCGCGCGCGTTCTGCTGATCCAAGCCGCCGCCGTTCGCTGGAACGTGGCGCCAAGCCTGTGCCGTGCCGAAAACGGTCAGGTGCTGGGGCCAAACGGCAAGACCTTGTCCTATGGTGAACTGGTAGAAGCCGCTGCTGCGCTCCCGGTTCCCAAGGACGTGCCGCTCAAGGCTATTGCCGACTTCAAATTGCTGGGCACTTCCGCACAACGTCTGGACACGCCGCACAAGGTCAACGGTTCGGCGCAGTTCACCATCGACGTGAAAATCCCCGACATGCTGATCGCTTCGTCGCTGACCTGCCCGGTCCACGGCGGCAAGCTGCGCAGCGTGAAAGATGAAGCCGCGCGCAAAGTCCCCGGTGTTCGCGACGTGATCCTTCTGGAGAATGCCGTCGCCGTCACTGCAACCAATTTCTGGTCTTGCCAGCAAGCGCTGAAGGCGCTGGAAATTGAATGGGACTTCGGTCCTCACGCCTCCATCGAGTCTGCACAGCTGGACAAAGAGCTGCTGGACGCCAGTTCCAAGGACGGCGTTTTCGCCAAGCAGACCGGTGACATCGGCGCGGCGCTGAAGAACGCTTCAAGTCAGTTCGAAGCCGTATACCAGCAGCCGTTCCTGTCTCACTCGCCGCTGGAGCCCATGACCTGTGTTGCCCATGTTCGCCCTGATATGTGCGAGCTGTGGGTGGGTTGTCAGGCACCGGGCTTCGCGCAAATGGGCGCGGCCAAGGTCGCCGGTCTGCCTGTGGATAAAGTCGTTATCCACAACCAGCTCATCGGTGGCGGCTTTGGTCGTCGTCTGGAGTCGGACTTCATCTTCCAGGCCGTGGACATCGCCCGACAGCTCAGCTACCCGATCAAGCTGATCTGGAGCCGTGAAGAGGACATGACCCATGACAAGTACCGTCCGCATTATGTGGACCGCATGAATGCCGCGCTGGGTAAGGATGGCAAACCGATTGGCTGGGAACACCGAATCGCGGGCGCTTCAGTGGTGGCTGCGTACGTCGGCAAGCTGCCGGAAAGCGGTGTGGATGCTGACGCCGTCGAAGTGGCCATCGACCCGGTCTACAAACTCGACAGCCTGCAAGTGCGCTACATCCGTCAGGACCCGGACGTGATTCCGGTTTCTTGGTGGCGTGGCGTGGGCCCGTTGCGCAGCACTTACGCCGTCGAAAGCTTCATCGACGAGCTGGCGCACAACGCCAAAATTGATCCGGTTGAATACCGCCTGAGCCTGATGCAGGAGCAACCCCGCGCTCAGGCAGTCTTGAAGAAGGCTGCAGATATCGCCGACTGGAAAACCCCTCTGCCCGCCGGCCACGGTCGTGGCGTTGCGGTCAGCGCCGTGTTTGGCAGCTTCGTGGCGACCATCGTCGAGCTGGAAGTGCAGGCTAACAAAGGGATGCGGATCAAGCGGCTGATCACGGTGGTGGATTGCGGCTTTGCCACCAACCCACGGTCTGTCGAATCGCAGATGGAAGGCGGCACGCTGTTCGGCCTGTCGGCTGCGCTGTTCAATGAAATCCTCATCGAGAAAGGCCAGGTCGTGCAGACCAACTTCCACGCCTATCGGCAGATCCGCATGAGTGATGCACCGCCTGTGGAGGTGCATGTGATCAAGAGTGAAGAAAGCCCCGGTGGTGTCGGTGAGACCGGCGCAGTGCCTGCTGCTGCAGCCCTGGTCAACGCCGTGTTCGCCGCGTCGAAAGTACGCGAGCGCCGTCTGCCACTGAGCCGTTTCGGCTATTTCACTCTTTGAGGAGCGCTGTCATGAAAACGTTGAATTATGCGCTCGCCGTGCTGGGTGCAAGCTTTGGGCTGACGGCTCAGGCTGCTGATCAAAGCCTCATCAGCAAAGGCGAGTACCTGACTCGTGCAGCTGATTGCGTGGCATGTCACGTGGCACCTGGCGGCAAGCCCTATGCGGGCGGGCTGGAATTCAAGCTGCCGTTTGGCACGCTGTATTCGCCGAACATCACCCCCGATAAGGAAACCGGGATTGGCAACTGGACCGACGATGAATTCGTCAGCGCGTTGCAAAAGGGCGTCGGCAAGGACGGCAAGCATTACTATCCGGCCTTCCCGTATACCTCGTACACGCTAATGCCGCGCGAGGACATTCTGGCGATCAAAGCGTATCTGTTCAGCCTTGAGCCGATCAGCCAGAAGCCGAAAGAAAATGACCTGGCTTTTCCGTTCAACCAGCGTTGGGGCATGTTCTTCTGGAACGCGATCTTCGCCGATAACGAACGCTTTGTGCCGGACAGCAAACAGT
Source organism: Pseudomonas sp. Irchel 3A5 (assembly GCF_900187575.1). NCBI lineage: Bacteria > Pseudomonadati > Pseudomonadota > Gammaproteobacteria > Pseudomonadales > Pseudomonadaceae > Pseudomonas > Pseudomonas sp. Irchel 3A5. The sequence continues at coordinate 934 of NZ_FYDU01000030.1, read as the reverse complement.
CTGCCGAATGGAACCGTGGCGCGTATCTGGTGCAGGGGCCGGGTCACTGTGGCGAATGTCACACCCCGCGCAATATCTTCCAGGCCATGAGCAGCGGTAAATCCTTGGCCGGTGGTGAAATTGGCAACTGGCGTGCTTACAACATCAGCTCTGACCCGAAACACGGGATCGGTGCCTGGCCGCAAGAGGCGTTGGTGAGCTACCTGTCCAAAGGTTACGCGCCGGGTTATGGCGGTGCTGGCGGGCCGATGGCGGATGCAGTCGAGCACAGCCTGCGCTACCTGACGCCGGAAGACGTGAACGCAATTGCCGTTTACCTCAAGTCAACGCCTGCACGCAGCCAGGGTGTGCCGCGACCGGCTGTTGCGGTCAACGACAAGGCTGAGAAAGGCCTGGGCAGCAAGGTGTTTACCGATTCCTGCGTGGGCTGCCACCGTCTGGACGGCACAGGTAATCAGTCGGCAATCGCAACCTTGATTGGCTTGAAAACCGTCAACGACCCGGCAGGCACCAACCTGATGGCGACGTTGCTGGAAGGCCACACCCAGGGCATGCTCCGCGCCGATCAACGCATGCCCGACTTCGCACGCGCATACAACGACACCGAGCTGGCAGCGGTCAGCACGTTTGTATTACGTCGTTTTGGACAGAGCAATGGGGAAGTGAAGGCAGAGGATGTCGCGAAATCGAGAGAGGCTTCGTTGCACTGATTGGAAAAATAATGGCCCCCCTGTAGGAGCTCACGAGCAACGCGAGGCAGCGATAGCAATTTGTCTGACACACCGCTATCGCTGCCTCGCGTTGCTCGTGAGCTCCTTGTATCTCGACTCTAGCGCCTCACCGCGCCATAGTTCTCGACTGATCATCGAGGGAGAGCAGGAAGCTGTTGAGCTCCTAAGGCCAAGAGCCTCTATTGTAGATAGTGCTCCTGCCC